>NZ_JACVUU010000017.1:0-161357 GCF_016516145.1 Klebsiella sp. S69 | reverse complement strand
CTGCCGGCATTCATCGCTGAATCCCGCTGACCCGGCGGGCTGTAAGCCGTTATTCCGTGTCAGTGGGAGCGCATTATAGGGATCCCATTTTTTTGCACAAGCCTTTTTTCGATCTTTTTTTTCATGTGATGCTTTTTCCGCCTCTTCGCAGCGTTCTTGCGCAATTCGTTCAATTTTTACCACAATAAAGGGTTGCAGGAGGCCCCAAAAGCACCCAAAGTCTTTGCACTCCCTTATTTTATTGAGGTAACTATGACCAACAGTTTGCGTCGCTATAAAGAGTTATTCCCGAAAACGGGTCAACGGGTAATGATCGACGTCAGCAGCGTAGTGATCGGGGACGTCAGAATAGCTGATGATGTCAGTATCTGGCCGCTGGTCGCGATTCGCGGTGATGTGAATTATGTAGAAATAGGCACTCGAACTAACATCCAGGACGGTAGTGTCTTACATGTTACTCATAAGTCTTCATCAAACCCGCGAGGCAATCCACTTATCATTGGCGATGATGTCACTGTCGGCCACAAGGTCATGCTACACGGCTGCACCATCGGTAACCGTGTGCTGGTCGGCATGGGTTCGATTCTGTTGGATGGCGTGATTGTAGAAGACGATATAATGATTGGCGCAGGCAGCCTGGTACCACAGAATAAACGCCTTGAGAGTGGCTACCTTTACTTTGGCAACCCTGTAAAGCAGATACGCCCCCTGACGGAGGCGGAAATCGCCGGACTCATATATTCAGCGAATAACTATGTAAAGTGGAAGGGTGACTACCTGACTCAGGAAAACCAGATCCAACCTTGAGCATCTTCCTGCTGGTCGAGAATCAGAACCTGGGCTTCATCTTCCAGATCCCAGCGATGTTCACGAAATGCGGCCAGCCATTGCGTAGGTTCTTCCCCACCAAAACGCATCTTGAGCACCAATGACGTTAAGGCGCAGGTTAGCTGCATACCGTTTACTAATACCGGAAAAGCGATACATTGGTGCGCCTCATCCCACACTTCCCTGTCAGGAAACTGAATAGACTGGTTCATGCATTCAACTCCTTCTGTAAAGCGGCAATGACTGGAGTTATATCTGGCAGAATGCCGTGCCACAACAGCACCGCATGAGCAGCCTGCGCCACCAGCATTCCTAACCCATCAGCGCATTTTGTCGCACCGTGTTGCTGGCATAAGGATAAAAAAGGCGTACTACCTTTCTGGTAAAACATGTCATAGCAGCAGACATGAGGGTTAATTAAACTCACAGGAATTGCAGGAACGTCCCCGTCAATGCCGCTGGATGTCGCATTAATGATGAGATCAAATTCCTCATTGCCTGATGCTTCTATATCCAAAGCACGGACGCTGCCAGTATGAGCAAACAGCGTAGCCAGTTCATGAGCGCGAGAAAAGGTACGATTGACAATAGTAACGGCGCAATCCAGAGATAAAAGGGGCAGCAATACCCCACGTGAAGCGCCACCCGCGCCAATAAGCAATACCCGGAATCCAGGTTTGATAAACTCAAGCCGTTCCAGATCGCTTAAGAGCCCGATGCCATCCGTATTGTCGCCAAGCAGCCGGCCGTCTTCCAGCCGTTTAAGCGTATTAACTGCGCCGGCCAGCGCTGCACGTTCGGTTAACTCGTCAGCTCGCGCAAAGGCCTCTTCTTTAAAAGGTACTGTGATGTTAGCGCCCTTGCCACCCTCATTAAAGAAGGCGTCAAGCGTGGTAACAAAATCATCGAGCGGAGCCAGAATACGTCCATAGGGATGCGCAATTTGCAGCTGCTGTGCAAAAAGCCGATGGATAGACGGCGATTTACTATGGGCGATGGGGTGTCCGAAGACGGCATAAGTTTCCATGAATTATCCCTGGCGGAAGAGTTCGCCCGTCAAGGCATCACGAATTTCAGATGGATTTTGTCGTCCTCCCGTTGCCCCATCAATGACGGGAAAGTCAGCGCCAAACTGTGTATAAACTTCCTCGGTCGTGCGGCAAGGTGGCTGGCCCGATAAATTTGCGCTGGTTGAAACCAGCGGCTTACCGTAAGCCTTGCACAGTTCAACCACCAGCGGATGATCGGTAACTCTGACAGCCAATGAATTGAAGCGCCCAGTCAACCAACGCGGCGTTGAAGCACAGGCGGGGAAGACAAACGTCACCGGACCAGGCCAGCAGGAAAAAATAGCCGCGAGCTGCTCATCACTAAGCCGCGTATCGTCAATGTATGGCTTGAGTTGTTCAAAGCTAGCGGCGATCAGGATCAATCCTTTTTCAACCGGACGCTGTTTAAGGGCAAGCAGAGTCATGACGGCCTTTTCGCTATCGGGATCGCAACCGACGCCAAAAACGGCTTCCGTAGGATAGGCGATGACATGTTGATTATTCAGAAGCTCCACAGCACGAACGATGGCTTCGGAGGGCAGGTTATTATTCACAGATTTATTCCGCCGATATCGGCTTTCCACATTGTTTGCTGGCACAAAAGCGCTTAACGCCCTGAGCCGTTTTCTTTTCGATTAGCAACGGGTAATGACACTCGGGGCACTCGCCCGCTACTGGTTTGAAATTAATGACGAACTGGCAATCGGGGTAACGATCGCAGGAATGGAAGTTTTTACCAAAACGTGAACGGCGCTGCACCAGATGCCCTTGTCCGCATTGCGGGCAGGGTATTGCGGTTTCATCTGGCTTATCAATCAATTCAGTATGTTCACAATCAGGGTAGCTACTACACCCGATAAACATACCAAAACGTCCCTGCCGTAGCACCAGCACAGAGCCGCAAGACGGACACGTCTGCCCCTCCAGAACTTTGACGATATGTCCGTCCGCCTGGCTTTTAAGGGGACGGACATAGTCACAGTCAGGATAATGCGAACAGCCGAGAAAAGGCCCGTGCTTCCCGGAGCGTATCACCAGTTCAGCCCCACACTGCGGGCAGGGTTCGTTTTTACGCACCGAAAACAGCGCTGTTTTGGTCATAACAATTCTAATGTCGCAGCAAAAAAGTTAATGCAGCATACCTTCATTTACTTCAAAGAGTAATTCTTCCATTTGCTGGTAGGCATTTTCGCAACCGGGAATATTGAACAGCACCATCAGAATCACCCATTTGAGATCCTCCAGATCGAACTCCGCCGTATCCAGCGCCAGCGCACGCTCTATCACCATTTCCCGTGTTTCGAGGTTCAACACCTGAATTTGCTCAAGGAACAGTAAGAACCCCCGGCAACTCGCATCAAGACGCAGGCACTCCTCGTCCGTATATACTCGTAGGGAGAGAGGGTCGGAAGCAAGCTGCATAGGCGCAACCAGCCCCTCCTGATAATCAGCAAGTTTCTCAAGCCACATCAGGGCGTTATAGATATCTTCTCGTTCAAAACCGGCATCGGTAAGATCCCGAGTCAGCTTGTCCTGATCCACGCGCATTTCTGCTTCGTTATGGATGTAAGTTTCAAACAGATACATGAGTACGTCGAACATGGCTTGCCCTCCTTAATCGGACATAGCCGCCGGGTACAGCTGCGATCCAGCCTGCTAACTCCAGTTCAAGTAGCTGGGCTACGGTTACTGGCACAGATTGGCCGGCACGTTCAGCGACAACGTCAACAGGTGTTACCTCATCTCCTACGTTAGCCAGGAGCTCTGGAAATGGCAATGCTACAGAAGGCAGATTCGCGCAATTATTTGCGCCATCCGGCTCAGGAACAATGGACTGTAGCTCATCCCGCCAGTATTCAATGATGTCTTCAGGCGCCGTTACGGGAGTCGCTCCCTGCTTAATGAGCCAATGGGGTCCTTCCGAGCCAGGACTGCCAATTGGCCCGGGCAGGGCAAATACATCCCTTCCCTGCTCCAGAGCATAACGAACTGTCACTAGCGAACCGCTTTTCAGTGCGGCCTCAACAACTAACACACCGGCGCTCAGGCCGCTGATAATCCGATTACGCCGGGGAAAATTCCCCGGCAAAGGCGGAGTAAAAAGTGGAAATTCAGAAATTACGGCTCCACCGTTGCGAATTATCTGCTCCGCCAGCGCCTGATGGCGACGAGGATAGATTTCGCGTAACCCGTTCCCTAAAACGGCAACCGTTTTACCCTTGCCTTCCAGCGCACCACGATGGGCGATCCCATCGATGCCAAGAGCCAGACCGCTAGTGATCGTAATGCCATAACCCGCTAAAGCTTCGCTAAATAATTTCCCCCAGCGGGCGCCATACCACGAATGCGCTCGACTTCCGATAACTGACAGCTGCCGGCTACTAAGTAGCGAAGTATTTCCATAGACAAAAAGGGCACCGGGAAAATCCACGATAGCCCGCAATTGAGGTGGGTAAAGCGGATCTTCGGCGGTGAGTAGATAGCAACTCGGCTGCTCGAGCCACTGCAGAGTGGAATCAATCTCGCATTGGTTAACGCTAAGAAAGTGCTTCGATTGCGCCAGATTCAAACCACAGGCTCGCAAATTCTCATGATCTAACGTCGGAGATGAACATAACTGACGAGCGACGTTGACAGCACTGTCGCCATACAGGCTGCTCACTCTCATCAAACGTATCCAAATTTCCTTCAGCGTCATCCCCATCCCCCTGCCACAAGCGACTTTAACAATCATTGCGATTGGACAGCGAGACTGTCAATTGCAGGGGGTTTTGTCTAGAATAGAGGTAATAATCTTTCCAACTCCTGAACACAACTCTGGATAACTATGTCAGTTTTGCAAGTGTTACATATTCCGGACGAGCGCCTTCGCAAAGTCGCAAAGCCGGTTGAAGAAGTAAATGCGGAAATTCAGCGTATCGTCGATGATATGTTCGAGACGATGTACGCTGAAGAAGGTATCGGTCTTGCCGCAACGCAGGTGGATATCCATCAGCGGATCATCGTTATTGATGTATCGGAAAATCGTGATGAGCAGCTGGTATTAATCAACCCGGAGCTGCTGGAAAAGAGCGGAGAGACCGGCATTGAAGAGGGCTGTCTCTCTATTCCTGAACAACGCGCTTTAGTGCCGCGTGCAGAAAAAGTGAAAATCCGCGCGCTCGATCGCGAAGGAAAATCGTTTGAACTGGAAGCTGACGGTCTGCTGGCAATCTGTATTCAGCATGAGATGGATCATCTCGTTGGTAAGCTGTTCATCGATTATCTGTCTCCGCTCAAGCAACAACGCATTCGTCAAAAAGTTGAGAAACTTGACCGCCTGAATGCCCGAGCTTAAGGACGAGAATTAACGTGTCAGATTCACTACGTATTATTTTCGCGGGTACTCCTGATTTTGCAGCGCGTCATCTTGACGCGCTGCTCTCCTCTGGACATAACGTCGTTGGCGTGTTTACACAACCAGACCGTCCAGCTGGCCGGGGTAAAAAACTCATGCCCAGCCCGGTTAAAGTACTGGCGCAGGAGAAAGGCATACCGGTATTCCAGCCAGCTTCGTTACGCCCGCAGGATAATCAGCAATTAGTTTCTGACCTGCATGCAGACGTCATGGTGGTCGTAGCCTATGGTCTGCTTTTGCCGAAAGCGGTGCTGGATATGCCGCGCCTTGGCTGCATTAATGTTCATGGTTCGCTGCTTCCACGCTGGCGCGGAGCGGCGCCAATTCAACGTTCGCTCTGGGCTGGTGATACCGAGACCGGTGTAACAATCATGCAGATGGATGTCGGGCTTGATACGGGCGACATGCTGTATAAGCTTGCGTGTCCCATCACCGCAGAAGATACCAGCGGAACGTTATATGACAAACTGGCTAACCTGGGGCCGCAAGGGCTTATTGAAACCCTTAAGCAGCTTGCCGCGGGTACCGCAAAACCGGTCGTTCAGGATGAAGCGCTGGTTACCCATGCACAAAAACTCAGCAAAGAAGAGGCGCGTATCGACTGGTCTCTTTCCGCTGCTCAGTTAGAACGCTGCATTCGCGCCTTTAATCCGTGGCCTATGAGCTGGATAGAAATTGATGGCCAGCCGATAAAAGTCTGGCAGGCATCGGTTATCAATACGGCCACAGCTGCCGAACCGGGGACCATCATTGAAGCGACAAAACAGGGGATTCAGGTAGCAACCAGCGACGGTATTCTGAATCTACTCTCGCTGCAGCCGGCCGGTAAAAAAGCAATGAGCGCCCAGGATCTTTTAAACTCGCGCCGGGAATGGTTCGCTCCTGGCAACCGTCTGGTCTGACGGCCCCTTCTTAATACGCCCGGTGTTGCCGGGCATTTTTATTTTTGTGTTTATGAAAAAACAACTCAATTTACGTAGCCTGGCAGCGCAGGCCGTTGAACAGGTTCTCGAACAAGGGCAATCATTAAGCAACGTTCTGCCCTCACTGCAGCAAAAAGTATCCGATAAAGATAAAGCGCTGCTTCAGGAACTATGCTTTGGCGTGCTGCGTACGCTTTCGCAATTAGACTGGCTGATTAATAAGCTAATGTCTCGTCCGATGACGGGTAAGCAGCGTATCGTTCACTACCTGATTATGGTGGGCTTATATCAACTGCTCTATACGCGTATCCCGCCGCATGCCGCACTGGCGGAAACGGTTGAAGGCGCAGTCGCTATTAAACGTCCACAGCTTAAAGGGTTGATTAATGGCGTATTGCGCCAGTTTCAGCGCCAGCAGGAAGAGCTGTTGTCTGAATTTTCTCGTAGCGACATTCGCTTCTTACACCCAGGCTGGTTATTAAAACGCCTGCAGAAAGCGTATCCAGCACGGTGGGAAGCCATCGTGGATGCGAACAACCAGCGTCCGCCAATGTGGTTGCGCGTGAACCGTCTCCATCACACGCGCGACAGCTGGCTGGCATTGCTGGAAGAGGCGGGTATGTCAGGGTTTACGCATTCCGCTTATCCTGACGCTGTACGCATGGAAACACCGGTACCAGTCCATGCACTGCCAGGGTTTGAAGAAGGCTGGGTTACCGTTCAGGATGCCTCCGCTCAGGGTTGCATCACATTCCTGGCCCCCAAAAACGGCGAGCAAATTCTGGATCTCTGTGCCGCTCCGGGCGGTAAAACCACGCATATTCTCGAAGCGGCTCCCGAAGCACAAGTTCTCGCCATCGATATTGACGAGCAGCGGCTCTCCCGCGTCTATGACAACCTGAAGCGACTGGGAATGAAGGCAACCGTCAAACAGGGTGATGGACGCCATCCATCACAATGGTGCGGCGAACAACAGTTCGATCGTATCCTGCTGGATGCGCCTTGTTCCGCTAGCGGTGTTATTCGCCGTCACCCGGATATCAAATGGCTGCGCCGGGATCGCGATATCGCAGAACTGGCCCAGCTTCAGTCGGAAATTCTGGATGCCGTATGGCCGCACCTGAAATCCGGCGGAACTCTGGTTTACGCGACGTGCTCCGTATTACCAGAGGAGAATAGCCTGCAAATTAAAGCCTTTCTGCAACGAACGGCGGATGCGGTACTCAGCGAAACCGGAACGCCAGAGTTGCCAGGCCAACAAAATTTGCCTGGTGCTGAAGAAGGTGACGGCTTCTTTTACGCTAAGCTAATCAAAAAGTGATGAGATAACGAGTCGCGACTGATGAAAATTATCATATTGGGCGCAGGACAGGTCGGCGGAACTCTGGCGGAAAATCTCGTCGGAGAGAACAACGATATTACTCTGGTCGACACGAATGGCGACCGCCTTCGTAGTCTTCAGGATAAATTTGATCTCCGGGTGGTTCAGGGGCATGGCTCGCATCCGCGCGTGTTACGTGAGGCCGGTGCGGATGATGCCGACATGCTGGTTGCGGTGACCAGCTCCGATGAAACCAATATGGTGGCCTGCCAGGTTGCCTATTCGCTGTTTAATACACCAAATCGTATTGCTCGCATCCGTTCGCCGGATTATGTTCGCGATGCCGATAAACTTTTCCATTCAGAAGCGGTTCCTATAGATCACCTTATCGCACCTGAGCAGCTGGTAATTGATAGTATTTACCGGCTGATCGAGTATCCAGGCGCTTTGCAGGTTGTCAATTTCGCTGAAGGAAAGGTCAGCCTGGCGGTCGTTAAAGCCTATTATGGCGGTCCTTTGGTGGGAAATGCGCTTTCGACTATGCGCGAACATATGCCGCATATTGATACACGCGTAGCGGCCATTTTCCGCCACGATCGTCCTATCAGACCCCAGGGCTCAACAATTGTAGAGGCCGGGGATGAGGTGTTCTTTATCGCCGCTTCGCAGCACATTCGAGCAGTCATGAGCGAGCTTCAGCGTCTGGAAAAGCCTTATAAACGCATCATGCTGGTCGGCGGCGGAAACATTGGCGCCGGGCTCGCCCATAAGCTGGAGAAAGATTACAGCGTCAAACTCATTGAACGTAATCAACAGCGAGCCGCAGAGCTTGCAGAAAAGCTGCAGAATACCATCGTCTTCTACGGCGATGCTTCAGATCAAGAATTACTGGCTGAAGAACATATCGATCAAGTTGATCTTTTTATCGCTGTCACCAACGATGATGAAGCCAATATCATGTCTGCCATGCTCGCGAAGCGAATGGGCGCCAAAAAAGTCATGGTACTGATCCAGCGACGGGCTTACGTCGATCTTGTCCAGGGGAGCGTGATCGACATTGCAATATCACCGCAGCAGGCAACCATATCCGCGCTGCTCAGCCATGTCCGCAAAGCGGATATTGTTGGTGTTTCCTCGCTGCGCCGCGGCGTCGCTGAGGCCATTGAAGCAGTGGCGCACGGAGACGAAAGCACTTCACGGGTTGTTGGACGTTCGATTGATGAGATTAAACTTCCGCCAGGAACAATTATTGGCGCAGTTGTACGCGGTAATGATGTCATGATAGCGAATAACAATCTGCGCATTGAGCAAGGGGATCATGTAGTTATGTTCCTGACTGACAAAAAATTCATCTCTGATGTGGAGAGGCTATTCCAGCCAAGCCCTTTCTTTCTGTAGTTATCAGGCGTCGACAAGACGCCTTTCTTTTATCCCTTATATATCAAAGGATAATATTTTCCTGCAATTATTTCCTAATAATGGAAAATAGGAATACATTTGTTAAACTTATCAGTGTTCGCTGGCTCAAGGAGAATAAAATGAGTTTTTTAAAAGAATTTCGCGAATTTGCGATGCGCGGGAACGTGGTTGATCTGGCAGTCGGTGTCATCATTGGTGCAGCATTTGGTAAAATCGTATCGTCGTTGGTTGCCGATATTATTATGCCGCCGCTAGGCTTGCTCATCGGCGGAATTGACTTTAAACAGTTTGCTGTAACACTGCGAGATGCCCAGGGCGACATTCCCGCTGTCGTGATGCACTATGGCGTATTCATCCAGAATGTATTCGATTTTATTATCGTGGCTTTTGCTATTTTTATGGCAATCAAACTGATGAACAAATTGAACAGGAAAAAAGAAGAGGCGCCGGCAGCACCACCTGCTCCGACTAAAGAAGAAGTCCTGCTTAGCGAAATTCGTGACCTGTTGAAAGAACAGAACAATCGCTCTTAAAAGGCTTTAAAACCAGAAGGCCAGTGGTAAAAAAGTTAATCACTTTCTTGCCACTGGCCTCCCGACCATCCCGCCCCGCATGTTTTGCTTTTCTTTGATAACTGCCTTTCCCCTTTTTATTCTTTTCCACTCGTTGCCTGAATAACGGGTCATGAAGCAAGGCCTCGATGGCATTATCTTTTATCTGCCCTTTAGTGTGCTGATAGCGGCTCATAAAATCTCCAGATTGGTAAATGAAATCGGCGTGAGTGTAGACGTGAATGCTGAAAAAATCAACGCCCGGTATTTCTGTTACTGGCGCCCTGCTCGAGCGCTTCAAGAATGGAACAATAGACACTGCTGTGCGCTGTGCCGCAGCAAGCATCATTGAGCCGCTGTAAGGAACGACGCATAGCCTGGAGTTCCTTAATACGGGATTCCACTTCACTCAAACGAGCCTGCACGATGCCTTTAGATTCCTGACAGGTATGATGTTCCGGATCGATGCGGATCGAGAGAAGTTCGCGGATCGATTCCAGCGTAAAACCCAGCTGCCTGGCATAGCGGATAAAACGCAGTCTCTGCAGGTCGTTATCCGAATAGAGACGAAATCCACCTTCCGTACGCACGTTATGCTCCATCATCTGCTGTTTTTCATAATAGCGGATAGTATCAGGAGTAACGTCAGCCAATTTAGCCAGTTCACCTATGCGGTACATGATTACTCCTCATTAATCTTATGCAGCAACTTATCAGCGTAATCCCCACGCAGGAAGTCAGTATTTAAGCCCGCCTGCCGCAGCTTTAACTCGAGCAGCGCAAGACGACGGCTCAGCTCAGCATAGCGGGGATCGCACTCCTGAACGCCTTTAAGTAAGTCATTTAGCATCACGGCTTCTTTACGATTTTCAAGTTCGGGAGGTAAACAACCCGCATTCTTGAGTAGTCGATAACCTGCGCGTAGCTCGGACGGCACATGTGAATCATCATCCAGAATCAGTGGTTCGCCACTTCCCGGAAGATTATCCAATTCACCTTTGCGCTGTGCATCAAGAATATGGCGTTCTGCCCACTGATCCAGTAACCACATAATACGGCTCCGGCGATGAACAAAAGAATGCAGATATTGTAAACAAGCAGGAATAGGGAGGATATAAAAAAACCCGCCGGAGCGGGTTTTTTTACGATACTACAGATTACTCTGCAGCAGCTTCTGCTTTCGATTCAGAGCGATCAACCAGCTCGATGTATGCCATCGGCGCGTTGTCGCCTGCACGGAAGCCACACTTCATAATACGAGTGTAACCACCGGCGCGGCTCGCGAAACGCGGGCCCAGCTCGTTAAACAGTTTTGCCACGATCTCGTTATCACGAGTGCGGGCGAATGCCAGACGACGATTAGCAACGCTATCAGTCTTGGCAAGAGTAATCAGCGGCTCAACTACGCGACGCAGTTCTTTCGCTTTCGGCAGGGTCGTCTTGATGATTTCATGACGAACCAGCGAACCAGCCATGTTACGGAACATAGCCTGGCGATGGCTGCTGTTGCGGTTCAGTTGACGACCACTCTTACGATGGCGCATGACCTTATCCTTCTCAGTAAAACCTTAACCTGTGATCCGGTTACTCGTCAGCAATGCTTGCCGGTGGCCAGTTTTCCAGGCGCATGCCCAGAGACAAACCACGTGAAGCCAGCACGTCTTTAATCTCGGTAAGAGATTTTTTACCCAGGTTCGGCGTTTTCAGCAACTCAACCTCGGTACGCTGTACCAGATCACCGATATAGTGGATAGCTTCTGCCTTGAGGCAGTTAGCAGAGCGGACAGTCAATTCGAGATCGTCAACAGGGCGCAGCAGGATCGGATCGAATTCTGGTTTCTCTTCTTTCACTTCCGGCTGACGTACATCACGTAAGTCAACGAAAGCTTCCAGTTGTTCTGCCAGGATGGTTGCCGCACGACGAATCGCCTCTTCAGGATCGATTGTGCCGTTGGTTTCCATTTCGATGACCAGCTTGTCCAGGTCGGTACGCTGTTCTACACGCGCTGCTTCAACATTGTAGGCAATACGCTCTACCGGGCTGTAGCATGCGTCGACCAGCAGACGGCCGATTGGGCGCTCATCTTCTTCCGAATGAATTCGGGCAGAAGCCGGCACATAACCGCGACCGCGCTGAACTTTGATACGCATGCTAATAGCTGCGTTCTCATCGGTCAGGTGGCAGATCACATGTTGCGGCTTGACGATTTCGACATCACCGTCATGGGTGATGTCGGCTGCGGTCACAGGGCCAATGCCAGATTTGTTCAAAGTAAGGATGACTTCATCTTTACCCTGAACTCTCACCGCCAGCCCTTTCAGGTTGAGCAGGATTTCAAGGATATCTTCCTGAACGCCTTCTTTGGTGCTGTACTCATGAAGTACACCATCAATCTCAACCTCGGTCACCGCGCAACCCGGCATCGATGAGAGCAGAATACGGCGCAGTGCGTTACCTAGAGTATGGCCAAAGCCACGCTCTAAAGGTTCAAGGGTCACCTTGGCGTGCGTCGAACTCACTTGCTCGATATCGACCAGGCGCGGTTTTAGAAACTCTGTCACAGAACCCTGCATTGTGTCCTCTCTTTGGTACTAAGCTTTACTTGGAGTAAAGCTCGACGATCAGGTGTTCGTTAATGTCCGCAGACAGATCAGAACGTTCCGGCAGACGCTTGAACGTACCTTCCATCTTGCCAGCATCAACTTCCAGCCAGGTTGGCTTTTCACGCTGCTCAGCCAGCTCCAGAGCGGCTTTCACGCGAGATTGCTTTTTCGCTTTCTCACGAATGCTGACAACGTCATTCGCTTTAACCTGATAAGAAGCGATGTTAACAACACGACCGTTTACCATGATAGCTTTGTGGCTAACCAGCTGACGTGATTCAGCACGAGTCGCGCCGAAGCCCATACGGTATACAACGTTGTCCAGACGACCTTCCAGCAGAGTCAACAGGTTTTCACCGGTGTTGCCTTTCAGACGCGCTGCTTCTTTATAATAGTTACGGAACTGACGCTCCAGCACACCGTACATACGGCGAACTTTTTGCTTTTCACGCAACTGCACACCATAGTCAGACAGACGCGGTTTACGCGCACCGTGCTGGCCAGGAGCTTGTTCAATTTTACACTTGGTATCGATCGCGCGAACGCCAGACTTAAGGAACAGGTCTGTGCCCTCACGACGGCTCAGCTTGAGCTTAGGACCCAAATATCTTGCCATTTTCTTTCTCCAACAATCCTAGAAACGAACGCGTTAAACGCGACGTTTTTTCGGCGGACGACAACCGTTATGAGGGATCGGAGTCACATCAGTAATATTAGTGATGCGGAAACCAGCGGCGTTCAGTGCACGAATAGTAGATTCGCGACCTGGACCCGGACCTTTGACCATAACTTCCAGATTCTTGATGCCGTATTCTTTTACGGCTTCAGCGCAACGCTCTGCTGCAACCTGAGCTGCGAACGGAGTGGATTTGCGAGAACCACGGAAACCGGAACCACCGGCTGTTGCCCAACCCAGCGCGTTACCTTGACGATCGGTAATGGTAACGATGGTGTTGTTAAAAGAAGCATGGACATGAGCCACGCCATCAGAGACTTGTTTTCTTACACGCTTACGTGCACGAACTGGTGCCTTTGCCATTATTCAATCACCCCGATTATTTCTTGATCGGTTTACGCGGACCCTTACGGGTACGTGCGTTGGTCTTAGTACGCTGACCGCGAACCGGAAGACCACGACGATGGCGTAAACCACGATAGCAACCAAGGTCCATCAGACGCTTGATGCTCAGGGTGATTTCACGGCGCAGATCACCTTCAACGACAAATTTACCTACCGCTTCACGCAGGGATTCAATTTGTTCTTCAGACAGCTCACTGATCTTAACATTTTCAGCGATACCCGTGTCAGCACAGATGGCTTTAGAGCGGGTCTTGCCGATACCGAAAATGGCAGTTAATGCGATTACGGTATGTTTGTGATCAGGAATGTTAATGCCTGCTATACGGGCCACTATGCACTCCTACTATTTAATATGTACGCACCATGCTGAAAAGCCCGTTTTCAGGATACTCAAATGGAAACGTACAGACATACAAAAGATTGGCTGGCTAATCTAGCCAGCTCAACCCAACTTTGCAAGAAAAATATGCGAATAAATCAGCCTTGGCGCTGTTTATGCTTCGGCTCGGCACTGCAAATCACGCGGATGACGCCATCACGCTTAACGATTTTGCAGTTACGGCATAATTTCTTGACGGAAGCACGAACTTTCATTTTTACTCTCCGTAACTTCTCGAGCGACCTGTTAGCGGCCGTAGCCTTTCAGATTCGCCTTCTTCAATGCAGACTCATACTGACTTGACATCATCAGAGTTTGCACTTGAGCCATAAAGTCCATAATCACGACAACAACGATAAGCAGTGAGGTCCCACCGAAGTAGAACGGTACTTTCATTGCATCACGCATGAACTCCGGGATCAGGCAGATAAAAGTGATGTATAACGCACCGACCAAAGTCAGGCGAGTCATTACTTTATCGATATACTTCGCCGTTTGCTCTCCCGGACGAATTCCTGGTACAAATGCACCGGACTTCTTCAGGTTATCTGCTGTTTCACGCGGGTTGAAAACCAACGCCGTGTAGAAGAAACAGAAGAAGATGATTGCAGACGCATAGAGTAACACATAAAGCGGTTGCCCAGGCTGCAAATACAGCGAAATTGTTGTCAGCCAGTTCCAACCAGTACCGCCCCCGAACCAAGATGTAATGGTTGCCGGGAACAGAATAATACTGGAAGCGAAGATTGCCGGGATGACCCCTGCCATATTCACTTTCAGCGGTAAATGTGTGCTCTGTGCAGCATAGACACGACGACCCTGTTGACGTTTCGCGTAGTTTACCACAATGCGGCGTTGGCCACGCTCAACAAACACAACAAAGAAGGTCACTGCAAATACTAATACTGCAACCAACAGCAACAGGAGGAAGTGCAGGTCGCCTTGACGCGCTTGCTCGATAGTATGGGCTATGGCCGGCGGGAGTCCCGCAACGATACCAGCGAAGATAATGATCGAAATACCGTTACCGATACCACGCTCAGTGATCTGTTCGCCGAGCCACATCAGGAACATCGTTCCTGAGACCAGACTAACAACAGCGGTGAAATAGAATGCAAAGCCTGGATTTATTACCAGGCCCTGCATACCAGGCATATTCGGTAGACCGGTAGCAATACCGATCGACTGGAATATCGCCAGCACCAGAGTACCGTAGCGGGTGTACTGGCTGATCTTACGACGACCAGACTCCCCTTCTTTCTTCAGCTCCGCTAACGGCTGATAAACAACCGTTAACAGCTGGACAATGATCGATGCCGAAATATACGGCATGATACCCAGAGCAAAGATTGAAGCACGGCTGAGAGCACCACCAGAGAACATGTTGAACATTTCAATGATGGTGCCTCGCTGTTGCTCAAGCAGTTTGGCAAGTACAGCGGCATCAATACCAGGGATCGGAATAAAAGAGCCAATACGGAACACAATCAACGCACCGATTACAAACAACAGTCTGCGCTTCAGTTCGCCAATCCCACCTTTGGCACTTTGAAAATCTAATCCCGGTTGCTTAGCCATCTGCTACTTATTCCTCAATTTTACCGCCAGCAGCTTCGATAGCAGCACGAGCACCTTTAGTCACGCGCAGGCCACGAACAGTTACCGGACGAGATACTTCACCAGACAGGATCACTTTCGCGAACTCGATCTGGATACCGATAATGTTAGCCGCTTTCAGCGTGTTCAGGTCGATAACATCGCCTTCTACGTGAGCCAGATCAGACAGACGAACTTCTGCAGTGATCATCGCTTTACGAGAAGTGAAGCCGAATTTCGGCAGGCGACGGTACAGAGGCATCTGACCACCTTCGAAACCGCGACGTACGCCACCGCCAGAACGAGAGTTCTGACCTTTGTGACCACGACCACCGGTTTTACCGAGGCCAGAACCGATACCACGACCCAGGCGTTTACCCGCCTTTTTAGAGCCTTCGGCCGGAGACAGAGTATTTAAACGCATCTCTTACTCCTCAACTTTAACCATGAAGGAAACCGCGTTGACCATACCACGAACAGCAGGAGTATCCTCGCGCTCTACGGTGTGACCAATACGACGCAGACCCAGGCCAAGCAGCGTTGCCTTGTGTTTCGGCAGACGACCGATTGCACTGCGGGTTTGAGTAATTTTAATAGTCTTTGCCATGGTTTATTTCCCCAGAATTTCTTCAACGGATTTACCACGCTTGGCAGCGACCATTTCTGGAGAATTCATATTTTCCAGGCCATCAATAGTTGCACGAACCACGTTGATCGGGTTGGTGGAACCATATGCTTTGGCCAGAACGTTATGAACTCCAGCAACTTCCAGAACGGCGCGCATTGCACCACCGGCGATGATACCGGTACCTTCGGAAGCTGGCTGCATGAATACACGAGAACCCGTGTGAACACCTTTAACCGGGTGCTGCAGGGTGCCGTGGTTCAGCGCGACGTTAATCATATTGCGACGGGCTTTTTCCATCGCTTTCTGGATCGCTGCTGGAACTTCACGCGCTTTACCGTAACCAAAACCAACGCGACCGTTACCGTCACCAACTACAGTCAGAGCTGTGAAGGAGAAAATACGACCACCTTTAACGGTTTTAGATACGCGGTTAACCGCGATCAGCTTTTCCTGCAGTTCGCCAGCTTGTTTTTCGATGTGAGCCATCTTACACCTCTACCTTAGAACTGAAGGCCAGCTTCACGGGCAGCATCTGCCAGTGCCTGGACACGACCATGATATTGGAACCCGGAACGGTCAAAGGATACATCTTTGATGCCTTTTTCCAGAGCGCGTTCAGCGACAGCTTTACCCACAGCTGCAGCCGCGTCTTTGTTACCGGTGTACTTCAGTTGTTCAGCGATAGCTTTTTCTACAGTAGAAGCAGCTACCAGAACTTCAGAACCGTTCGGTGCAATTACCTGTGCGTAAATATGACGCGGGGTACGATGTACCACCAGGCGAGTTGCACCCAGCTCCTGGAGCTTGCGGCGTGCGCGGGTCGCACGACGGATACGAGCAGATTTCTTATCCATAGTGTTACCTTACTTCTTCTTAGCCTCTTTGGTACGCACGACTTCGTCGGCGTAACGAACACCCTTACCTTTATAAGGCTCAGGACGACGGTAGGCGCGCAGATCTGCTGCAACCTGACCGATCACCTGCTTATCAGCGCCTTTCAGCACGATTTCAGTTTGAGTCGGACATTCTGCAGTGATACCGGCCGGCAGTTTATGCTCAACAGGATGAGAGAAACCTAAAGCCAGGTTTACTACATCCCCTTTGACCGCTGCACGATAACCTACACCAACCAGCTGAAGCTTTTTAGTGAAGCCTTCGGTAACACCAACAACCATTGAGTTCAGCAGGGCACGCGCGGTACCAGCCTGAGCCCATCCATCCACGAAACCATCACGCGGACCGAAGGTCAGAGCATTATCTGCATGTTTAACTTCAACAGCATTGTTGAGGGTACGAGTCAGCTCGCCGTTTTTACCTTTGATCGTAATAACCTGACCGTTGATTTTTACATCAACGCCGGCAGGAACAACGACCGGTGCTTTAGCAACACGAGACATTTTTTCCTCCGATTAGGCTACGTAGCAGATAATTTCGCCACCAAGACCAGCCTGGCGCGCTGCACGATCAGTCATAACACCTTTAGAGGTAGAAATAACCGCGATACCCAGACCCGCCATAACTTTCGGCAGCTCATCTTTACGTTTGTAGATGCGCAGACCTGGGCGGCTGACACGCTGAATGCTTTCTACAACAGCTTTACCCTGGAAATACTTAAGAGTCAGTTCCAGTTCCGGCTTGATGTCGCCTTCAACTTTAAAATCTTCAATAAAGCCTTCTTCCTTCAGCACGTTGGCAATTGCCACTTTCAGCTTGGAGGAAGGCATGGTGACCGCAGCTTTATTCGCGGCCTGACCGTTACGGATACGGGTCAGCATATCCGCGATCGGATCTTGCATGCTCATCTGTCTTTACTCCCGTGATTCAATTGGTGACAATTACCAGCTAGCCTTTTTCAGACCCGGGATTTCACCGCGCATTGCGGCTTCACGGACCTTGATACGGCTCAACCCGAACTTCCGCAGGAAACCATGCGGACGACCTGTTTGACGGCAGCGATTACGCTGACGAGACGGGCTGGAATCACGCGGCAGAGTCTGCAGCTTGAGAACAGCATTCCAACGATCTTCGTCGGTTGCGTTCACATCAGAGATGATAGCTTTCAGTTCAGCGCGTTTAGCGAAGAATTTATCAGCTAAAGCCACGCGCTTTACTTCGCGTGCTTTCATTGATTGCTTAGCCATTAAGTAACCCTACCTTACTTGCGGAACGGGAAGTCAAAGGCAGCCAGCAGAGCGCGGCCTTCTTCATCAGATTTCGCAGTAGTGGTAATGGTAATATCCAAACCACGAACGCGGTCGACTTTATCGTAGTCGATTTCTGGGAAGATGATCTGCTCACGGACACCCATGCTGTAGTTGCCACGACCGTCGAAAGACTTAGCGGACAAGCCACGGAAGTCACGGATACGCGGTACAGCAATAGTGATCAGGCGCTCAAAGAACTCCCACATGCGTTCGCCACGCAGAGTTACTTTACAGCCGATCGGATAGCCCTGACGGATTTTGAAGCCTGCAACTGATTTGCGTGCTTTGGTGATCAGCGGTTTTTGACCGGAGATTGCTGTCAGATCCGCTGCTGCGTTATCCAGCAGTTTCTTGTCAGCGATCGCTTCACCAACACCCATGTTCAGGGTGATCTTCTCGACCCGAGGGACTTGCATGACAGAATTGTAGTTAAACTCAGTCATGAGTTTCTTAACTACTTCGTCTTTGTAGTAATCATGCAGTTTCGCCATCGTACTACTCCAAATTACTTGATAGTTTCGCTGTTAGACTTGAAGAAACGGACTTTTTTGCCGTCTTCGAATCTAAAGCCTACACGGTCAGCCTTGCCGGTTGCCGCATTGAAGATTGCAACGTTAGAAACCTGAATAGCAGCTTCTTTTTCAACGATGCCGCCTGGTTGGTTCAGAGCCGGAACCGGCTTCTGGTGTTTTTTAACCAGGTTGATACCTTCAACAATGAGCTTGCCGGAAGACAAGACATTCTTAACTTTACCGCGTTTACCTTTATCTTTACCGGTTAACACGATAACTTCGTCATCACGACGGATTTTCGCTGCCATGATTCGCTCCTTAGAGTACTTCTGGGGCCAGAGAGATAATTTTCATGAACTTCTCGTTACGAAGTTCACGAGTTACCGGCCCAAAAATACGCGTACCGATGGGCTGCTCGCTGTTATTGTTTAAAATAACGCATGCATTACCATCGAAGCGAATGACAGAACCGTCCGGGCGACGAACACCCTTCTTGGTGCGCACCACTACCGCCTTCAGCACATCACCTTTTTTGACCTTACCACGCGGAATTGCTTCTTTGATGGTGATCTTGATGATGTCGCCTACGCCTGCGTAGCGACGGTGCGAGCCACCCAGAACCTTGATACACATTACGCGACGTGCACCGGAGTTGTCGGCGACGTTCAGCATAGTCTGTTCTTGGATCATTTTAGTGCTCCGCTAATGTCAACTACTACTGAGACCCAAAAGTAGGGTCGTTAAAAAAGCCCCATATCGAGGGCGCGGCATTATAACACCGCAAATCAGATATGGGTAGAAAAAATAAACGGCTCATCGCTGAGCCGTTTATCCGTATCGAGAATGCGTACTGTATTACAGAACCGCTTTCTCTACAACGCGAACCAGCGTCCAGGACTTAGTCTTGGACAGCGGACGGCATTCGCGGATTTCAACCACGTCACCGATACCGCATTCGTTGTTCTCGTCATGTACGTGCAGTTTGGTCGTACGCTTGATGAATTTGCCGTATACCGGGTGTTTCACCATACGTTCGATAGCAACAACAATGGATTTCTCCATTTTGTCGCTAACCACGCGACCTTGCAGAGTACGGATTTTATCGGTCATTACGCACCCGCCTTCTGAGTCAGTAAAGTCTTAACGCGTGCAACATCACGACGCACTTGCTTCAGCAGATGAGTCTGTTGCAGCTGGCCACTTGCAGCCTGCATACGCAGGTTGAACTGCTCACGCAGCAGGTTCAGCAGCTCAGCGTTCAGCTCTTCAACGCTTTTTTCACGCAGCTCTTTTGCTTTCATTACATCACCGTCTTAGTTACAAAGGTGGTTTTGATCGGCAGTTTCGCTGCTGCCAGGCCGAATGCTTCACGGGCCAGCTCTTCCGGTACGCCGTCCATTTCATAAAGGACTTTACCCGGCTGAATCAAGGCAACCCAGTACTCCACGTTACCTTTACCTTTACCCATACGAACTTCCAGCGGCTTCTCGGTGATCGGTTTGTCCGGGAATACACGGATCCAGATCTTACCTTGACGCTTAACTGCACGGGTCATAGCACGACGTGCTGCTTCGATCTGACGTGCAGTCAGACGACCACGGCCAACAGCTTTCAGACCGAAAGTGCCGAAGCTAACATCCGTACCCTGCGCCAGACCACGGTTGCGGCCTTTGTGCACTTTACGGAATTTTGTACGCTTTGGTTGTAACATCAGCGACGCTCCTTATTTACGGCCTTTACGCTGCTGCTTTTTAGGTTGAGCAGCCGGTTCCGGTTGTTCAACAGCAGCCATACCACCCAGGATCTCACCTTTGAAGATCCATACCTTAACGCCGATTACACCGTAAGTGGTGTGCGCTTCAGAGGTGTTGTAGTCGATGTCAGCACGCAGAGTGTGCAGCGGTACGCGACCTTCACGGTACCATTCAGTACGTGCGATTTCCGCGCCGCCCAGACGGCCGCTAACTTCAACTTTGATACCTTTAGCGCCCAGACGCATTGCGTTCTGTACAGCACGCTTCATAGCACGACGGAACATAACGCGACGTTCCAGCTGAGAAGTGATGCTGTCAGCAACCAATTTAGCGTCCAGTTCAGGCTTACGAACTTCGGCAATATTGATCTGTGCAGGCACGCCAGCGAGATCCGCGACGACCTTGCGCAGTTTTTCTACGTCTTCGCCTTTCTTACCGATAACGATACCCGGGCGAGCGGTGTGAATGGTCACACGAATGCTCTTAGCCGGACGCTCGATAACGATGCGAGATACAGACGCTTTCGCCAGTTCCTTAGTCAGGTACTGACGTACTTTAAAATCGCTGTCCAGGTTGTCAGCGAATTCTTTGGTGTTCGCAAACCAGGTAGAGTTCCATGGTTTTACAATACCCAGGCGAATACCATTAGGATGTACTTTCTGACCCATTGCTAGTCTCCAGAGTCTCAGCGATCGGACACAACCACAGTAATGTGGCTGGTGCGCTTCAGGATGCGATCTGCACGACCTTTAGCACGCGGCATAATGCGCTTCATGCTCGGGCCTTCGTCTACGAAAATTTTCGCAACTTTCAGATCATCAATGTCAGCGCCATCGTTGTGTTCAGCGTTAGCAATGGCAGATTCCAGTACCTTCTTGACCAGTACAGCAGCTTTCTTGTTGGTGTAGGTCAGAATATCCAGGGCCTGCGACACTTTCTTACCGCGAATCAGGTCAGCAACAAGGCGTACCTTCTGAGCAGAAGAACGAGCATGGCGATGTTGAGCTAAAGTTTCCATCTCTTCCTCCTACCTTATTTCTTCTTCGCTTTTTTATCAGCAGCGTGGCCGCGATAAGTACGAGTCGGTGCGAATTCACCCAGTTTGTGACCAACCATTTCGTCGGAAACAAAAACTGGAACGTGCTGACGACCATTATGGACAGCGATGGTCAAACCGATCATGTTAGGAAAGATCGTTGAACGACGGGACCAAGTGCGCAGGGGCTTCTTGTCTCCGCTTTCCACCGCTTTCTCTACCTTCTTCAGCAAGTGCAGGTCAATAAAAGGACCTTTCTTGAGAGAACGTGGCATGGCTTATCCTCTAAAATTATTTGCTACGGCGACGTACGATGAATTTATCAGTACGCTTGTTGCTGCGGGTCTTCTTACCTTTGGTCTGAACGCCCCACGGAGTTACCGGGTGCTTACCAAAGTTACGACCTTCACCACCACCATGTGGGTGGTCGACTGGGTTCATCGCAGTACCGCGAACGGTAGGACGAACGCCACGCCAGCGTGCAGCACCTGCTTTACCCAGAACGCGCAGCATATGCTCAGCATTGCCAACTTCGCCCAGAGTAGCGCGGCAGTCTGCTTCGACTTTACGCATTTCACCAGAACGCAGACGCAGGGTGACATAAGCACCATCGCGAGCAACGATCTGAACGTAAGTACCAGCGGAACGAGCCAGCTGACCGCCTTTACCTGGTTTCATTTCTACGTTATGAACGGTAGAACCAACCGGGATATTGCGCATCGGCAGGGTGTTGCCTGCTTTGATTGCAGCATCAACGCCAGACTGAATCTGGTCGCCAGCTTTCAGGCCTTTAGGGGCCAGAATGTAACGGCGCTCACCGTCTTTGTACAGAACCAGCGCGATGTTCGCGGAGCGGTTCGGATCGTACTCAAGACGTTCAACAACTGCCGGGATACCATCTTTGTTGCGTTTGAAGTCAACAATACGGTAGGCCTGTTTGTGACCACCACCGATATGACGAGTGGTGATACGGCCATTGTTGTTACGACCACCGGATTTGCTGTTTTTTTCAACCAGCGGAGCAAAAGGTTTGCCCTTGTGCAGCTCTGGGTTGACCACTTTAACAACGTGGCGACGACCCGGAGATGTCGGTTTACATTTAACAACTGCCATTGTATTACTCCTCCGACTTACTCAGCGCCGCCGACGAAGTCCAGATTCTGGCCTTCCTTCAGGGTGACGTAAGCTTTTTTCCAGTCGCTACGACGACCGATACGCTGTCCGTGACGTTTAACTTTCCCTTTAACAACCAGGGTGTTAACGACTTCGACTTCGACTTCAAACAGTTTCTGCACAGCAGCTTTGATCTCTGCTTTGGTCGCGTCTTTAGCAACTTTGAGAACGATGGTGTTAGTTTTTTCCATCGCAGTAGACGCTTTTTCAGAAACGTGCGGTGCGCGCAGCACCTTCAGCAGACGTTCTTCACGAATCATGCCAGCATCTCCTCAACTTGCTTAACAGCATCAGCAGTCATTACGACTTTGTCGAAGGCGATCAGGCTAACCGGGTCGATACCAGTTGCATCACGTACGTCAACCTTGTGCAGGTTGCGCGCAGCAAGGAACAGGTTCTCGTCCAGCTCACCGGTGATGATCAGCACATCTTCCAGAGCCATGTCTTTCAGTTTCTGTGCCAGCAGCTTAGTTTTAGGCGCTTCTACAGAGAAAGATTCGACAACGATCAGACGATCCTGACGTACCAGTTCGGACAGAATGCTTTTCAGCGCGCCGCGGTACATCTTTTTGTTAACTTTTTGACTGTGGTCCTGCGGACGAGCAGCGAAGGTCACGCCACCTGAACGCCAGATCGGGCTCTTGATAGAACCTGAACGCGCACGGCCGGTACCTTTCTGGCGCCACGGCTTTTTGCCTGAACCAGTTACTTCAGCACGAGTCTTCTGAGCACGAGTACCCTGACGAGCACCAGCTGCATAAGCAACTACAACCTGGTGAACCAGCGCTTCGTTGAAATCACGACCGAAGGTAGTTTCGGAAACAGTCAGCGCGCTCTGCGCGTCTTTCAATACTAATTCCATTGCTATCCCCTTACGCCTTCACAGCTGGTTTAACGATCAGGTCGCTACCGGTTGCACCCGGGACTGCACCTTTAACCAGCAGCAGGTTGCGCTCAGCGTCAACACGTACTACGTCCAGGCTCTGAACGGTTACACGTTCGTTACCCAGCTGACCTGCCATTTTCTTGCCTTTGAACACTTTGCCCGGAGTCTGGTTCTGACCGATAGAACCCGGAACGCGGTGAGACAAGGAGTTACCGTGAGTTGCGTCCTGGGTACGGAAGTTCCAGCGCTTAACGGTACCAGCAAAACCTTTACCTTTAGAGGTACCGGTTACGTCAACTTTTTTAACGTCAGCAAACAGCTCAACGCTAATGTCCTGACCTACGGTGAACTCTTCGCCGTCAGCCAGACGGAATTCCCACAGACCACGGCCAGCTTCAACGCCAGCTTTAGCGAAGTGACCCGCTTCCGGTTTGGTTACACGGTTAGCTTTTTTAGCACCAGTGGTAACCTGAACGGCACGGTAGCCATCGTTAGCCAGATCTTTAACCTGAGTAACGCGGTTTGCTTCAACTTCGATTACGGTTACTGGGATAGATACGCCATCTTCAGTGAAGATGCGGGTCATGCCCACTTTTTTACCGACTAAACCAATCATTGTTTCAACCTCTCAATCGCTCGATGACCTGATTAACCCAGGCTGATCTGCACGTCTACACCGGCAGCCAGATCCAGACGCATCAGAGCATCAACGGTTTTTTCAGTTGGCTCAACGATGTCAACCAGACGCTTATGAGTGCGGATTTCGTACTGATCGCGCGCGTCTTTGTTAACATGCGGAGAGATCAGAACGGTAAAGCGCTCTTTGCGGGTCGGCAGCGGGATCGGACCACGGACTTGCGCACCAGTGCGCTTAGCAGTCTCGACGATTTCCGCGGTTGATTGATCGATCAGACGATGATCAAACGCTTTAAGGCGGATACGGATTCTTTGGTTCTGCATGAGACCAGAGCTCCAATTATTTTATAGACGAAATGGTTACTCCTCATACCCATTACGATTGATGGGAGAGTGTAACCGTTCTTACATAGTTCCCCAATTGGGAACATTGTTTGGTAGCTTGTTGCTGCTACCAGGGTTCATATCGAACCGGCCGTCAACTTTGACAGGCCCGCGCATTATACGCAAATTCAGCCACAACGCAAGTACTGCGTAGAAAATCATCACTTCTTTCTGCGAGTCCGCTTCCGCTCACGCCGTAACGCAACCTGTAGACATAAAAAAATTTGGATAAGTCAGTCCATTCCCGGTCATTGGCCTTTGCCAGATGCTCTCCACCTCAGCACACTCGGTGCTAACAGCCACAACATGGAGAAAATCAATGGCAGTTGCGAACGTTGTCTTCTTTATTATCTACGGCGGCTTATTGCTCACTCTCAGCTGGCACGATCTGCGCTATGGCTTGCTACCCGATAAATTCACCTGCCCTCTGCTCTGGAGCGGGCTGCTTTACTATGTATGTATGTCGCCGGTCAATCTACCGCATGCGGTATGGGGAGCGATAGCAGGCTATCTGGCCTTTGCGTTGATTTATTGGTTCTACAGGGGAGTACGTGGGTCTGAAGGTATCGGCTACGGTGATGTAAAGTTACTCGCCGCACTCGGAGCCTGGCATGGCTGGAGAGCTTTACCGCAGCTGGTTCTTATCGCAACGATTCTGGCATGCGCTGCCGTAGCAGTAGTGATTCTACGCACCAGAGAAAGAGAGGCATTACATAACCCGCTACCTTTTGGCCCTTTTCTGGCCGTAGCGGGTTTATCATCTGAAGGTGTGACCTTTCTTAGTCCGCCACTTTAATCTGCGACTGAAGATAATTCTGCAGACCAATTTTAGCTATGAGATCCAGTTCGGTTTCAAGCCAATCGATATGCCCTTCTTCGTCTGCAAGGATAGTGATTAACATATCCCGGCTGACGTAGTCATGGACGCTGTCGGCATAGGCAATGGCTTCTCGTAGATCCTTTGCCCCTTCCAGTTCCAGCCTCAGGTCAGATTGCAGCATCTCCTCGACGTCCTCCCCAATGCGGAGTTTACCGAGGTCCTGCAGGTTAGGGATCCCCTCAAGAAACAAAATACGCTCAATATATTTATCGGCATGCTTCATTTCATCGATGGATTCATGGTATTCGACATCATTGAGGCGCATCAGGCCCCAGTTTTTGAACATTCTCGCATGGAGAAAGTACTGATTAATTGCGACCAGCTCATTTCCCAATAATTTATTGAGATAACTTATGATTTTGACATCACCTTTCATTATATAGTCCCTCCGCTTCCACTTATTGAAGCGTAGTTCGGGCTATTAGGATGTCAAAGTTAAGCCGTGGTCTTCAGGCAATCTCTTGATATTCCGGCATGCGAGTTAATTCATCTTCCATAATTTCTCGGGCCGCGCGCACACACTTACCGCATTGATTTCCCACGGGAATAAATTTGCGCAACTGCTGGAAAGACTGAGGATGAAACTGGCGCACAGCCTGACGAATTTTTTTATCGTTCACACCATTACACAGACAAACGTACATACATACTCCCGTTCAACTTACAGGCGAAGTGTAAATGAGAATAGTTATGATTACAATAGTCTGTTTATTAAATATACATGTCATTTATTCTCTGTAATCTTTCACGGATATGCTCTCAAATTACAGACAGCAAAAAGGGCGCCTTAGCGCCCTTTTTCATTCCGGACTAATAATTAGCCGAGAACTTTAGCAACAACGCCCGCGCCAACGGTACGGCCGCCTTCACGGATTGCGAAACGCAGACCGTCGTCCATCGCGATCGGGTGGATCAGGGTAACAACCATTTTGATGTTGTCGCCCGGCATAACCATCTCTACGCCTTCCGGCAGTTCGATGGTGCCAGTCACGTCAGTTGTACGGAAGTAGAACTGCGGACGGTAGCCTTTGAAGAACGGAGTGTGACGGCCGCCTTCGTCTTTGGACAGGATATAAACTTCAGATTCGAACTTGGTGTGCGGCTTGATAGAGCCCGGCTTAGCCAGTACCTGACCACGTTCGATTTCTTCACGTTTGATACCACGCAGCAGAACACCAACGTTCTCACCAGCACGGCCTTCGTCCAGCAGTTTGCGGAACATTTCAACGCCAGTACAGGTAGACTTAGCAGTGTCTTTGATACCAACGATTTCAACTTCTTCGCCAACTTTGATGATACCGCGCTCTACACGACCGGTAACAACGGTACCACGACCGGAGATGGAGAATACGTCTTCGATCGGCAGCAGGAACGGCTTGTCAATCGCACGCTCTGGTTCCGGAATGTAAGAATCCAGGAAGCCAGCCAGTTCGATGATTTTAGATTCCCACTCAGCGTCGCCTTCCAGCGCTTTCAGAGCAGAACCACGAACGATCGGAGTGTCGTCGCCCGGGAAATCGTACTGAGACAGAAGTTCACGAACTTCCATTTCAACCAGTTCCAGCAGCTCTTCGTCATCAACCATGTCGCACTTGTTCAGGAACACGATGATGTACGGAACGCCTACCTGACGACCCAGCAGGATGTGCTCACGAGTCTGCGGCATCGGGCCGTCAGTCGCAGCAACAACCAGGATCGCGCCGTCCATCTGCGCAGCACCGGTGATCATGTTTTTAACATAGTCGGCGTGGCCCGGGCAGTCTACGTGCGCGTAGTGGCGAGTCGGGGTGTCATATTCAACGTGGGAAGTGTTGATGGTGATACCACGAGCTTTTTCTTCCGGCGCGTTATCGATCTGGTCGAATGCGCGAGCAGCACCACCGTAGGTTTTAGCCAGAACGGTAGTGATTGCAGCGGTCAGAGTAGTTTTACCATGGTCAACGTGGCCGATAGTACCGACGTTGACGTGCGGTTTTGTACGTTCAAATTTTTCTTTAGACACGGCTATATTCCTTACTATAGTGCTCTCCCCTTCAGGAGAGAGCACGGGACTTTGGTTTTAACCCTGCGGCTTATTTACCACGGGCTTCGATTACGGCCTGAGCAACGTTGTTCGGCGCATCATCATACTTCAGGAACTCCATGGAGTAAGAAGCACGACCTTTGGTCAGAGAACGCAGCTGAGTTGCATATCCGAACATTTCAGACAGCGGAACTTCAGCGTGGATCACAACGCCAGTCACGTTGGATTCCTGACCGCGCAGCATACCGCGACGACGGCTAAGGTCACCGATAACGTCACCAGTGTTCTCTTCCGGAGTTTCTACTTCAACCTTCATGATCGGCTCAAGCAGAACTGGTTTCGCTTTCTTAAAGCCATCTTTGAAGGCAATAGAAGCGGCCAGTTTAAACGCCAGTTCAGAGGAGTCAACGTCGTGGTAAGAACCGAAGTGCAGACGCACGCCCAGATCAACTACCGGATAACCAGCCAGAGGGCCAGCTTTCAGCTGCTCCTGGATGCCTTTATCAACGGCCGGGATGTATTCACCAGGAATTACACCACCTTTAATGTCGTTGATGAACTCGTAACCTTTCGGGTTAGAGCCCGGCTCCAGCGGGTACATGTCGATAACGACGTGACCATACTGACCGCGACCACCAGACTGTTTAGCGTGTTTACCTTCGATATCGGTAACTTTCGCGCGAATCGCTTCACGGTAAGCAACCTGAGGTTTACCGACGTTCGCTTCAACGTTGAATTCACGTTTCATACGGTCAACGATGATGTCGAGGTGCAGCTCACCCATACCGGCGATGATAGTCTGGTTAGATTCTTCATCAGTCCATACGCGGAAAGACGGGTCTTCTTTAGCCAGACGGCCCAGAGCCAGACCCATTTTTTCCTGGTCAGCTTTGGTTTTCGGTTCAACGGCGATAGAGATTACCGGCTCAGGGAATTCCATACGCTCCAGAATGATCGGCGCGTTAGGATCACACAGAGTATCACCCGTAGTAACGTCTTTCAGACCGATAGCAGCAGCGATATCGCCCGCGCGAACTTCTTTGATCTCTTCACGTTTGTTAGCGTGCATCTGTACGATACGACCGAAACGCTCACGAGCAGCTTTCACGGAGTTCAGGATGGTATCACCAGAGTTAACCACACCAGAGTACACGCGGAAGAAGGTCAGGTTACCCACGAACGGGTCGGTAGCGATTTTGAATGCCAGAGCAGCAAACGGCTCATCATCGCTAGCGTGACGCTCAGCAGGAGTATCTTTACCATCGTCCAGGATACCGTTGATCGCAGGAACGTCGACCGGGGATGGCAGGTAGTCAACTACCGCATCCAGCATCGCCTGTACGCCTTTGTTCTTGAACGCAGAACCACAGGTTACCAGGATGATTTCGTTGTTCAGAACGCGCTGACGCAGAGCAGTTTTAATCTCTTCTTCAGTCAGTTCTTCGCCACCCAGGTATTTTTCCATCAGCTCTTCAGAAGCTTCAGCAGCGGACTCGATCAGGTTCTGGTGCCATTCTTCGGCCAGTTCCTGCATGTCTGCCGGAATATCTTCGTAGGTGAAGGTTACGCCTGCATCTTCTTCGTTCCAGTTGATGGCTTTCATTTTCACCAGGTCAACAACACCGGTGAACGCTTCTTCAGCGCCAATCGCCAGCTGCAGCGGAACAGGGTTCGCGCCCAGACGGGTTTTGATCTGACCAACAACTTTCAGGAAGTTCGCACCCATACGGTCCATTTTGTTAACGAACGCAATGCGCGGAACTTTATATTTGTTTGCCTGACGCCATACGGTTTCAGACTGAGGCTGAACACCACCAACTGCGCAGTAAACCATTACTGCACCATCAAGCACACGCATGGAACGTTCTACTTCGATAGTGAAGTCAACGTGCCCCGGGGTGTCGATGATGTTTACGCGATGCGGTTCATACTGCTTAGCCATACCTGACCAGAATGCAGTAGTCGCTGCGGAGGTGATAGTAATACCACGCTCTTGCTCCTGCTCCATCCAGTCCATGGTGGCAGCGCCGTCATGAACTTCACCGATTTTGTGGTTTACACCGGTGTAGAACAGAATACGTTCGGTAGTAGTAGTTTTACCGGCGTCGATGTGCGCACTGATACCGATGTTACGGTAGCGTGCGATGGGTGTTGTACGAGCCATTTGATTCCTCGTTTATTTCTTTAGGCGTTCAGTTAAGTTATCCAAAACGGGCGACTTACCTGAAGCGCCCGCCTGGTGACTAAGACTCCGAAGGGATTACCAACGGTAGTGTGCGAACGCCTTGTTGGCTTCTGCCATACGGTGAACGTCTTCACGTTTCTTAACTGCAGTACCTTTGTTGTCTGCAGCATCAGAAAGTTCGTTCGCCAGACGCAGAGCCATGGATTTATCACCACGTTTACGAGCAGCTTCAACGATCCAACGCATTGCCAGAGCATTACGACGAACCGGACGGACTTCAACTGGAACCTGATAAGTAGAACCACCAACGCGGCGGGACTTAACTTCGACAGTCGGGCGAACGTTGTCGAGAGCGACTTCGAATGCTTCCAGTTCATTTTTACCAGAGCGCTGAGCCAGGGTCTCCAGCGCGCTGTATACGATTGCTTCTGCAGTAGATTTTTTACCATCTACCATCAGGATATTTACAAATTTAGCCAGCAGTTCTGATCCGAACTTAGGATCCGGCAGGATTTTACGCTGACCAATGACGCGACGACGTGGCATGGAAATACTCCGTTGTTAATTCAGGATTGTCCAAAACTCTAAGAGTTTAGTTTGACATTAATATAAAACGTTTGGCCTTACTTAACGGAGAACCATTAAGCCTTAGGACGCTTCACGCCATACTTGGAGCGAGCTTGCTTACGGTCTTTAACGCCGGAGCAGTCAAGCGCACCACGAACGGTGTGGTAACGAACACCCGGAAGGTCTTTAACACGACCGCCACGGATCAGGATCACGGAGTGCTCCTGCAGGTTGTGACCTTCACCACCGATGTAGGAGGTGACTTCGAAACCATTAGTCAGACGCACACGGCAAACTTTACGCAGTGCGGAGTTCGGTTTCTTAGGAGTGGTGGTATATACACGAGTACATACGCCACGTTTCTGCGGGCAGGCTTCCAGCGCCGGCACGTTGCTCTTTGCAACTTTGCGCGCGCGTGGTTTGCGTACCAGCTGGTTAATTGTTGCCATTAAATAGCTCCTGGTTTTAGCTTTTGCTTCGTAAACACGTAATAAATCGCCTCATATAATATGAGGACGCAGAATTTTAGGGCGGTGCCGAAAAGGTGTCAAGAAATATACAACAATCCCGCCATTACCAGGACAACTGACCGGCATGTTTGACTGAAAGTCTGACGAAATCAGTATAGCTAACCCTGACGACACTGTCCGCAATTTGACCAGCCAGCCCGCGGGCTTCGATATCGTCTTGCAGAGCGTAGAGGGATATGGGGGCAGATTGCAGGATTTCAAGGAAGCGGCCTTGCGCGACAGCGGCGATAACGCCGTCCGACAGCAGCAGCAGATCGTCACCTTCTTTTATCAAACGGAGCATAGCCGCAATATCGGCGTGCCAGGGGGATGTGCTTAATGTGTGGAGCATTCAGACCTCAGAAACGCAGTATCACGTTAAAATCGTCCAGCCGGGCGCGCAGAGCCTCTGGCTCCAGCCATTCACCGTCCACGACCCACGGCGTGGCGGAAGTCAGGCCGCGCTCGCGCGCTGAAGCCGCGCAAATCCAGCACTGTTCAATATCGTATAGCGACAGGAGTTTAAAGGTAGAGATATAATCGCGCGCCAGTACTGCGGCTGGCCGCTGATCCGGAAGGAGCTGAAATACGCCATCTCCGACGAAGAAGACGCCAATCTCTTCCGTCAGTGCGGATGTCGCCAGCAGGGCATCCAGCCCTTCCCTGCCCGATGCTGAGCCATGGGGTGCGGACGAAAAAATAAAGGCTATGCGTTTCATCAGAACTGCACCATCCGGTCGCAGGTTAAGGCAGCTTCCGCCAACGCACCTAATCCACTCAGCGTAAAGCCCGGCTGCAAATTATGCGCTGGCAAACTCAGCTGCTGCGCCTCCTGTGCATCGGTTATGCCACGGCGTAAAGCTGCGGCTACACAGATATGTAAGGAGACGCCGTGGTCGTCATGTAATGCCTGCCAGGCCCGAACCAGATCAAACTCATCGCTGGCGGGGGCAGTTAGCTGATTCGCATTGTAGACGCCTTCACGATAGAAAAAGATACTGAGCAATTCGTGGCCTTCCTGCAACACGGCTCGGGCAAACTGCAGTGCGCTGCTGGCCTGCTGCGTACCATAAGCCGGCCCCGTCACCGTAATGGCAAAACGCATTATTTATCCAGCCCCTGGAAATCTCCGCTTTTGAACTGACGAATATAGAGATATACCGTGTGCTTAGAGATGTTCAGCCGATCCGCTACCTGATTAATGGCGTCTTTGATATCAAAGATCCCTTTCTCATAGAGGTTCAGAACGATCTGACGATTTTTGGCGTTGTTAGAAACGTTGCGGTCGGCATTCACCTCTTCAATAGTGAACTCAAGCGTCTGTGCAACCAGGTCGTCAACCGATGAAGCAAAGTTGACCTGTGAATTCACTTCTGTCGTTTCTGGCGGAATAAAGGTGCTCATTATTTGCGAGAACGGCACGTCAAGGTTCATGTTGATGCACAGCAGGCCAATAACCCGATGGTCACGGTTGCGGATAGCAATGGTCACTGATTTCATCAGTACGCCGCTTTTGGCGCGAGTAAAATAGCATTTGGAAACGCTGCTATCGGCCCCAGTCATATCGTGCAACATGCGCAACGCAAGGTCGGTAATTGGCGAGCCGATCTGACGGCCGGTATGTTCACCGTTGGCGATACGAATAGCGGAACATTTTAAGTCCTGCAATGAGTGCAGTACGATTTCACAGTGGGAACCGATGAGCATCGCTAACCCGTCCACTACCGCTTCATAGGATTTAAGGATATCGAAGTCGGTCTGGTCAAAAGGACGTTGATCCAGCAAATCAAGCTCGCTGGTCTCGTTGGTTAAAAGCGACCTGGACATGGAAAAAAGCACTCCTTTTCAGGAGCCTGTCGTTATCGTCAGGGCAGGCTCATCATCATTATTAATCTATCTAAAGTAATACAGCGCCTGAGGTTCTTTCCAGTTTTAATTATATCTGCCCTCAATAAAAAAGCCGCCGCCCCTGGAGGCGGCGGCTTGAGCCAGATTACTTCTTCGCGTCAGCGGCTGGCGCTTCGGCCGCGGCTTCAGGCTTGGCGTCCGCTTTCGGAGCCGGTTTGATGTCCAACAGCTCTACATCAAATACCAGAGTGGAGTTAGCCGGGATACCCGGTACGCCGGTTTTGCCGTAAGCCAGATCCGGTGGAATGACCAGCTGAATTTTACCGCCTTTCTTAATGTTCTTCAGGCCTTCAGTCCAGCCAGGGATTACGCCGTCCAGACGGAAGGACAGCGGTTCGCCACGGGTGTAAGAGTTATCAAACTCTTTACCATCGATCAGCGTACCTTTGTAGTTAACAACAACGGTATCGCTGTCTTTCGGCGCTTCGCCCGTACCCGCTTTCTCTACTTTGTACAGCAGACCGGAATTCGCTTTTTTCACACCCTGCTTTTTCGCATAGGCATCGCGATAAGCTTTACCTTTTGCCTCATTCTCAGCAGCATCTTTTTCCATTTTCTGCTGGGCAGCGGTTTTTACGCGAGTTTCAAACGCCTGCAAAGTCTGTTCGATCTCCTGATCGGACAGCTTGCTCTTATCGGCAAAAGCGTCCTGAACGCCGGCAATCAGCTGAGCTTTATCTAATTTGATGCCCAGTTTTTCTTGTTCTTTCAGGGAGTTTTCCATGTAACGTCCCAGCGATGCACCCAGCGCATATGCAGATTTCTGATCGTCATTTTTGAATGCCGATTTGCTGTCCGTTGCAGGTGCCGCTTTCGCTTCGGTGGCTGCTTTGGTCACAGTTTCAGCAGCAAAGGTCAGCGGTGCATTCAGGGCGACGGCCATTGTGGTCGCCAGCAGCGTTACTTTAAACAGTGATTTCATCCATTTCTCCAGGGCCGGGGCATCTCACCCCAGGGTTATCATAAAAAACAAAAAACGTACTATAGAACGTTGCAGAACAAATCAACATACAGACGTACCTGAATATCGCCTCATTTCAGACTATTTTTGTATGAATTAGTTTCCTGTCAGGCGTAACGATGCTGCGTGAATGCTGAAACTTCAGTAGAATCCGCCCGCAGGATCAGACAGAAGAGGTTACTCATGCACGATAGCACTTTAGAGACTCGCCTTGCAGAGCTGGAGAGCAGACTGGCGTTTCAGGAAATCACCATTGAAGACCTCAACAAAACCGTCACCGCCCACGAGATAGAAATGGCCAGGATGCGCGAACATATGCGCCTGATGGTGGAAAAGCTGAAAGCTACTCAGCCCTCGCATATGGCTTCACAGGCGGAAGAAACGCCTCCACCGCACTATTAAGACGTAAAAAAAGCGGGTCTCCCCGCTTTTTTCTATTCCAGAACGCTAGCGCGATGGAATTAGTGGCAACCGCAGCCGCCGTTACCGCCGCAGCCGCCTTTACCATGTTCGTGGTCATGGCCGTGACCGTGGCCACCGCAGCAACCGTCATGATCGTGGTCGTGACCGTGGTCGTGACCGTGAGCGCCATGTACATGACCGTGTTCCAGCTCTTCCGCCGTTGCTTCGCGAAGCGCGACAACTTCAACGTTGAACTTCAGATTCTGGCCAGCCAGCATGTGGTTACCGTCAACAACAACGTGTTCGTCACCCACTTCGGTGATTTCTACCGGTACCGGGCCCTGATCGGTTTCCGCGAGGAAGCGCATGCCAACCTGCAGCTCGTCAACACCCATAAACACGTCTTTAGGAACGCGCTGTACCAGGTTTTCGTCGTACTGGCCGTACGCGTCATTAGCGCCGACTTCTACGTCAAATTTGTCGCCCACTTCGTGACCATCCAGCGCGCTTTCCAGGCCGGAAATCAGGGAACCGTGACCATGCAGGTAGTCCAGCGGCGCGCTTACCGGAGACTCATCAACCAACACACCGTCTTCTGTACGTACCTGATAGGCCAGGCTGACCACCAGGTCTTTTGCTACTTTCATGATATCTCCTGAGCATGGGAAGAATAGTGGCGCAGATTGTAGCGGAATTCTGCAGCCGTGTACCCTTTAGCTTAAAAAAAGCCGCCCGATAACGCTAGTCCGGATGAAAAATGCCTATCACTTGCTCTTCTTTGCGAACATGCTCGCGGACCTCTTTATCCGCCTCTCGCATCTGGTGTCCACACTTAACGCACTCAACTATATCGACATTATTCTCACGCCACATCGCCAGCGAATCCTGAGCCTGGCACGCCGGGCATTTCGCCCCGGCAATAAAACGTTTACGCACAGCCATATCATTTACCTTTATTCAAATTCATCCCAGCCGTCTAACTGTCTGCTCTCTTTTTGCATCTCACGCTGAAAAATTTCCTCCAGCTCGCGCCTGGCTTCCCGCACGCGGGATATCTGCAGAGTATCACTATGAACCGGCATTAACTCACGCAACATTCGCATATCAAGACGCCGAAAATGCAGCTGCGCGCGCTGCGCCTGATGAGGGTGCATGCCTAGCGAGATAAGCGCTTTACGCCCTAGCTCGAGCGCGCTGGAGAAGGTTTCACGAGAAAACTGCGCCACTCCCGCCTGCAGCAGTTCATGCGCCTCGACGCGTCCTCGCGCTCGCGCCAGAATATGAAGATGTGGAAAGTGTTGTTGACACATCTCGACCAGCTTCATGGTATCTTCCGGCTCATTACAGGTAATGACGATCGACTGCGCCTCTTCGGCTCCCGCCGAGCGCAGGAGCTCCAGCTGCGTCGCATCGCCAAAGTAGACCTTATAGCCATATTGGCGCATCAGATTGACCGCGCTGATATCGCGCTCCAGCACCGTAATACGCATTTTGTTAGCCATCAGCAGGCGGCCAATCACCTGACCAAAGCGCCCAAAACCAACGATAATGACCTGCGGTTTATCATCTTCGACCCATGGAGCCTCGCCCTCCTCTTCGGATTGATTGAATCGGCGAGAGAGTATTTTGTCGATTAGCTTCATCAACAGCGGCGTGGTCATCATCGACAATGTCACCGTCACCAGCAGTAGAGCCATTTGATCGTTCTGAAAAAGGCGCATCGAGGCGGGTAATGAGAACAGCACAAAAGCGAATTCTCCCCCCTGGCTCAGCACTCCGGCAAACTGCACCCGTTCTGCACTACGCAGGCCGTACACCCGCGCAAGGAGATACAGCACGACGCCTTTTACCGACACCAGTATTGCGACGCTGGCCGCTACCCATAGCAGGTGGGTATAGAGCACGCCAAGGTTCAGCGCCATGCCAACGGAAATAAAAAACAGCCCGAGCAGGAGCCCTTTAAAGGGCTCAATAGCGATTTCCAGTTCGTGCCGATACTCACTCTCGGCCAGCAGAACGCCGGCGATAAAGGTCCCCAGCGCCATCGACAAACCGAGCGCATCCATAAATAAAGCCGATGCAAGAACCAGCAGCAGCGTCGCTGCGGTGAAGACCTCCCGCACGCCGGATCCGGCGATAAAACGAAACACCGGCCTCAGCAGAAAACGGCCGCCAACCAGCATCCCGCCAAAGGCCAGGACCTTCATCCCGATGGTGAGCCAATTAAAGTGGTCGTCACCTGAACCGGCAAGCAGGGGCACCACCGCCAGGGCCGGGATAACGGCCAGATCCTGAAACAGCAATACGGAGAATCCCAGTTGCCCGGACTCGTTGCGGCTCATGCCTTTTTCACGCATCAGCTGCAGCGCCATCGCGGTTGAAGACATCGCCAGCCCAAGTCCGCCCACCACCGCAGCGCGCCATGAGAAGTCGCTAAGCATGAGCAAGCCGCCAAGAATGAGCGCGCTGAAAGCGACCTGCGCGGCGCCTACGCCGAAAATTGAGCTTCTTAGCCGCCAGAGCTTGGACGGATTCAGCTCCAGCCCAATAATAAACATCAGAAAGACAACGCCTAATTCTGAGAAGTGAAGGATTTCATCAACATCGCTGATAAACCCTAACCCCCAGGGGCCAATGGCGATACCGGCCAGCAGATACCCCAGCACGGCGCCAATACCCAGCCTCGCCGCCAGCGGTACCGCCACCACCGCGGCAAACAGAAATAACACCCCGGCCAGCAGTAAATCAGCTCCCGCCATTTGTACCTCCAGCCGTTACAGGATTAGCCAGCCAGTCGCGGTAGGCACGAGCGCGGCTTTTCAGATCGTCAGGCGATTGCCGCCGCGCCCAGTAGACGATAATCGGGCTTATCCAGTGCATGCGGCACATGCCGGCGGTCAGTTCGAAAGGGCGAAGAATGTCATTTATTGGATAGCGATGGGCATCGCGTCGATAGGCGCTCTCCGGCTCCCCGGTGGTAATCACGCTACGCCAGTACTTTCCCGCCAGCTGGTTCCCTCCCGCCCCGCTGGCAAAACCACGGCTGAGCACCCTATCCAGCCACTCTTTCATCAGCGCCGGACAGCTCCAGGTATAAAGCGGATGCTGAAAAACAATCACCTCATGCTGGCGCAGGAGATCCTGCTCATGGGCGATATCGATAAAAAAATCCGGATAGTGCGCGTAAAGATCGTGCACGGTAACATTCGACAACTGTAAGGCCGGTTCAAGCAAAACCCGGTTGGCCACGGAATCCTGAGATTCTGGGTGGGCATACAGCAGCAAAACCTTCGCTGTCTGAGACATCATTCCCCTCCCGAACGTCTTCTGGCGGCCTGTGCAGCGGCTGCGTCCCGACGCAACCAGAATGACTTTGTGTATCGTCTTCATTTTGGGCTACCATTGCGGCCCGGTTGAGCGATTCGCTCCACACTACATTATCATAATGACAAATTAACATAGTCAGAACATACGGCGCCTTATGATTGTTTTCTCCTCGTTACAAATTCGTCGCGGCGTACGCGTCCTGCTGGACAACGCCAGCGCCACCATCAACCCAGGGCAAAAAGTCGGCCTGGTGGGTAAAAACGGCTGCGGTAAATCCACGCTGCTTTCGCTTTTGAAAAACGAGATTAGCGCCGACGGCGGCTCGATGACTTTTCCCGGTAGCTGGCAGCTGGCCTGGGTTAACCAGGAAACGCCAGCCCTTCCTCAGCCGGCTATAGACTATGTTATTGACGGCGATCGCGAATTCCGCAAGCTGGAGGCGGATTTGCACGCGGCCAACGAACGAAATGACGGACATGCCATTGCGACGGTCCACGGTAAGCTGGATGCCATCGATGCCTGGACCATAAGATCCCGCGCGGCCAGCCTGCTGCACGGCCTCGGTTTCAGCAATGAACAGCTTGAGAGGCCGGTGAGCGACTTTTCCGGCGGCTGGCGCATGCGTCTTAACCTCGCCCAGGCGCTTATTTGCCGTTCCGATCTGCTACTGCTTGATGAACCGACTAACCACCTCGACCTCGACGCGGTAATCTGGCTGGAGAAGTGGCTCAAAAGCTACAGCGGCACGCTGATCCTGATCTCCCACGATCGCGACTTCCTTGACCCAATCGTCGACAAAATTATTCATATCGAACAGCAAACGATGTTCGAATACACCGGCAACTACAGCTCTTTCGAAGTGCAGCGCGCAACCCGCCTTTCTCAACAACAAGCGATGTATGAGAGCCAGCAGCAGCGCGTGGCCCATCTGCAGAGCTATATCGATCGTTTCCGCGCGAAAGCGACCAAAGCCAAGCAGGCGCAAAGCCGTATCAAAATGCTCGAGCGTATGGAGCTCATCGCCCCTGCCCACGTTGATAATCCGTTCCACTTTAGCTTCCGTGCGCCGGAAAGCCTGCCCAATCCACTGCTGAAGATGGAAAAAGTCAGCGCCGGCTATGGCGAGCGCGTCATTCTCGATTCGATCAAGCTGAATCTGGTTCCAGGGTCGCGCATCGGTCTGCTGGGGCGTAACGGAGCGGGTAAATCCACGCTGATTAAGCTGCTGGCCGGCGAGCTACAGCCGCTGCGCGGTGAAATGGGCCTGGCGAAAGGCATCAAGCTTGGCTACTTTGCTCAGCACCAGCTTGAATTCCTGCGCGCGGACGAATCCCCGCTCCAGCATCTTGCCCGCCTGGCGCCGCAGGAGCTGGAGCAGAAACTGCGCGACTATCTGGGCGGTTTCGGGTTCCAGAGCGACAAAGTCAACGAAGAGACAAAGCGTTTCTCCGGCGGCGAGAAGGCGCGCCTGGTGCTGGCGCTGATCGTCTGGCAACGCCCTAACCTGCTGCTGCTTGATGAACCGACCAACCACCTCGATCTCGACATGCGCCAGGCGCTAACTGAAGCGTTAATTGATTTTGAAGGCGCCCTGGTGGTGGTCTCCCACGACCGCCATCTGATTCGTTCCACTACCGACGATCTTTATCTGGTGCACGATAGCAAAGTCGAACCTTTCGACGGCGATCTCGAAGACTACCAGCAGTGGTTGAGCGACTCGCAAAAGCTGGAAAGCCAGGCATCGGAAGAACCGAAAGAAAACGGCAACAGCGCCCAGGCGCGTAAAGATCAGAAACGCCGCGAAGCCGAGCTGCGTACGCAAACCCAGCCGCTGCGTAAAGAGATTATCCGTCTGGAAAAAGAGATGGAGAAGCTCAACGCCCAGCTGGCGCAGGCGGAAGAGAAGCTCGGCGACAGCGGCCTGTACGATCAAAGCCGTAAAGCAGAGCTTACCGAATGTTTACAGCAGCAGGCCAGCGCAAAGTCCGGCCTCGAAGAGTGTGAAATGGCCTGGCTGGATGCGCAGGAACAGCTGGAGCAGATGCTGCAAGAGGGCTAGCGGCAACATGCGCTACAGCGAGGCGGGGAAACCCGCCTGTTTACCTCTCTCTCCGCGGCTTTTTACACGTAACCTGCCTACCGATTAGCCGCAAGACCACATATTGGCTAACCTGCGTACTTCATGCGCGGTATAGTAGGGATAAAGATTATTAATTGCTCTGGTGCTATGGTTGATATCACTCCTACAGAAATGACGCCCCCGGAAAACGACTCGCAGCAGTTTCATCCGATGCGCGGCGTAGGCAATCGTCATTTGCAAACCATGTTGCCGCGGCTAATCCGTCGCAAACTCCGTTTCACTCCCCACTGGCAGCGTCTTGAACTGCCGGATGGCGACTTTGTCGATCTGGCCTGGAGTGAAGATCCTTCTCAGGCACGCCATAAACCCAGACTAGTGGTATTTCATGGTCTGGAGGGCAGCCTGCACAGCCCTTACGCACACGGACTTATCCATGCGGCAATGCAGCGCGGCTGGCTGGGCGTGGTGATGCATTTTCGCGGCTGTAGCGGCGAACCCAACCGAAATAACCGCATCTACCATTCGGGCGAAACGGAAGACGGCTCCTGGTTTCTGCGCTGGCTCCAGCGCGAATACGGTTCGGCACCGACCGCAGCGGTAGGTTATTCGCTCGGGGGCAATATGCTGGGCTGCCTGCTGGCAAAAGAAGGCGACGACATTCCGGTCGATGCCGCGGTAATCGTCTCGGCTCCGTTTATGCTGGAAGCCTGTAGCTATCATATGGATAAAGGTTTCTCACGGGTTTATCAGCGCTATTTGCTTAATCTGCTAAAAGCCAACGCCGCACGTAAGCTAAAAGCCTATCCTGGCTCTCTGCCCGTCGATTTACGTCAGCTAAAAAGCATGCGCCGTATCCGCGAATTTGACGACAGCATCACCGCGAGGATCCACGGTTTTGCCGATGCGCTGGACTATTATCGCCAGTGCAGCGCCATGCCGCGCTTAAGCGATATCACGAAGCCCACGCTGATTATTCACGCAAAAGACGACCCTTTTATGGACCATCACTCGATACCGCCGCAGGAACAATTGCCGGCGAATGTCGAGTATCAGCTGACGGAGCACGGCGGGCACGTTGGGTTCGTCGGCGGTACCTTGCGTAAGCCAGAGATGTGGCTTGAAAGACGTATTCCGGATTGGCTAACCCGCTGGTTAGGAGGAAAATTATGATCATACCCTGGCAAGAGCTCGCTCCCGAAACGCTGGATAGCCTGATCGAAAGTTTTGTCTTGCGCGAAGGCACCGATTATGGTGAACATGAACGTTCGCTGGTTGATAAAGTCTCTGATGTAAAACAGCAGCTAAAAAGCGGAGAGGCCGTGCTGGTATGGTCAGAGCTGCACGAGACGGTCAACATCATGCCCCGCAAGCAGTTTCACGGCTAAGGCGGCACACACTATCGTTTATCCAGGGAGTTGTTATGTCTGCCAAACATCCGGTGATTGCCGTCACGGGCTCCAGCGGCGCGGGTACCACAACCACCAGCCTCGCTTTCCGCAAAATCTTCGCCCAGCTGAATCTGCATGCCGCTGAAGTCGAAGGGGATAGCTTTCACCGCTACACCCGCCCGGAAATGGACATGGCGATCCGCAAAGCGCGGGATCAGGGCAAACATATCAGCTACTTCGGCCCAGAGGCCAACGACTTTGGCCTGCTGGAACAGACGTTTTCTGAGTATGGGCTAAGCGGCAAAGGCCAGTCGCGCAAGTATTTGCATACCTATGACGAAGCCGTGCCGTGGAACCAGGTTCCGGGGACCTTCACGCCCTGGCAGCCGCTGCCCGAGCCGACTGACGTCCTCTTTTACGAAGGCCTGCACGGCGGCGTCGTGACGCCGCAGCACAACGTCGCAAACCATGTCGACCTTCTGGTCGGCGTGGTGCCCATCGTCAATCTTGAGTGGATCCAGAAGCTTATCCGCGACACCAGCGAACGCGGCCACTCTCGGGAGGCGGTGATGGACTCGGTGGTCCGCTCGATGGAGGACTACATCAACTTTATCACCCCGCAGTTTTCGCGCACCCATCTCAACTTCCAGCGCGTCCCCACGGTGGATACGTCCAATCCCTTTGCGGCCAAAGCCATCCCTTCCCTGGATGAAAGCTTCGTGGTGATTCATTTCCGCAACCTGAAAAATATCGATTTTCCGTGGCTTCTGGCGATGCTTCAGGGTTCGTTTATCTCACATATGAACACGCTGGTGGTACCGGGCGGAAAAATGGGGCTGGCGATGGAGCTGATTATGGCGCCGCTGGTTGAACGGCTGATGGAAGGCAAGAAAATAAGCTAGCTGCGATCGCCCCGGCGGCAACATAACCTACCGGGGTCGGTTCCGTTTATCCTTCGATCACTTCATAAGAGTGAGTAATGTTTACCGCCTTCTCAAGCATCAGCGCCACCGAGCAGTACTTTTCCGACGACAGGTCAACGGCGCGGGAAACGGCCGCGTCTTTCAACTCCTTACCGGTCACGATAAAGTGCAGATTGATATGGGTAAACAGACGCGGCGCCTCTTCGCGACGCTCCGAGGTCAGCTTAACTTCGCAGTTGGTGACGTTATGACGCCCCTTCTGCAAAATGGAAACCACGTCAATCGCGCTGCACCCGCCTGCCGCCATCAGCACCATTTCCATCGGGCTGGGCGCTTTATCCCCGGAATTACCGTCCATCAGAATCTGGTGGCCAGAAGCCGACTCACCGATGAAGGTTAACCCTTCAACCCACTTCACTCGCGCTTGCATAAATTTAACTCCAGGGCTGTAATTTTCCTGACAGATTACGCGTAGATAACAATTCTCGCAACGGAAGGCGACCTGGGTCATGCTGAAGCGAGACACCAGGAGACATGCGGCGAAAGCTATGCTAAAACAGTCTGGATGCTACAGTAATACATTGATGTACTGCATGTATGCAGAGGAGTTCACATTACAGGCTGCAGAACACTTTCAGCCGGATTCCCAGGTATAGGGATTCAATACGATTGCATGCCCGGATGCCGTGTAGTGTCGGCACCCGGAGATAGCTTATAACAGAGGATAACCGCGCATGGTGCTTGGCAAACCGCAAACAGACCCTACCCTTGAATGGTTCTTGTCTCATTGCCACATTCATAAGTACCCATCAAAGAGCACGCTGATCCACCAGGGTGAAAAAGCAGAAACGTTGTACTACATCGTTAAGGGCTCCGTGGCTGTACTCATCAAGGATGAAGAAGGTAAAGAGATGATCCTCTCTTACCTCAACCAGGGCGATTTCATCGGTGAATTAGGCCTGTTTGAAGAAGGTCAGGAGCGTAGCGCCTGGGTACGTGCGAAAACCGCATGTGAAGTGGCCGAAATCTCCTACAAAAAATTCCGTCAGCTGATCCAGGTTAACCCGGATATCCTGATGCGTCTCTCTTCGCAGATGGCGCGCCGTCTGCAGGTTACGTCGGAAAAAGTGGGCAACCTCGCTTTCCTCGACGTGACTGGTCGTATCGCCCAGACGCTGCTGAACCTGGCAAAACAGCCGGATGCGATGACCCACCCGGACGGTATGCAAATTAAAATTACCCGCCAGGAAATCGGTCAGATTGTCGGATGCTCTCGCGAAACCGTTGGCCGCATCCTGAAAATGCTGGAAGATCAAAACCTGATCTCGGCACACGGTAAAACTATCGTCGTCTACGGTACCCGTTAAGTCGGTAAAACGGCGTATTGCCTGACAATACGCCGTTTTTGTTTTCCCCTCATGTGGCGCAGGCTGATTTACCACCCGGAAGTCAACTATGCACTGCGGCAAACGCTGGTGTTGTGTCTGCCGGTTGCGATAGGGCTTCTGTTCGGTCATCTACAGCAGGGGCTGCTGTTTTCTCTTGTTCCCGCCTGCTGCAACGTTGCCGGGCTGGATACACCGCATAAGCGTTTCTTTAAACGCCTGATTATCGGCGGCTGCCTGTTTGCCGGCAGTAGCCTTATCGTTCAACTCCTTCTGCAGCGAGAAATACCTTTGCCGCTGATCCTCACGGGTCTGGCGCTCATCCTCGGCGTCACTGCCGAAATCAGCTCGCTGCACGCAAGGCTGCTGCCCGCCTCGCTTATCGCGGCTATATTTACGCTCAGTCTCGCGGGCAACATGCCGATTTGGGAGCCGCTGCTGATCTACGCGCTCGGGACGTTATGGTATGGCATTTTTAACTGGATCTGGTTCTGGCTTTGGCGCGAACAGCCGCTGCGCGAATCCTTAAGTCTGCTGTATCGCGAGCTGGCCAATTATTGCGAGGCCAAATACAGTCTGCTTACCCAGCATACGGACCCCTCAACATCGTTGCCGCCGCTGCTTAATCGACAGCAAAAGGTGGTAGATCTGATAACCCAGTGCTATCAGCAGATGCATATGTTGGCGGCCAACCAGCGCAGCGATCATAAACGCCTGCTGCGCGCATTCCAGGTTGGACTGGACCTGCAGGAGCATATTTCCGTCAGCCTTCATCAGCCGGAAGAGGTGCAAAAACTGGTGGAGCGCAGCCATGCGGAAGCGGTGATTCGCTGGAACGCGCAAACCGTTGCCGCCCGCCTGCGGGTGCTGGCGGACGATCTCCTTTACCATCGTTATCCTCAGCGCTTTCAGATGGATAAACAGATCGGTGCGCTGGAAAAAATCGCCTGGCAGCATCCCGATAACCCGGTCGGGCAGTTTTGCGCCTGGCATTTCAGCCGTATTGCCCGGGTTCTGCGCACCCAGCGGCCGCTGTACGCGCGTAACCTGATGGCGGATAAAACCCGTCGCCTGCCGCTGCTGCCTGCCCTGAAAAACTATCTGTCGCTTAAGTCGCCGGCCTTACGAAATGCGGCGCGTATCAGCGTGATGCTGAGCGTCGCCAGCCTGATGGGCAGCGCGCTGAACCTGCCAAAACCCTACTGGATCCTGATGACGGTTCTGTTCGTGACGCAAAACGGCTACGGCGCCACCCGAGTACGCATCGTCCACCGGGCTGCAGGAACCATTGCCGGGCTGGTCATTGCCGGACTGACGCTGCACTTTCACGTCCCTGAAGGCTATACGCTGACCGCGATGCTCTTTATCACGCTGTTAAGCTATCTGATTATCCGCAAGAACTACGGCTGGGCGATGGTCGGATTTACGGTAACGGCAGTGTATACCCTGCAGCTACTCACCCTGAACGGCGAACAGTTTATCGTTGCCAGGCTAATTGATACGCTGATTGGCTGCCTGATCGCCTTCGGGGGTATGGTCTGGCTATGGCCGCAATGGCAAAGCGGCCTGCTGCGCAAAAATGCCCACGATGCGCTGGAAGCCGATCAGGATGCTATCAGGCTGATCCTCAGCGACGACCATCAGGCCCCGGCGCTGGCCTATCAGCGAATGCGCGTCAACCAGGCGCATAACGCGCTGTTTAACTCGCTGAATCAGGCAATGCAGGAACCCGGTTTTAACTCGCACTATCTGGAAGATATGAAGCTGTGGGTTACCCACAGCCAGTTTATTGTCGAGCATATCAACGCCATGACCACCCTGGCGCGCGAGCACAATATGCTCACGCCAGATCTGGCGCAACGTTATCTGGAGTCCTGCGAGATTGCGCTCCAGCGCTGCCAGCAGCGGCTGGATTCCGATGGGCCGGGCAGCGCAGGGGATGTGAATATCATGGAGGCGCAGGATGCGGAGGTTCCTCGCGGCCCGCTCAGTACAATGGAGCAGCATCTGCAGCGCATCCTCGGGCATCTGAACACCATGCACACGATTTCATCGGTGGCATGGCGTCAGCGTCCGCATCATGGCATCTGGCTGCGCGCCACTAAGCGCTGAGCACCCGCTCAACAGCCTTGGCAAAGCGCGTCATGCCTTCAGCAATATCGCTATCATCAATCACCAGCGACGGTACAAAGCGCATCACGTCCGGTCCGGCATTGAGCACCATGACGCCAGCCTCTGCGGCGGCGTAGAGGAAATCGCGCGCTTTCCCGTGATACTGCGGCTTAAGCTCGGCGCCGATAAGCAGCCCCATGCCGCGGATATCGCTGAACAGATCGAACCGCGCGTCAATTTGCTGAAGGTGCTCAACAAACAGCTCGCGCTTCGCGGTGACGCCGTCCAGCACTTCCGGTGTGTTAATCAGATCGAACGCCGCTCCGCCCACCGCGCAGGCCAGGGGGTTACCGCCGTAGGTCGAACCATGAGAACCGGCGTGGAACGCGCTGGCGATGTCATGGGTGGTCAGCATCGCGCTGATAGGGAAACCGCCGCCCAGCGCCTTAGCGCTGGTCAGAATATCCGGCGTTACGCCATAGTGCATATAAGCAAACAGCGAGCCCGTGCGCCCCATACCGCACTGAACTTCATCAAAGACCAGCAAAGCCTGATGCTGGTCGCACAGATCGCGCAAGCCTTGCAGAAATTCCGGCGTCGCTGCGGTCACGCCGCCTTCTCCCTGAATCGGCTCGACCACCACCGCGCAGGTATGATCGTCCATCACGGCTTTCACCGCGTGTAAATCGTTAAACGGCACGTGAACGATATCGGCCGGTTTAGGCCCAAAGCCATCGGAATATTTCGGCTGCCCGCCGACGGAGACGGTAAACAGCGATCGACCGTGGAATGCGTTATGGAAGGCGATAATTTTGGTTTTGTACGGACTATGGCGAGTGACGGTATAGTGGCGCGCCAGCTTAAAAGCCGTTTCGTTGGCTTCGGTTCCGGAGTTCATAAACACGACGCGATCGGCGAACGTCGCATCAACCAGCTTACGCCCCAGGCGCAGGGCCGGTTCGTTGGTAAAAACGTTGCTGGTATGCCACAGCTTTTCACCCTGTTCATGGAGTGCCGCCACCAGCGCCGGATGGCAATGTCCGAGCGCAGTCACGGCAATACCCCCGGCGAAATCAACGTACTCTTTCCCCTGCTGATCCCATACCCGGCTTCCTTTGCCCTTCACCGGAATAAATTCCGCCGGTGCATAAATTGGCAAAATAACCTCATCGAATGTCGCGCGGGTGATCGCCGGTTGTTCAGTTGCCATGTCGTGCCCATCCCTCTTCGTTATGCGATAGTGATTATGATAATCTAATCACAAAATATGCATAAAAAATCAACCCATGGCAACTACAAATCACCGATTGAGGAAGTTTGCCAGCAGCTGGTGGCCCTGTTCGCTGAGAATGCTCTCCGGATGAAATTGCACGCCCTCAAGGTCGAATTCGCGGTGGCGAATGCCCATGATCTCACCCTCCTCGCTGCGGGCGGTCACCTCAAAGCATTCAGGCAGCGTTAGCGGGTCAATCAGCAGGGAGTGGTAGCGGGTCACGGTTAGCGGATTATTGAGGCCACAAAATACCCCCTGGCCACGATGGCTAATGGGGGACGTTTTCCCGTGCATGACTTTGGCCGCCCGCACGATCGCGGCGCCGAAAACCTGGGCTATCGCCTGGTGGCCCAGGCAAACGCCTAAGATTGGCGTCTTGCCGGAGAAGTGGCGAATAACCGCCAGCGAAATCCCGGACTCATTCGGCGTGCAGGGCCCCGGCGAAATAACGATTTTCGCGGGCGCCAGCGCAACAATTTCCGCTAACGTCAGCTCGTCATTACGCCTGACCTGCACTTCTGCCCCAAGTTCGCAGAAATACTGGTACAGATTCCAGGTAAAAGAATCGTAGTTATCGATAAGCAGGATCATAGCGGCTCCGGGAACAAAGAACCGCGCTATTCTACTCAGTTTCCGCAGCTTCGCTTACCACTTTACGAAATATCGTCTGCAGTGGAGAAAGGTCGCCCATTGCGCCACTCTGGTTGGCCTGGTTCCATACATCGACGGCAATATCACGCCAGTCCAGCGTATAGCCAGCATGAATAGCCAGTTGTTCAAAGAAAATGCGTTGCGCCAGGCCGTTGCCGATTCGGAAAGGATGCAGGACGTTAATTTCGCAGTAGTAATGAGCGAGACGTTCAATGAATTTATCCTGAGCAAGCCCCACCAGATAGCCTTCCTCTTCCAGGGCCTGAAAGAGCGTGTTCCCCTCTTTTTCGATATAGGCGAAATGACAGAAACGGGTGTCGCCCTGATAGATATCCACTTCACGCAGTTGTCCCGCCCAGTCGAAAATATCCTGATAGAGCTGGCGATGAATCGCGCAGAGATGAGGCAAGCCGCGCACCAGTGGCCCGAGTTCGATGGTTGCCGCGCGTAGCGCGGTCAGCTCCCACGCCGCCTGCTCAAGGCGCTGTGCCTGGCGGATACCTAAGCGGTTACGCATGACCTGCAGACCGGAGTAAAGATAAGGATCCCGGCCCTCACCAAATTTATCGCTCATAGTGGCTCCTTAACGCCGCAATACGCGCCAGGGCTTCTTCGGGAGTAAGGTTGATTAGCGGAATATCGACGCCCTCCAGCCGCCGGCTGGCCTGAAAATTCACGTTGCGTCGATCCTCCCAGAGTCGGGATTTCTGTTTTTCGGTGAGCTTTTTCATTTAACACCTCCCTGACATGTCCGCAGTAGCCACAAGTATAAGCGGCAAAAAGCGATTTCGCAGGGAAGCGGGGAATGCGCGGGTGAGCGTTACCCGCGCAATTAAGATTACGGCAGTACTTTTGCGGAAAGAATAACGATAGGTTTGGACGGAACATTTTGATACGGCCCAACGTTGTGAGTCGGCACCTGAGAAATTTTATCCGCGACGTCCATGCCTTTGACTACTTTACCAAACACCGCATAGCCGAAATCACGCTGGCCATGATCGAGGAAGGCGTTATCCGCAATATTGATAAAGAACTGGCTGGTGGCGCTGTCCTGATCGGCAGTACGCGCCATGGCGATGGTGCCGCGCGTGTTGCGCAGACCGTTGTCGGCTTCATTTTTAATCGGCGGATTAGGCTGTTTCTGCTGCATCTGTTCGTTAAAGCCGCCGCCCTGCACCATAAAGCCCGGGATCACACGGTGAAAAGTGGTGTTGTTATAAAAACCGCTGTTCACGTACTTGAGGAAGTTATCAACCGAGATGGGCGCTTTCTGGCTATTCAGCTCAAGCTCAATATTGCCCGCAGACGTGGTCAGCAACACATGAGGATCCCCCTTTGCCGCCATGGCCGGGGAAAATGCTGAAATGGCGAAAACGGCAGCCACCGCCGCGAGAGTTGATTTGAGCATGGAAATTCCTTAACGGAGCAGAATAAAAACCGAGTGCTTTGATTCTAAAGAGCCTTTGCATCCTGGGCTAGCCTTTTACCTAATTTTACTTAGCTGAAACACTTGTAACGATGGGCCAGGCGCTCCGCCAAATAATTAAATGTGATACAAGTCACACTAACAATTGCAAAAAACTATAAATTTCAGAATAAACGTTTGCTTGAATCACGCTAACGCATAAAATCTGTCCGCCCGGCGCAGAGTCAACGCGCTTTACATTTCTATTCACAGGCCTGTCATGACTAACAGCAATCGTATCAAGCTCACATGGATCAGCTTCTTCTCCTACGCCCTGACCGGCGCGTTGGTGATTGTCACCGGGATGGTGATGGGAAACATCGCAGATTATTTTCATCTGCCCGTCTCCAGCATGAGCAACACCTTTACCTTTCTTAATGCCGGTATCCTGATCTCTATCTTCCTGAACGCCTGGCTGATGGAAATTGTTCCGCTGAAAACGCAACTGCGCTTTGGCTTTATCCTGATGGTTCTGGCCGTCGCCGGTTTGATGTTCAGCCATAGCCTGGCGCTGTTTTCCGCCTCGATGTTCGTGCTTGGGCTGGTCAGCGGGATCACCATGTCGATTGGTACCTTCTTGATTACCCATATGTACGAAGGTCGTCAGCGCGGCGCGCGGCTGCTGTTCACCGACTCCTTCTTCAGCATGGCGGGGATGATCTTCCCGATGCTGGCCGCCTATCTGCTGGCGCGCAGCATCGAATGGTACTGGGTTTATGCCTGCATCGGCCTGGTCTACGTCGCTATTTTCATTCTGACCTTCGGCTGTGAATTCCCGGTCCTGGGCAAAAAAGCCTTGCAGGATAGCCAGCCGGTCGTGAAAGAAAAATGGGGTATCGGCGTGCTGTTTCTCTCCATCGCCGCCCTGTGCTACATCCTCGGCCAGTTGGGTTTCATCTCCTGGGTACCGGAATACGCCAAAGGCCTGGGCATGAGCCTTGGCGATGCGGGTAAGCTGGTAAGCGATTTCTGGATGTCGTACATGATCGGCATGTGGTCATTCAGCTTCATCCTGCGCTTCTTTGACCTGCAGCGTATTCTGACCGTGCTGGCGGGCGTGGCGACGGTGCTGATGTATCTGTTTATTAACGGTTCGCCGGAGCATATGCCGTGGTTTATTCTCACCCTCGGCTTCTTCTCCAGCGCCATCTATACGTCGATCATCACCCTGGGGTCACTGCAAACTAAAGTGTCGTCGCCGAAGCTGGTGAACTTCATTCTGACCTGCGGCACCGTGGGTACCATGCTGACTTTCGTCGTTACCGGCCCTATCGTTGCCGCCAGCGGACCGCTGGCAGCGCTGCATACCGCTAACGGCCTCTATGCCGTGGTCTTTGTGATGTGTCTGATCCTCGGCTTCGTCTCCCGCCACCGCCAGAACAACGCGGCAGCGGAATCGCACTAAGCCTCAGGCCCCTTTGTTCCGGCAAAGGGGCTGTTTCGGGTAAAGAACAGCTCCTCCCCGCCCCGATCCATCTGTACCCAGGTTTGCGCCAGCTGCGTGGTAGCGATAACTCTCCCCTGGCGAATTGACCAACGAACCGGAACCTGACAACGCACAGCCTCAAACCCGTTTTCCGCAGGGAGAATCACCAGATTCGCCGTGTTCCCCGTCGCAATACCGTAATCGCTCAGGCCAAACGTTCGCGCGCTATTTTCCGTCACCAGCTTGAGTCCATCGTTAATCTGCTGATAGCCCATCATCTGACAAACGTGCAGCCCCATGTGCAGCACCTGCAGCATGTTGCCGGTTCCCAGCGGATACCAGGGATCAAAGACATCGTCATGGCCAAAGCAGACGTTAATGCCCGCCGCCATCAGCTCCTTCACGCGCGTGATGCCGCGGCGTTTCGGATAGTCGTCAAACCGTCCCTGAAGGTGAATATTGACCAGCGGGTTAGCCACGAAGTTAATGCCGGACAGTTTCAGCAAACGAAAAAGACGTGATGTATAAGCGCCATTGTAGGAGTGCATCGCGGTGGTATGGCTGGCGGTCACTCTCGGCCCAATCCCCTCTTTTAACGCCAGGGCCGCCACGGTCTCAAGGAATCGCGACTGTTCATCATCGATTTCATCACAGTGGATATCTAAAGGCCGCTGATACTTTTTCGCCAGACGAAAAGCGATGTGCAGGGACTCCACGCCATATTCGCGAGTGAATTCAAAATGCGGGATGGCGCCCACCACATCAGCGCCCAGCCGCAGGGCTTCTTCCAGCAGAGCCTCACCATTGGGATAGGATAAAATCCCCTCTTGTGGGAAGGCGACAATCTGCAAATCTACCCACGGCGCGACTTCCTGCTTCACCTCCAGCATGGCTTTGAGCGCGGTCAGCGTCGGATCGGAAACGTCGACGTGGGTGCGCACAAACTGAATACCGTTGGCAATTTGCCATTTCAACGTCTTCCAGGCGCGGGCTTTCACGTCTTCATGGCTCAAAAGCGCCTTACGCTCCGCCCATCGCTCAATCCCTTCAAACAGGGTACCGGACTGATTCCAGTTCGGCTCGCCGGCGGTCTGGGTCGTATCGAGGTGAATATGCGGTTCAATAAAAGGGGGGATGGCCAGCCCGCCGCGCGCATTCAGCACTTCAAAATTCTCTTTGCGCGCCTCCCCCATAGGGGTGATATCCCCGAAGCGCCCCTTGTCTATCGCTATCTGCCATAACCCTTCGCGATCGGGCAGACGAACGTTCTCAATTAACCAAAGCGGCGCTGCTGTCATATCGATGACTCCCGTAATTGTTGCTGAAATTTTACTCAACCCGCCGTGGGTATCCGTTGCTAATTTTGTACATAAAAAAAGCAAAAAGGAAAAGCCAGCGTTTTCCGTCACTTATAAAAATACTGACAAATCATAAACATACCACTTAAGTGGTAGGTAAAGGTGTAATTGATTTGCATCAATAAGTGTCGCGGCTGAATCGTTAAGGTAGGCGGTAATATAAAAGAAATCGAGGCAAAAATGAGCAAAGTCAGACTCGCTATCATTGGTAATGGTATGGTCGGCCACCGCTTTATTGAGGACCTTCTTGATAAATCCGACGCCAGCCTGTTCGATATTACCGTCTTCTGTGAAGAACCCCGTATCGCCTACGACCGCGTACACCTCTCCTCCTACTTCTCTCACCATACTGCCGAAGAGCTCTCTTTGGTACGGGAAGGTTTCTACGAGAAGCACGGCGTTAAGGTACTGGTCGGTGAACGCGCCATTACCATCAACCGCCAGGAGAAGGTCATCCACTCCAGCGCAGGCCGTACCGTTTTCTATGACAAGCTGATTATGGCAACCGGCTCCTATCCGTGGATCCCGCCGATAAAAGGTTCTGAAACTCAGGACTGCTTTGTTTATCGCACTATTGAAGACCTGAACGCTATTGAAGCCTGCGCCCGTCGCAGCAAGCGCGGCGCCGTCGTCGGCGGCGGTCTGTTAGGCCTGGAAGCCGCTGGGGCGCTAAAAAACCTCGGCGTTGAAACCCACGTCATTGAATTCGCCCCCATGCTGATGGCGGAACAGCTGGATCAGATGGGCGGCGAACAGCTGCGCCGTAAGATTGAAAGCATGGGCGTGCGGGTGCACACCAGCAAAAATACCAAAGAGATTGTCCAGGAAGGACGCGAAGCGCGTAAAACCATGCGTTTTGCCGACGGCAGCGAGCTTGAAGTTGACTTCATCGTTTTCTCTACCGGTATCCGCCCGCGCGATAAGCTGGCCACCCAGTGCGGTCTGGAAGTCGCTCCACGCGGCGGCATTGTGATCAATGACGCCTGTCAGACTTCTGACCCGGATATCTACGCTATCGGGGAATGTGCCAGCTGGAACAACCGCGTTTATGGCCTGGTCGCCCCGGGCTATAAAATGGCCCAGGTTACCGTTGACCATATCCTGAAAACAGAAAACGCCTTTGAAGGCGCGGATCTGAGCGCCAAGCTAAAGCTGCTGGGCGTTGACGTCGGCGGGATTGGCGACGCTCACGGACGCACGCCAGGCGCGCGCAGCTACGTTTACCTCGACGAAAGCAAAGAGGTCTACAAACGCCTCATCGTGAGTGAAGATAATAAAACTCTGCTCGGTGCGGTGCTGGTGGGCGACACCAGCGATTACGGCAATCTGCTGCAGCTGGTGCTCAATGCGATCGAACTGCCGGAAAACCCGGATTCGCTGATCCTCCCGGCGCACGCGGGCAGCGGTAAGCCGTCAATTGGCGTGGATAAACTGCCGGACAGCGCACAAATTTGCTCCTGCTTTGACGTCACCAAAGGCGCATTGATTGCCGCTATTAATAAAGGCTGCCACACCGTGGCGGCGCTGAAAGCAGAAACCAAAGCCGGCACCGGCTGCGGCGGCTGTATCCCGCTGGTGACTCAGGTTCTCAACGCCGAACTGGCGAAACAGGGCATCGAAGTCAACAATAACCTGTGCGAGCACTTTGCGTACTCCCGTCAGGAACTGTTCCACCTCATCCGCGTGGAAGGCATCAAAACCTTTGAAGAGCTGCTGGCAAAACACGGTAAAGGCTACGGCTGTGAGGTTTGTAAACCGACCGTTGGCTCGCTGCTGGCCTCCTGCTGGAACGAATATATTCTGAAACCGCAGCACACCCCGCTGCAGGATACCAACGACAACTTCCTGGCCAATATCCAGAAAGACGGCACCTACTCCGTTATTCCCCGCTCTGCCGGCGGTGAAATCACCCCGGAAGGGCTGGTGGCGGTAGGCCGTATCGCTCGTGAATTTAACCTGTATACCAAGATCACCGGTTCCCAGCGTATCGGCCTGTTTGGCGCACAAAAAGACGATCTCCCGGAAATCTGGCGTCAGCTGATCGACGCGGGCTTCGAAACCGGTCACGCATACGCTAAGGCGCTGCGAATGGCGAAAACCTGCGTAGGCAGCACCTGGTGCCGCTACGGCGTGGGCGATAGCGTCGGCTTCGGCGTAGAGCTGGAAAACCGCTACAAAGGCATCCGTACGCCGCACAAAATGAAGTTTGGCGTCTCGGGCTGTACCCGCGAATGCGCGGAAGCTCAGGGTAAAGACGTCGGCATCATCGCCACGGAGAAAGGCTGGAACCTTTACGTCTGCGGTAACGGCGGTATGAAACCCCGCCACGCGGATCTGCTGGCAGCGGATCTGGATCGCGAAACATTAATGAAATATCTCGACCGCTTCATGATGTTCTATATCCGTACCGCCGACAAACTGACCCGTACCGCACCGTGGTTAGATAACCTGGAAGGCGGCATCGATTATCTGAAGTCGGTCATCATCGACGACAAGCTGGGACTGAACGAGCATCTGGAAGCAGAGATGGCTCGCCTGCGTGCAGCGGTAGTCTGCGAGTGGACAGAAACCGTTAACTCGCCAGCGGCCCAGGTACGCTTCAAACACTTTATCAACAGCGACAAGCGCGACCCTAACGTCCAGGTCGTGCCTGAGCGTGAGCAACATCGCCCGGCCACGCCGTACGAACGTATCCCGGTAACTCTGGTGGAGGAAAACGCATGAGCCAGTGGAAAAATATCTGCAAACTCGATGACATCCTGCCGGAAACCGGCGTCTGCGCGCTGTTAGGCGATAAACAAGTGGCGATTTTCCGCCCATATCACGGTGACCAGGTGTTTGCGATTAGCAATATCGACCCGTTCTTCGAGTCCAGCGTCCTCTCTCGCGGCCTGATCGCCGAGCATCAGGGCGAGCTGTGGGTGGCCAGCCCGCTGAAAAAGCAGCGCTTCCGCCTGCGTGACGGCCTGTGTATGGAAGATGAAAGCCATTCGGTAGCGCACTATGAAGCCCGAGTGAAAGACGGCATCGTGCAGTTACGTGGTTAAGCAATTTAAGGGAGGCGCAACGCCTCCCTTTTTTTAAATTTTTTACCTTCAATTGATGACACAACATCATCTGTGCTGCGTCGCGAAGGCTGCCAACCAGGAAGCAGCGCAAAGGATGAGGTGTTATAAGGAAATCCTATGTTTACGGACACAATAAATAAGTGCGCGGCCAACGCCGCCCGCATTGCGCGCCTTTCGGCCAATAATCCAATCAGCTTCTGGGTCAGCTCAATGATGGCGGGAGCCTATGTCGGCCTCGGCATCATTCTTATTTTTACCCTCGGCAACCTGCTCGATCCTGCGGTCCGCCCGCTGGTGATGGGCGCCACCTTTGGCATTGCGTTAACGCTGGTGATTATCGCCGGCTCTGAATTGTTCACCGGCCACACCATGTTCCTTACGCTGGGCGTGAAAGCGGGCACCATCAGCCAGAGTCAGATGTGGGCAATTCTGCCCCAGACCTGGATGGGTAATCTGCTGGGTTCGGTTTTCGTGGCGCTGCTGTATTGCTGGGGTAGCGGCAGCCTGCTGCCGGTTGATAGCAGCCTCGTGCATACCGTCGCGCTGGCAAAAACCAGCCAATCCGCGATGGCGCTCTTTTTCAAAGGCGCGCTGTGTAACTGGCTGGTGTGTCTGGCGATCTGGATGGCGATTCGTACCGAGGGCGCGGCCAAATTTATCGCCATCTGGTGGTGTCTACTGGCGTTTATCGCGTCCGGCTATGAGCACTCCGTCGCCAACATGACGCTTTTTGCCCTCTCCTGGTTTGGCCATCACAGCGATGCGTATACCCTTGCGGGAATAGGTCACAATTTGTTATGGGTAACACTCGGCAATACTTTGTCCGGTGTCGTATTTATGGGATTGGGTTATTGGTATGCTACGCCGAAATCGGAGCGCCCCGCCCCGGAAAAAACTAACGAGACTGAGAGTCTGGCTCAGTAGGCGTAATCGGTGAAGGCAGGTTGAACGCGGACAGCGCGAAACAACCGGAACGTACACGTAGTACGTGAGGATGATTCGCTACGCTCACCCTTCGGGCCGCCCTAAAGGGCGTTCAAAACTCGATGAATTTTGTGTGAGCACTGCCCAGGTTCAACCTGACAAATAAAATAGCCTGATAGCCAGATTCTAAGGCTGCTGCCAATAATTAAGAGGGAATGTCGTGGACCATTTGCCTATATTTTGCCAATTACGCGATCGTGACTGTTTGTTAGTCGGCGGCGGCGATGTGGCTGAACGTAAAGCTCGCCTGTTACTGGACGCTGGCGCCAGATTGACGGTTAATGCCCTGGATTTTGTGCCGCAATTCCAGGTATGGGCCGATGCAAACATGCTAACCCTGGTCCAGGGCGAGTTTAATCCTGCGCTGCTGGATAACTGCTGGCTGGCCATCGCTGCTACCGATAACGAAGCGGTTAATCAACAGGTCAGCGAATCAGCGGAAGAAAGGCGAATATTTTGCAACGTGGTCGATGCGCCTCAGCAAGCCAGCTTTATTATGCCGTCGATTATCGACCGTTCACCGCTGATGGTTGCCGTCTCTTCTGGCGGCACCTCGCCGGTGCTGGCGCGCCTGCTGCGCGAAAAGCTGGAGTCGGTTCTGCCATTACATTTAGGCCAGCTGGCCCACTATGCAGGTCAGCTGCGTTCAAGGGTGAAGAAGCAGTTTGCCACCATCGGCGAGCGCCGACGCTTCTGGGAGAAGCTGTTTGTTAACGACAGGCTGGCGCAGTCGCTGGCCAACGAGGACCGCCAGGCCGTCGCGGACGCTACGGAGCAGCTGCTGACCGAGCCGCTGGATCATCGCGGCGAAGTGGTGCTGGTAGGCGCAGGTCCTGGCGACGCAGGACTGCTGACCCTCAAAGGCCTGCAGCAAATACAGCAGGCCGATGTAGTGGTTTATGACCGCCTGGTCTCCGACGACATCATGAATCTGGTGCGCCGCGATGCCGATCGGGTCTTCGTGGGAAAACGCTCGGGCTACCACTGCGTACCGCAGGAAGAGATTAACCAGATTCTGCTGCGCGAAGCCCAGGGTGGAAAACGCGTTGTTCGCCTGAAAGGTGGCGATCCGTTTATCTTTGGACGCGGCGGCGAAGAGCTGGAAACTTTGTGTCATGCGGGTATTCCTTTCTCGGTAGTACCGGGAATTACCGCGGCCTCTGGCTGTTCCGCCTACTCCGGCATCCCCCTGACTCACCGGGATTTTGCCCAGGGCGTGCGCCTGGTCACCGGCCACCTTAAGACCGGCGGCGAACTGGACTGGGAAAACCTGGCGGTAGAGAAACAGACCCTGGTGTTCTACATGGGCCTGAACCAGGCTCCGGCGATCCGGGAAAAACTGATTGCCCACGGCATGGCGGCGGATATGCCCGCTGCCATCGTTGAGAACGGCACGGCGATAACCCAGAAGGTGGTCACCGGTACGTTAGAACAGCTGGATATTCTGGCGAAGCAAATGGCCAGCCCCGCGCTGATTATTGTCGGTCGCGTTGTCGGCCTGCGCGACAAGCTGAACTGGTTCTCAAATCACTAATCTTCCTGGCCCACTATTACCATTAATATTGGGCCATATTTTCTTTCAACATAATCTTGCCGCAAATATATTCCATAATATTTAAAAAGCAATTAAGTTAATTTAACCCTTGAAAATTTGACACCCAAAATAAAATCCTATTAAATCAAAAATAAGAAATGACTCAAAAGCCGTTTCTTATTAGCAATGGAAAGTCAAATATATTATATATCATACAACAGGGATTATCTTATGAAAAACACGCTCAGGTTCGCTGCATTAGCGGCAGTTCTCACGTCGCTCACTGCCTGCACCGGCCACATTGAAAACAAAAATAAAACATGCAGTTATGACTATCTCCTTCACCCTGCAATTTCTATTTCCAAGATGATAGGCGGCTGTGGACCCGCAGCAGATCAGAAATAAAATCTCAGGTCGGATTATTCCGGCCTTTTTATATGCGGCCTAAAAACCAGTACAATTAAGAAAGTCATGATTGTGTATGAGCGATACGAATAATGACATTTCGGGCTCACTGCTTTCCGGCCAATCAACGAGTGCTCCTCGCTAATAAATGCAGAGCGTTTACAGAATCACTGCATCATATGGCATCAGCGATTACCAGTGAAAAAGCCGGATGTTTTACACCCGGCTTTTATTGCTCAACCACCGTTAATCCATCAGGGTTTGGCGACGAAACCAATTGCTTCGTAAACCGCTTTCAGGGTCACGGAAGCGCGAGCGCTGGCTTTCTCTGCGCCCTCTTTCATGACCTGATTAAGGAAGGCTTCATCACTGCGGAATCGGTGATAGCGCTCCTGCAGTTCGGTCAGCATACCGGAAACGGCTTCTGCCACCTCGCCCTTCAGATGACCATACATTTTGCCTTCAAAATGCTGCTCCAGCTCTGGAATGCTCTGACCGGTAACCGCAGAGAGAATATCCAGCAGGTTGGAAACGCCCGCTTTGTTCTGGATGTCGTAGCGAACAACCGGCGGCTCGTCGGAGTCGGTGACCGCGCGTTTGATCTTCTTCACTACCGATTTCGGGTCTTCCAGCAGGCCGATAACGTTGTTGCGGTTATCATCTGACTTGGACATCTTTTTGGTCGGCTCCAGCAGCGACATCACGCGCGCGCCGGATTTGGGAATAAACGGTTCCGGAACTTTAAACACGTCGCCATAGATAGCGTTGAAACGCTGGGCGACATCGCGGCTCAGTTCCAGGTGCTGCTTCTGGTCTTCGCCAACCGGGACCTGGTTAGTCTGATACAGCAGAATGTCGGCAGCCATCAATACCGGATAGTCAAACAGACCGGCGTTAATGTTTTCCGCATAGCGCGATGACTTGTCTTTAAACTGGGTCATACGGCTCAGTTCGCCGAAATAGGTGTAGCAGTTCAGCGCCCAGCCCAGCTGCGCATGCTCAGGCACGTGGGACTGAACAAAAATGGTGCTTTTTTTCGGGTCGATACCGCACGCCAGATACAGCGCAAGCGTATCCAGCGTCGCCTTACGCAGCTGCTGCGGATCCTGACGGACGGTAATCGCGTGCTGGTCAACGATGCAGTAAATGCAGTGGTAATCGTCCTGCATGTTTACCCACTGACGCAGCGCACCCATATAGTTGCCAATGGTCAATTCACCTGAGGGCTGTGCGCCACTAAAAACGATGGGCTTGGTCATTTTTTATTCCTGATTTTCACTGTACGGTAGCCCGAAAGCGGGCAAGAGTTCATTAAATTGGTCAAAGATATAATCCGGCTCACTCAACGAAATCGGCTCGCCGTAGTTGTAGCCGTAGGTCAATCCGATAGAGCAGCAGCCGGCGGCCTTCGCGGCCTGAATATCATTGCGCGAGTCGCCAACGAACAGCAGCTCTGCGGGCGCCAGCCCCAGTTTCTCCGCGACCATCAGCAGCGGTTCCGGGTGCGGTTTTTTGTTTTTTACGTCATCGCCGCCGATAACAACGGTAAAATATTTGGCGATATCCAGCGACGACAGAATTGGCGCGACAAACGGCGTTGGCTTATTGGTCACCAGCGCCAGCGGCAGGCCTTTTGCGTGCAGCGCGCCCAGCGTATCGGCAACGGCAGGAAACAAAAAGCTCCCCTCTTCCGCCACTTCGCCATAGTAGCGATCGAACAAATTGCGCAAAATGGCCTGTTGCTCAGCCTGCGGGATATCATCATGATCGACGGAAGGTTTGCCCTGCGCCGCTCTGAGCGTCGCGCGCTCCTGACGAGCCCAGGTCAGGGCCCGCTGGATGAGTACGTCAGCGCCGTTACCAATCCAGGTCACGACTCGCTCTTCGCCCGCCATCGGGAGTTCCAGCGCATACAGGGCGTTATCAACGGCAGCGGTCAATCCCGGCGCGCTGTCCACCAGCGTTCCGTCGAGATCAAACGCCACACCGCGAATGTTGTGTAACTTATCCATGGCTAACCTTTGCTAATTCATTACGCATTTGTTCAACGACTTTTTTGTAGTCCGGCTGATCGAAAATAGCCGAGCCGGCAACAAACATATCCGCACCGGCAGCAGCAATCTCAGCGATGTTGCTCACTTTTACACCGCCATCCACTTCCAGACGGATGTCGTAGCCGGATTCATCAATGCGACGACGAACTTCACGCAGTTTATCCAGGGTATGCGGAATAAAGGACTGACCACCAAAGCCAGGGTTGACGGACATCAACAGAATGACATCCAGCTTATCCATCACGTAATCGAGGTAGCTCAGGGAGGTCGCCGGGTTAAATACCAGGCCGGCTTTACAGCCGTTCTCTTTGATAAGCTGCAGCGTACGGTCAACGTGTTCGGAAGCTTCCGGATGGAAAGTAATGATGCTGGCGCCCGCGGCGGCAAAATCAGGGATGATGCGGTCAACCGGCTTGACCATCAAATGCACATCAATCGGCGCGGTGATACCGTAATTTCGCAGTGATTTCAGCACCATCGGACCAATGGTCAGATTCGGCACGTAGTGGTTGTCCATCACGTCAAAGTGCACAACATCCGCACCCGCAGCCAACGCATTGGCGGTATCCTCGCCCAGACGGGCAAAATCAGCCGACAGAATCGAAGGGGCAATCAAATACTGCTTCATCCGCATCTCCTTGAAATTTATTTGGTCTTGGGCGGACGGTACAGAGCCAGAAGCTCGTCCACCTTCTTACGTGTACCACCGTTACTGCTGATGCTGCGTCGAACCTTCACAATATGCGTCTCAGCGGCGTTTTTATACCACTCCTGAGTGAGCGGCGTGCGATGGTTGGAAATCAGCACTGGAATACGCTTTTTCATCAGCGATTCCGCTTTTTTAGCCAGCAGCTCCTGCTGCTCCTGGCTAAAGCTATTCGTATGATAGGCCGTGAAGTTAGCCGTTGACGACAGCGGCGCATAGGGCGGATCGCAGTAAACAACGGAACGGTGATCTGCCCGCTTCATGCACTCTTCATAAGATTCACAATGAAACTCGGCATGCTGCGCCTTCTCCGCGAAATGATACAGTTCAGCTTCGGGAAAATAGGGCTTTTTATAACGGCCAAAGGGCACGTTGAACTCCCCGCGCAGGTTGTAGCGACACAGACCATTGTAGCCATGACGGTTCAGATACAGGAACAGCACCGCGCGGCGCAGCGGCTCCTGGCTCTGGTTAAACTCGTCGCGAAACAGATAATACTGTTCAGCAACGTTGTTCTCAGGCGTAAACATCTCTCGCGCCGCCGCAACGTACTCATCGGTTTGCAGTTTGACGATGTTATACAGATCGATCAAATCACTATTGATATCAGCGAGGATATAACGAGAAAAGTCGGTATTAAGAAATACCGACCCGGCGCCCACGAAAGGCTCAATCAAGCAGTCGCCCTGCGGCAAGTGCTTTTTAATATCATCAAGCAGGGGGTATTTGCCCCCTGCCCATTTCAGAAAAGCGCGATTCTTTTTCATGCTGCCTAACTAATTACACATTCTCCGGCTGTGGAGAAAGCTCCGACAGCATCCAGCGCTTCAGACTACACTGCGGCATTATTTCAGGTCAGACTGAACCTGATGCAGCGGTTTTGCCCACGGATTTTTCGCCTGTACATCTGCTGGCAGCGTAGCAACGGCACGTTTCGCTTCATCTTTTGAAGCGTAAATACCGCTCACCAGCACATACCAGGGCTGACCGTTACGCGTAGTCTCGTAGACAACATATTTCTCCAGCTTCTCTTTCTTCGCCCAACTGTTGAGGTTGTTGTAGTTAGAAGAGCTGCTGAGCTGCAGCGTATAGTGGCCGGACGGCGCAGACTTCATCGAACCAACATCACCAGCGCTTTTACCCGTAGTCGCCGCTGTTGCTGCCGGAGCGGCAGCTGCAGTCGCAGCCGGAGCAGTAGATGCTGTCGCGGTGGTCGCCGCAGGAGCGGTAGTCGCAGCCGGTTTAGCCTGTGCAGTAGCGGTAGGCTTAGTGGTCGGCTGAGTTTTTGCCGGGGCCGTAGCTGCGACGCTTTCTGTACGCTTAGGCTGAACCGGAACCTGCTTCGGCTGCGTCGGCGCTTTCGCCGTGGCCTGCGGTTTTGGTTCGATAACCGTATGTTTACGCTCAGCCGGACGCGGCGCTGCCGCCGTCTGACGCTCGGTAGTGGCCTGACGCGGGGCGGCGCCATTGCGCAGCGGCGCAACGGTAGCAGGTTCTGTAGGCAGAGTAGAGTTGGCTACCGCGCTATCAATTTGCCCCTGCTGCTGGGTCAGCGCGTTATTCAGGTCACCCTGAACCTCAACGCGCTGCTGCCCTTGTGGTTCAGCCGTCGTCTGCCCTTGAGTCGGGTTAGACGCGATGGGCGGCAGAGAGACATCCTGCGATTGTGCGTTGTTTGCCGCAGAGGAGTCCTGGGCCGCTGGCTGGGTATTATTATCCTGATCTCCGGATAAGTTGATGCTCTTCTCGCCGGAAGCGGTTTGCTCGTTGGATGAGGATGGTGATTTCAGCGCGGAACCAACGCCAACGATCAGCAGCAGCAGAACGAGGATGCCCACGCCCATCATGATGTACTGACGGGAGGCCGGTTTTGCCGGCGCTTTCTTACGCTTACGCGGACGACGCTCAACCTGACGCTCTTCGTCATCGCCTTCGTCAGACTCTACTTCTTCTTCGTACTCTTCATACTGCTCTTCATCGCGCTCACGGCGTGCTTTGCTGCCGCGCGTCGGGCGACCATCGTCAGCATCATCAAGATCGACATCATCAAAATTGATTTGCGGATCGGCATCACGCTCTGAAGACTGACGAGAACGACCAGTACGACGATCGCTGCGATCGGCTTTCATATCGTCTTCTGGTTTTAATTCATCCATTTAACACCCCACTAAAAGGCTTATGCTCACGACTATTGCATGTCACCCGAAATGATAACGCCGCGCGAACGCGGCCAGACCTTCTTATTGTTGCGCCTGCTGAGTATCAGCAATCGCGCCAAGAACAACATCATGCGGTACTCCGCCGCGTATCTCGCTCTTCCCTATCGCGAGGGGTAGCACCAGCCGCATCTCGCCTGCCAGTACTTTTTTATCACGCATCATGTGGGGCAAATACGCGTCAGCTGTCATCTCCTGCGGCCCGCACACCGGCAGGCCTGCACGTTGCAGCAGATGGATAATTCGCTGCGTATCCTGCGGATTAAACCGCCCCAAACGCTCGGACGCATGCGCCGCCATCACCATACCGGCAGCAACCGCTTCACCATGTAACCAATTACCGTAGCCCATTTCAGCTTCGATAGCATGACCAAAAGTATGGCCAAGATTGAGTAAAGCACGTAACCCGGTTTCGCGCTCGTCGGCAGCGACAACTTCAGCTTTCAGCTCACAACAGCGACGGATACAGTACGCCATCGCTTTTTCATCCAGCGCCATCAGTGCATCAATATTATTTTCCAGCCAGTCGAAAAATTCGCCGTCAAGAATCACGCCGTACTTGATCACTTCAGCCAGACCGGAAGAGAGCTCACGCTTCGGCAGCGTTTTAAGACAGTTGAGATCGACAACAACGGAAACTGGCTGCCAGAAGGCGCCAATCATGTTTTTACCGAGAGGGTGGTTGACGGCCGTTTTGCCGCCCACCGAAGAGTCCACCTGCGACAGCAGAGTGGTAGGAACCTGAATAAAGCGCACGCCACGCTGGTAGCTGGCGGCGGCAAATCCGGTTAAATCACCGATCACCCCACCGCCGAGCGCCACTAGCGTCGTGTCGCGGCCGTGTGGTTTTTGCAATAGCGCGGTAAAAACAGTATCCATCACCGCCAGGCTTTTAAACTGCTCGCCGTCGGGAAGAATCACGCTATCGACTTTTACTCCCGCTTGCTCAAGTACGGAGCGTACGGTATCCAGATAAAGCGGCGCCAGCGTTTCATTGGTGACCAGCATAACCTGATCGCCTGATTTCAGTGGCAGGAAGGAAGCTGGATCGTTAAACAAACCAGCCGCGATGGTAATCGGGTAACTACGTTCCCCGAGGGTTACAGTAAGCCTCTCCATAACGCGACGTCCACCTCAGTTGCTTTTACTCTGACGCACTTTATTAAGCCAGAATCAATTGCTTTCCAGCATATGAATAATCTGGTTTGCTACCACTTTCGCGCTTTGATCGTCAGTGCGGATAGTGACATCAGCAATCTCTTCGTACAGTGGATTGCGCTCATCTGCCAACGCTTCCAGAACTTCGCGAGGCGGCGCATCAACTTGTAACAAAGGACGCTTTTTATCGCGCTGCGTACGGGCAAGCTGCTTTTCGATAGTTGTTTCCAGGTACACCACCACGCCGCGGGCGGAGAGACGGTTACGCGTTTCACGGGATTTTACAGAGCCACCGCCGGTTGCCAGCACGATTCCCTGTTTTTCCGTCAACTCATTGATGATTTTTTCTTCACGGTCGCGGAAGCCGTCTTCGCCTTCTACATCAAAGACCCAACCCACATCTGCGCCAGTGCGTTTCTCAATTTCTTGATCGGAATCGTAAAATTCCATGTTGAGCTGTTGGGCTAACTGGCGCCCAATAGTGCTTTTGCCGGCACCCATAGGCCCAACCAGAAAGATATTGCGTTTCTCTGCCATTTTTTCGGTACTACTAAGACTATTCGTTAATGGTAAACCCGCTTCGCAGACACCCAGCGCAGCAGGACATGAACTGAAACCTCATATGCAATAGAGCGAGAGTCAGACTAAAAATTATCTCAATACTCCGGCTGGTTTGGCAACAGAATAAATCACCGGACAAGAAAGGGAGGATTGATGTCGTACCCGACTCTCAAATCGGTACCCCTTGTATGCTAAATCCGTCCTCACGTCAAACACCTGAAACGTGTTTAGCATGAAAAACCCGCTTAATGCACTGCCAGAATACGTGGAGTGATGAAGACAACCAGTTCACGTCGTTCGTTATCCTTGCCGTCGCGGCGAAACAGTTGGCCAAACCAGGGGATGTCGCTAAGGAGAGGAATACCCTCGCGAGAAGTTTTATTTTTTTGCGCAAAGATACCGCCTAAAGCCAGGGTCTCGCCGCTTTTAACCTCTACCTGAGTTTCTATTTCTTGTTTATCAATAGCCAATACTTCGCCATTATCCTGTTTGAGCACCTGGCCCGGCGTATTTTCGCTAATTCTGAGTTTTAAACGTACGCGGTTTTGATGTAACACCGTCGGCGTTACCTCCATCCCCAGCACCGCCTCTTTAAACTCCACAGAGGTTGCGCCGCTTTCGCCGCTGGAGACCTGATAAGGTATCTCGCTTCCTTGCTTAATGCTGGCGGGCTGCATATGCGAAGCCAGCAGTCGAGGGCTGGCGATGATGTCTACCTGCTGCTTCCGCTCAAGCGCGGAGAGCTCCAGCTCCAGAAGCCGTCCGCTGATGCGGCCGATGTTAAACCCGGCCCTTGTACTGGCATCCCCTACCGCCAGGTTGCTGCTCAAGGTGGTTAATTTACCCGAGCCTGGCGGGCTGCTCGCTTCTGCCAGGCTCCATTTAACGCCCAGTTCCCGCAGGCTGGTTTCGCTCATTGAAACGATATGCGCCGCCAGCTCGACCTGATCTACGGGTACATCCATCTCCTGGGCCCATGCTTTTAACGCCGGAAGGTGCCGGGCATCATCTCGAATCAACAGACGGTTGGTTCGCTTATCGACCGTCAGATGTCCGCGAGCGCTCAGCAATTTTTCGCCGGCTTTAGCCAGATCCTCCGCATCAGCATAGCGAAGGGTCACGCTATGCCCCTGCAAAGGGAGATTCTGCAGACGCTTTGCTCTTTCCGCCTCAAGGTTCATCTGCTGCGCCTTTTGCCACGCCTGGGTGTGTACGTAGAGAACCGAACCTTGCTGGGTAAGGGTCAAACCAGCGCTGTCGATCACCGATCGCAACGCCTGCAGCCAGGGTACCTCATTCAGATGAAGAGATACCGAGCCGCTGACGTCAGGAGCGATCACGAGATTTTTTTGCTTTAGCTCCGCCAACGACTGGAGTACCTGGGCCACCGGGGCATCATCGACGACCAGCGACACGGGAAGATCCTTTTTTGCCGCGTCGCCCATCAGCGGCAGGAGCAGAAACAGCAGGCTTATCCATCGCATCATTCTTTATTCCCTTTCGCAGCCAGACCCACTGTGCGGGTTCACATCCGGGGCCGGTTAATATGGTTATTTTCTCTGCCGTCAGCAGCGTCACCCGCCAGCCCGCGGGCAAAATCGTCTCCGCCCTCACCCGACGCCACTTCCCGGCGCTATCCTGCAAGATGCCAATAAGCGCCAGCGGGTCGCCGACAGCTCCGCCATAGCGCCACTGGCTAAGCTGCGCCGTCCGGCAGCGATCCACCGGGGGGCGGAACGGATCGCGTTCCACCGCCAGCAGCGGAAGTGGGAACAGCAGCCAGTACCACCATTTAAGGCGCATCTTCCGCCCCCAGATGCAAAGTCAACCGTAGAGCCTGTTTTTCCGGCTGCACAGAGAAAGCCGTAGCCCGCATCCCGCAGCGGGCAAGCCAGGAAAAGAGCGCAGGCACCGCTTGCCAGTCAGCCTCCAGCTGCATCTCGCCCCCACCGCCCATCGGCCGCCAGGCGATAAGCGCCGCCCCAGCCACAGGGAGCTCAATGGGAGAAAATGGCTGGGTCGCTGCGTCATCTATTCCGGCGGCACGTAGCGCGCTCACCAGCGGCAGCAGTTTTCGCCACTGCATCTGTATGCGCGGCGAGAGCTCCACTGGCGTTTCTGTCTGGGAAGGCAGCATGAGCCAGCGGCCGATTGCGGCAATCAGAACCAGCAGGAGAGGTATCGCTAACAGACTTTTACGCTCCGCCAGCAAGCGTTCAATGCTCCCCCGCATGTTCGTCCTCTCCAACCATGGAAAAGTGAAATAGCCAGCGCCCTTCGCTATCGCGGTGCGTTTCCCCTGCCTTTGCCGGAAGAAAACCGCTAATGTTTGCCAGCGCCTTTTCCAGCGCGGCTAACCCTTTAAGATTCAACGTTAGCCCGCTCAGCGACAGAGCGTTCTGGCGGTATTCCAGATGGGTTAACCAGGCATCTTCCGGCATACGCGCCGCTATCTCCTGCAGCCTTGGCTGCCACGCGGCGGTTTTTTCGCGCCGCAGGCGGCGCAGGCGCTGTTGCTCCCTGTGCTGTAGCTGCTGACGCATGGTGCGCTCACGCTGCTGTAATGCGCTGTAAAGCTGGTTATCAGCGTTTAGCTTAACGGTTGCCAGCCAGTGAGCGGTCCGTTTGTTGAGCCGTGGGGCAAGCAGCGCCGCAAGCAGGATAAGCAGTAAACCGACGCTCAACAGGCCGCCTATGCGCAGGCGCTGTTTTCGCCGCGTTTCGCGCCAGGGAAGAAAGTTGACGATGTGGCTCATAGCTGGCGCGCTCCCAGCGCCAACCCCAGAGCAACGGTATAGCTGTCGCCGCAGCTCGGCAGAGGCGGCTGCAGGCGATCGATGACGCTCCAGGCGTCAAAGCTCTGCCCGTCGCACGGCGCTGAAGTGCAGAGACGAAATGCTCCGGCGTTTACCCGGGAAACCATGTGGGGAAAAGAGGGAGCGTCGCTGCACAAACAGTATCCCCAGTTCTCGGCGGTTGCCCAAAGCCAGCTCGCTTCGTCGCGCCACGCCAGCCCCTGCGTTTCAACCGGCAGCCAGGGGATAAAAGCGCTAAGCGCGCTGGCATCCGGGACAATCCCCACCACTCTTAACCTGAGGCGGGTTGCCAGCCGGCATAGCGCGTTGACGTCTAAGCGCTGCGCAGCGGTAACCCGCCAGCCATCGACCGCAGCAGATTGGGCATAATCGACGCACAGCGAAGAGGCGGGCATTTCCAGCTGCTGCGCCATGGCGCTGGTTATCCATGTCGCCTGCTCGCTTTCTCTTAATGAAATCTGCGGACGCAGGAGCTGCTTCTGCAGCGTTCGCGCCGCCGGGAAGGCAATGCAGACTTGATGCTGCAAAGGCAGCTCCCGCCGCCAGCTTTGCAACTGGTGGGCCAGCGACTCAACGTCCACTACCATCCCCTGACGCACGGTGCCGGGCATTAATGGGATATTCCACCAGCGGCGCAGCGCCCAGCGTGAGCGCTCATGCAACAACGCGACAATAGCAATATGGTCCTGCTGAATATGCATTCCTATGCGCCAGTTTCTAAAAGCCATGCCTACGATCTCCTTATCAGCCGATATGCTTCGCTATATCAATGCTCCAGGCTTGCCTTTATACTACTGCGCGTTTGTTTATAAACTGCCCAATGAAAACTAAATGAGAAATCTCCGGTGAAGTTCGTAAAGTATCTTTTTATCCTTGCAGTCTGTTGCGTACTGCTGGGAGCAGGCTCGATTTTTGGTCTCTATAAATATATAGAGCCGCAGCTCCCCGACGTCGCAACGCTGAAGGATGTGCGCCTGCAAATCCCGATGCAGGTCTATAGCGCGGATGGCGAGCTGATCGCGCAATATGGCGAAAAACGCCGTATTCCCGTCACGCTGCAGCAAATGCCGCCTGAGCTGATTAAAGCGTTTATCGCCACCGAAGATAGCCGTTTTTATGAGCATCATGGCGTTGACCCTGTCGGGATTTTCCGCGCCGCCAGCGTCGCGATGTTCTCCGGTCACGCCTCGCAGGGCGCCAGTACGATTACCCAACAGCTGGCGCGTAACTTCTTCCTGAGCCCCGAAAAAACGTTGATGCGTAAGGTGAAAGAGGCCTTCCTCGCGATCCGCATCGAGCAGTTACTCAATAAAGATGAAATTCTTGAGCTATACCTGAACAAAATCTATCTTGGCTATCGCGCCTACGGCGTCGGCGCGGCCGCGCAGGTCTACTTTGGCAAATCCGTCGATCAGCTTACGCTGAGCGAGATGGCGGTGATTGCAGGCCTGCCTAAAGCGCCGTCAACCTTTAACCCGCTCTATTCCATGGATCGTGCAACCGCCCGCCGCAACGTTGTTCTTTCGCGTATGCTGAGCGAAGGCTACATCACGCAGGCGCAGTACGATCAGGCGCGTAGCCAGCCTATTGACGCAAGCTACCATACCCCGGAAATCGCCTTCTCCTCGCCGTATCTCAGCGAAATGGTGCGTCAGGAGATGGTCAGCCGCTACGGCGAGCAGGCTTATGAAGACGGCTATCGTGTCTACACCACCATTACCCGTAAAAATCAGCAGGCAGCCCAGCAGGCGGTGCGGAATAACGTGCTGGATTACGATATGCGCCACGGCTATCGCGGGCCGGAAAAGGTGCTATGGAAAGTGGGTGAAACGCCGTGGGATAACCAGAAAATCATCGATACCCTGAAAAAAACCCCAAGCTCCGGACCGCTCTCTCCGGCGGTTATCACTTCGGCAAACCCGCAGGAAGCCGTCGCGCTACTGAGCAACGGAACCTCGGTGTCGCTGAATATGGAAGGCGTCCGCTGGGCGCGGCGCTTTATCTCCGATACTCAACAGGGCGCCACGCCGCGTAAGGTGAACGATGTCGTGCAGACCGGACAACAGGTCTGGGTTCGCCAGGTAGGCAACAGCTGGTGGCTGGCGCAGGTGCCGGACGTCAACTCGGCGCTGGTATCGATCAACCCGCAAAACGGGGCGATCATTGCGCTGGTCGGCGGTTTCGATTTCAACCAAAGCAAGTTCAACCGCGCCACTCAAGCGCTGCGTCAGGTTGGCTCTAACATTAAACCGTTCCTCTACACCGCGGCGATGGATAAAGGCCTGACCCTGGCGAGCATGCTCAACGACGTGCCGATTTCCCGCTGGGATGCCGGTTCCGGCTCCGACTGGCGACCGAAAAACTCCCCGCCGCAGTATGCGGGTCCTATCCGCCTGCGCCAGGGTTTGGGTCAATCAAAGAACGTGGTGATGGTCCGCGCGATGCGGGCTATGGGCGTGGATTACGCGGCTGAGTATCTGCAGCGCTTCGGCTTCCCGGCGCAGAACATCGTGCGGACCGAATCACTGGCCCTGGGCTCCGCATCGTTCACGCCGCTGCAGGTTGCGCGCGGCTACTCGGTTATGGCTAACGGCGGTTTCCTGGTTAGCCCTTATTTCATCAGCAAAATCGAGAACGATCAGGGCGGCGTCATTTTTGAAGAGCGGCCAAAAATTGCCTGCCCACAGTGCAATATTCCGGTGATTTACGGCGATACGCCGAAGTCTGATGTGCTGGAAAATAAAGACGTTGAGGACGTAGCGACCTCGCAGGATCCGCAAAATCCCGGCGTTCCTCCGCAGCCGCAGCTGGCGCAGGCAAACCAGTCTCTGGTCGCGCAAAGTGGCGCTCCGGAGTATGCGCCGCACGTGATCAACACGCCGCTGGCGTTCCTGATTAAAAGCGCCCTCAACACCAATATCTTCGGCGAACCCGGCTGGATGGGTACCGGCTGGCGAGCAGGCCGCGACCTGCAGCGTCACGATATCGGCGGCAAAACCGGGACCACTAACAGCTCAAAAGATGCGTGGTTCTCCGGCTATGGCCCTGGCGTGGTGACATCGGTATGGATTGGCTTTGACGACCACCGTCGCGATCTCGGCCGCACCACCGCCTCCGGCGCCATCAAAAATCAGATATCGGGCTACGAAGGTGGCGCCAAAAGCGCTCAGCCGGCCTGGGATGATTTTATGAAAAGGGTGCTGGAAGGCGTACCGGAAGAGCCGCTCACGCCGCCGTCGGGCATTATTACGGTCAACATTGACCGCAGCACCGGTCAGTTAGCCAGCGGCGGGAACAGCCGCGCAGAGTACTTTATTGAGGGAACTCAACCTACCCAGCAGGCAGTTCACGAAGTGGGCACCACCATCACCGATGGCGGGGGCGAGTCTCACGAACTGTTCTGACAAAAAAAGCGCCTGCGGGCGCTTTTTTCTTTGGCTGATGGTCACCATTTTAGAGACGTTGCCCGCCGCGTAGCCAGGCGGCTGGCGCCTTACCCGCCCAGGCGGTGCGGTACAGGCATTCACGCCGCAGGCAACGGGCGTTTTTTACCTGCGAGTGCGTTAAAGTCGCCCCTGAGCCTGAAGCCATTCCCGCAGCAGGAACAGCGCGCTCACGTTACGGGCTTCGTTGAAGTCTTCTTCATCAAGCAGCGTCATCAGCTGCGCTAGCGGCCAGCGAACCTGCGGCAGCGGCTCTGGCTCATCGCCAGGCAGCGATTCCGGATACAGATCTTCCGCCACCAGGATATTCATCTTGCTGGAGAAATAGGACGGAGCCATGCTGAGCTTTTTCAAAAACGTCAGCTTTTGCGCGCCAAATCCGACCTCTTCTTTCAGTTCGCGGTTGGCGGCTTCCATAACGCTTTCGCCAGGATCGATCAGGCCTTTCGAAAAGCCCAGCTCATAGGACTCGGTACCAACAGCGTATTCGCGAATGAGGATTATGTAGTCATCGACAATCGGCACAATCATCACGGCTTCACGGGTAGAAGGCCGCATCCGTTCATATACGCGGCGCACCCCGTTGCTGAACTCAAGGTCCACGCTTTCAACATTAAAAAGGCGCGAGCGCGCGACTGTTTCAACGTTGAGAATGGTGGGTTTTTGTAATGATTTGCTCATTGTCATCGGTCTATGCTGTGATTACAGAGGGCATTGTGCGATACGCAGCACGGTTTCGGCAATCCAATTCGCCACTAATTTACATAGTTGCAACCTTTTCGTTTTGAAACCTATTATCACAAAGACTCAAAAGTCAATAGGTTGACCAGTATTTGAGAATATACCGATTCCTGGATTTTAACGTTTTTGATAAGGTTGTATGCTGCTGCATTGCACAATAGATGTTCCCGCTTTGACAGGATAAGTGCCGATGGCAACGGCTGTTTTACCTGCATGATGAATGGCAACCGACGATACCAATAAGAAAAGAATAACTATGATGGGATGGGCATGGGCACCTTTCTGATATTTTTGTTAGCTCTGCTAATCTGCGCATTGCTTATCGGGTGGTGGTATCGCTCGCATGCCAGACGTCGCCGCCTGCCGCTGCTGCACGCCTTTAGCGATGCCGCTACGCGCAACCTCTCCGATGAAGAGCGCAGCGCCGTAGAAAAATACCTCGAAAGTCTCAGCCGCAACCAGCAGTTGCCAGCTTCAGGCGCCAGTACCGCGCCGCTAAACCTGATGCTGAACGAACAGAGCGATACCGTTTATAGCGTTACCCGAGCGATCACTCGCTACGGCATCACCACGGACGATCTCAACAAATGGCGCTACTTCCTTGATTCAGTAGAAATTCATCTGCCCCCATTCTGGGAGCAACATATTAATGACGAGAACAGCGTCGAATTAATCTCCACCACGAGCCTACCGCTGGTGATTGCGCTTAACGGGCAGACGCTGAGCGACTATCCGCAGGAGTCCCGTGGTTTCGCCCTTGAACAAGCCCCGGCGACCCAGGCATCTATCCGCGGGGAAGAGAGCGAACAAATTGAGCTGCTCAACATCCGCCCGGAAACGCCCGAAGAGCACGCACTGAGCCGCCCCGACGGCCTTCGCGAAGCTATTCTGGCAGTCTCCGCGTTCCTGCTGTTTTATTGTAGCCTGATCGCCCCCGACGTCTTTTCGCCCTGGCTTCTCGGCGGCGGTATACTGCTACTTCTTGCCAGCGTATGGGGAATCTACGCGCCGCCGCGCAAAACGTCGCTGCGGGAAATTCATTGTCTGCGCGGTATGCCTAAACGCTGGGGGTTGTTTGGTGAAAACACCCAGGAGCATACCAACAATATTTCTCTCGGCATTATTGACCTCATCTACCCGCGCCACTGGCAACCGTGGATCGCGCAGGACCTTGGCCAGCAAACGGATATCGACATCTATCTCAGCCGCCATGTAGTCCGCCAGGGACGCTATCTGTCGCTGCACGATGAGGTTAAAAACTTCCCGCTTCAATACTGGCTTCGTAGCACGATTATCGCCCTGGGAGCACTACTGGTTGTTGTCATGCTGTGGGCCAGCGTTCCGCTAAACATGCCTTTTAAATTCACGCTGTCATGGCTAAAAGGCGCACAGACCATCGAAGCCACTACGGTCGCCCAACTGGAGAAATCGAAAATTCGCATTGGCGATACGCTGCGCCTGAAAGGCTCGGGAATGTGTAACATTCACACCCCGGGCGCGTGGACAGCAAAAGAGAACTCGCCGTTTATGCCGTTCGATTGTTCACAAATCGTCTGGAATGATGCGCCTCCCCTGCCCCTGCCGGAGTCAGATATCGTCAGTAAGGCCGCCGCGCTGATGCAGACCGTTCAGCGCCAGCTCCACCCCGAATCCGATGACGATTCGCGGGTCAGCCCGGCGCTACGCTCAGCTATTCAGAAATCCGGCATGGTGCTGTTGGATGACTTTGGCGATATCGTCACCAAAACCAACGACCTGTGCTCTGCGAAAGACGATTGCGTTCGCCTGAAGAATGCGCTGGTTAACCTCGGTAACACCCGTAACTGGGAAACGCTGACCAAACGCGCCAGCGCGGGCAAACTGGACGGGGTTAACGTGCTGCTGCGTCCGGTAAGCGCGGAGTCGCTGGAGAATCTGGTTACCACCTCCACCGCGCCGTTCGTCAGTCGGGAAACCTCACGTGCCGCTCAGGCGCTGAATAGCCCGGCGCCTGGCGGTTTTCTGATTGCCAGCGATGAAGGCAGCGACCTGGTCAATCAGCCCTGGCCAAGCACCGGATTATACGACTTCCCTGCGCACCAGCAGTGGAGTGAACTACGGCGCCTGGCGAGCATGTTGATGCACACGCCGTTCCAGGCTGAAGGTATCGTCACCAGCCTTTATACCGATGCTAACGGCACGCAGCATATCAACCTGCACCGTATCCCTGACCGCACTGGCCTGTGGCGCTACCTCGGGACAACGCTGCTGCTGCTGGCCATGCTGGGCTGCACGGCGTATCACGGCATCCAGGCTTTTTGTCGCTATCAGCGCCATCGCCAGCGCCAGGAAGAGATCCAGAAATACTACGAAAGCTGCCTGAATCCGGTTCTGCTCTCCTCGCCGGACCCGCAAGAATAATTCTCTGTACGGCGGGGTGTGATACCCTGTCGCGCAATTTCCCTTCGCTGGAGACTTACCATGCATTTTGATATCGCCTGGCAGGAGGTTGATACCGTTCTGCTGGATATGGACGGCACGCTGCTCGACCTCGCTTTCGACAACTACTTCTGGCAAAAACTGGTTCCCGAAACCTGGGGCGCCGCGCGCGGGCTCAACCTGCAGGAAGCCAGAGAGGCGATGCGCCAGGAATATCATGCGGTGCAACATACGCTAAACTGGTACTGCCTGGACTACTGGAGCGAGCGCCTGGGTTTGGATATTTGTGCGATGACCAGCGAGCAGGGGCCAAGGGCGACGCTACGTGATGATACCGTGCCGTTCCTTGAGGCGCTTAAAACCAGCGGTAAGCGCCGGATTTTGCTGACTAACGCGCATCCGCACAATCTGGCGGTGAAGCTAAAACATACCGGGCTGGATGCGCACCTTGATTTATTGCTTTCCACCCACACATTTGGTTATCCGAAAGAAGATCAGCGTCTGTGGCACGCTGTGGCTGAAGAGACCGGCTTCGACGCGCGTAATACGCTCTTCGTCGACGATAACGAGGCGATTCTGGACGCGGCGGCGGAGTTTGGCATCCGCTATTGCCTGGGCATCACTAACCCAGATTCCGGACTGGCGGAAAAAAGCTACGTTCGTCATCCCGGGTTGAATGACTACCGGCATCTGATCCCCTCGCTGACCCTACAGGAGAGGCCATGAAAGAAAAACCCGTCGTAGCCGTCAGGCTGGACAAATGGCTGTGGGCAGCCCGCATTTATAAAACCCGAGCGCTGGCGCGCGAGATGATTGAAGGCGGCAAGGTACACTACAACGGACAGCGTAGTAAGCCGGGAAAAGTGGTCGAACTCAACGCTACCCTGACGATCCGCCAGGGCAATGATGAACGCACTATCGTGGTAAAAGGCATTACCGAACAGCGCAGACCTGCCAGCGAAGCCGTCGCGCTCTATGAAGAGACGGCAGAGAGCATCGAGAAACGCGAGAAAATGGCGCTGGCGCGAAAAATGAACGCGCTAACTATGCCGCATCCCGACAGGCGTCCGGATAAGAAAGAGCGCCGCGACCTGATGAGATTTAAACACGGCGATAGTGAATAACTGTGGCCCGCAAGAGAGATGATTATGACTCAACACGATCAATTACACCGCTATCTGTTTGAAAACTATGCCGTACGCGGTGAGCTGGTGACAGTTTCTGAAACGTTAGAACAGATCCTGACTAACCATAGCTATCCGCAGCCGGTGAAAACCGTGCTCGCGGAACTGCTGGTCGCCACCAGCCTGCTGACCGCGACGCTGAAATTCGCTGGCGATATCACCGTTCAGTTGCAGGGCGATGGCCCGCTGTCGCTGGCGGTGATCAACGGCAACAACCAGCAGCAGATGCGCGGCGTAGCCCGCGTCCAGGGCGAGATCCCGGATGGAGCGGATCTGAAAACTATGGTCGGTAACGGATATCTGGTCATCACCATCTCTCCGGAAGAGGGCGAGCGCTATCAGGGCGTGGTCGGCCTTGAGGGAGACACCCTGGCTTCCTGCCTGGAAGATTACTTCCAGCGCTCCGAACAGCTGCCGACCCGGCTGATCATCCGCAGCGGCGAGCACGAAGGCAAACCGATGGCCGGCGGCATGCTGCTGCAGGTTCTGCCGGCGCAAGATGCGCAGGCGGCTGATTTTGAACATCTGAGCACGCTGACCGAAACTATCAAAGCTGAAGAGCTGTTTACCCTGCCAGCGAACGATGTGCTCTGGCGTTTGTATCACGAAGAGGAAGTCACCGTTTACGAACCGCAGAACGTCGAGTTTAAGTGCACCTGCTCTCGCGAACGCTGCGCCGGCGCGCTGAAAACGCTGCCCGATGAGGAGATTGATAGCATCCTCGCCGATGAGGGTGAGATCGATATGCACTGCGACTACTGCGGAAATCATTACATCTTTAATGCAATGGATATTGCCGAGATCCGCAACAACGCCTCTCCGGCCGACCCGCAGCTCCACTAATCCTCAATTCGTCAGGAGCGAGCTCCTCTCTCGTTCCTGACGTCAACCTTTTTCATCCGCGTGATGAATCGATTCCCCATGAAAGAGTTACGTAATTTTCTTTCAGGTAAGCGATTACATTCACATTTCAACAGTTTTTTTAATTACTTTTTAACCATTAAGAAACATCTACCCCCACCGACGCATCAATTCCTGAGATAATCCCCTATGCCTCGTGACAGGAGTCACAACGTTTTTCGTAAGTCCGTCGTTTGTCGAGATACGTAAATCTATGAGCCTGGTCGCGGTCTATACCCCGTAATAACCCCTACAATTTAAAGCAGTACATATTGGCTAAGGAGCAGTGACATGCGCGTTAATAATGGTTTAACCCCGCAGGATCTCAAGGCTTATGGTATCAATGACGTCCAGGATATCGTCCATAACCCCAGCTACGATACTTTGTATCAAGAAGAGCTCGCCCCCAATCTGGAAGGTTATGAACGTGGCGTATTAACAAATCTTGGTGCAATCGCCGTAGATACCGGTATTTTTACCGGCCGTTCTCCAAAAGATAAGTATATCGTTCGTGACGACACCACCCGCGATACGGTGTGGTGGGCTGATAAAGGCAAAGGCAAGAACGACAATAAACCGCTGTCAGAGGAAACGTGGCAGCACCTGAAAGGACTGGTCACCCGCCAGCTCTCCGGCAAACGTCTCTTCATCGTTGACGCCTTCTGCGGCGCTAACGCCGACACGCGCCTGAGCGTCCGCTTTATTACCGAAGTCGCCTGGCAGGCGCATTTCGTGAAGAACATGTTTATTCGCCCGAGCGATGAAGAACTGGCAAACTTTGAGCCGGATTTCATCGTGATGAACGGCGCCAAATGCACCAACCCGCAGTGGAAAGAGCAGGGTCTGAACTCCGAAAACTTCGTCGCCTTTAACCTGACCGAGCGCATCCAGCTGATCGGCGGTACCTGGTACGGCGGCGAAATGAAAAAAGGGATGTTCTCGATCATGAACTACCTGCTGCCGCTGAAGGGCATCGCTTCCATGCACTGCTCCGCCAACGTCGGGGAAAAAGAGGATGTCGCTATCTTCTTCGGGCTTTCCGGTACTGGCAAAACCACCCTTTCCACCGACCCGAAACGCCGCCTGATTGGCGATGATGAACACGGTTGGGATGACGACGGGGTATTTAACTTCGAAGGCGGCTGCTACGCTAAGACGATTAAGCTTTCAGAAGCCGCAGAGCCGGATATCTATCATGCGATTCGCCGCGATGCTTTGCTGGAGAACGTGGTCGTACTGGCCGACGGCACCATCGACTTTAACGACGGTTCGAAGACCGAAAATACCCGCGTCTCCTATCCGATCTACCATATCGAAAACATCGTTAAGCCGATATCCAAAGCGGGTCATGCCACTAAGGTTATCTTCCTGACCGCCGACGCGTTTGGCGTTCTACCTCCGGTTTCTCGCCTGACCGCCGACCAGACCCAGTACCACTTCCTGTCTGGCTTTACCGCCAAGCTGGCCGGTACCGAGCGCGGCGTCACGGAGCCGACGCCAACCTTCTCCGCCTGCTTCGGCGCCGCGTTCCTTTCGCTGCACCCGACGCAATACGCTGAAGTGCTGGTAAAACGCATGCAGGCCTCCGGCGCGCAGGCCTATCTGGTCAACACCGGCTGGAACGGCACCGGCAAACGTATCTCGATCAAAGATACCCGCGCCATTATCGATGCGATCCTTGACGGTTCGCTGGACAATGCCGAAACCTTCACGCTACCGATGTTTGAGCTGCAGATCCCGACCGAGCTTCCGGGCGTGGATACTCATATCCTCGATCCGCGCAACACCTACGGATCGCCGGAGCAGTGGCAGGAAAAAGCGGAGCAGCTGGCGAAACTGTTTATCGAGAACTTCGAGAAGTACACCGATACGCCAGCGGGCGCTGCGCTGGTGGCCGCAGGGCCAAAACTCTAATCGGTTCAGCAGAAAATACAAAGCCGGGAATCACTTCCCGGCTTTTTTAACGCTCCCAATCAGGCGGATTTCTTCTTACTTGCCGACTTACGCCGCTTATCCAGATCCTTAATCAGCTTATTCACCTGCTCATCGGCAAACATCGCCTCGAGCGTGGTGGAGAGCTTGCGACGCCAGTTTGGATACTCCGTGCTGGTGCCGGGAATATTGACCGGCTCGGCCATCTCCAGCCAATCTTCCGGCTGCAGGCCCAGCAGCGCGCTGTTGCTGTCGGCAATATAGCGCTGCATACCGCGATTCAGGGTTGAGGTCATCGCCATCAGCGACGCTTTATGCCCGGTACGCTTCGGCAGACAGCCGTAGCGGTGCAGAGCATCCAGCAGCCCCTGCTTCGCCAGCTCGCGATCCTGATAAAGTCCGCGCAGCACCACCTCATCCGGATACAGGCCAAGCGATTTCCCCAGCGTCAGGTCGCCGCTTTCCCAGTAGCCGCGCAGCGTTGGCAGGTCATGCGTCGTTGCCACAGCCATTGATTGCTCCGGATACGCCTTCGGCGCACGGAAAGTCTTCTCGTGGTCATTTTCGAAATAGAGCACTTTGTAAGAGTAAACGCCGCTTTTTCGCAGCTTACCGACGATCTCAACCGGTACGGTTCCCAGATCCTCGCCGATCACCATACAGCGGTGACGCTTACTCTCCAGCGCCAGAATCGACAACAGATCGTCTACCGGATACTGAACGTAAGCACCGTGATCGGCCGTCTCACCGTAAGGGATCCACCACAGACGCAGCACCGACATCACGTGATCGATGCGCAGCGCCCCGCAGTTTTGCATATTAGCGCGCAACAGCTCGACAAATGGCTCATAGGCGCGCGCCACCATGATATGCGGGTCCATCGGCGGCAGGCCCCAGTTCTGTCCCAGCGGACCCAGAATGTCCGGCGGCGCCCCGACGGAGGCTTTCAGACAGTACAGCTCGCGATCGCACCAGGTTTCCGCTCCGCCTTCCGCAACGCCGACCGCCAGATCGCGATACAGGCCGATCGGCATGGCATCGTTCTGGCTGGTATGCCAGCACTCGGCGAACTGGGTGTAAGCGAGCCATTGCAGCCACAGGTAAAAATTCACCTCGTCGGCATGCTCGGTACAGAATGCTTTAACCTCCGGGCTATCGGTATCCTGGTAAGCCTTCGGCCACGCGGGCCAGCCCCAGCGCATCGGATCCTGCTTAACCTGCCAGGCGTGCAGCGCGTCATACGCCGCCTGCCAGTACAGACTTTCGCCCTCACGGGTCACAAACTGACGGAACTCCGCCGTCGTCTCATCATTGCGCGCGGAAAAACCTTTCCAGGCCATGCGCAGCGCAGTGAGCTTAAGAGCGGTCACGGCGGTATAGTCAACGTCATCGGTCTGGCGCGCGGCCTGTAAGGCTTGCTGCGTGGCCGATGATTGCCACCATTTTTGCGCCTCTTTGCTGTGACGGAAATCGTCTACCGCGTTGATGTCGATATAGATAACGTTGAGCCAACGGCGTGAAGAGGGGCTGTACGGGCTGGCGCTCTCCGGGTTAGCCGGGTAGAGCGCGTGAATCGGGTTAAGCCCAATAAACGCGCCGCCGCGGCGAGCGATTTCCGGCAGCATAGCGCGTAAATCGCCGAAGTCGCCAATTCCCCAGTTCTTCTCCGAGCGCAGCGTATACAGCTGCACGCAGGTTCCCCACAGCTTCTTACCATCCTTCAGCGCCTGCGGTTCATAGCAGCGCGCGGGCGCGACGATAACCCGACAGTGGCTGCGCTCGCCGTCCTGAGTCAGCGTCAGCGTGTGATACCCTTCCGGCAATTTTGCCGGCAGCGGCAGGGTTTCTCCGCCGCGCGCCTGGCCCTGATACTGTTTCCCTTCTTCGGTGGTGAGGATCCAGTGAAACTCCCCCTGGCCCGCCACCGGCAGAGACATCTTTTTGCCATAGGTGAACACCTGCACCGCAGGCAGCGGATCAACCGTCGCCTTCACGGCAGTCGCTGTACGATGCATCGCATCAAGCAGCCGCTGCTTGGTCGCCGCAGCAATAGACTGCGGCTTACCGTGAGCATTGATGTAGCTTGGGCTTATCCCCGCCGCCAGGGCAGCGTTATCAAGGCGTTTACTCTCCATAGGCCTGTCCTTAGCGTTTTGCCTGCCAGATACGTTGCTGATAATCGCGAATCGAACGGTCGGAGCTGAACATGCCGCAGCGCGCGGTGTTCAGAATCGTTGCGCGCGTCCAGGCTTCCTGGTCGCGATACAGCTCATCAACCTGCTTCTGCGCCGCCACGTAGGCTTCAAAATCCGCCAGCACCAGGTACGGGTCGCCGCCTTTCAGCAGACTGTGCAACATCTGGTCGAAGGCATGCTTATCGCCATCGCTATATTTACCGCTCTCCAGCTCTTTCAGCACCGCATCCAGCAGCTTATCTTTCTTCCGCCACTTCAGCGGGTCGTAACCTTTGGCCTTCAGCGCTTTCACTTCTTCCACAGTATGACCGAAGATGAAGATGTTCTCTTCGCCCACCTGCTCAGCAATTTCAACGTTGGCGCCGTCGAGGGTTCCCACGGTCAGCGCGCCGTTCAGCGCCAGCTTCATATTGCCGGTACCGGAGGCCTCTTTGCCCGCCGTAGAGATCTGCTCGGAGACATCCGCCGCCGGGATCAGCATTTCCGCTGCCGAGACGCAGTAGTCCGGCAGGAATACGACTTTCAGCTTATCGCCTACCAGCGGATCGTTATTGATCGCTGCGGCAACTTTGTTGATCGCCCAGATAATATTCTTCGCCAGGTAGTAGCCCGGAGCCGCTTTCGCACCGAACAGGAACACGCGCGGTACGCGGTCGGCCTGCGGGTTCTCGCGGATTTCTTTGTACTGCGCGAGGATATTCAGCAGGTTGAGGTGCTGGCGTTTATATTCGTGCAGACGCTTAATCTGAATATCGAAAATCGCCTGCGGATTAATCTCGATACCGGTACGCCGCTTCACGAACTCCGCCAGACGAACCTTGTTGGCCAGCTTAATCTCACGATACGTCTGACGGAACGTCGCGTCATCAGCATATTTTTCGAGGTTGATCAGCTGGTCGAGATCGTTGGCCCACTCTTTCTTCAGCGTTTTATCCAGCAGCGCGGCCAGCGCCGGGTTACACTGCTTGATCCAACGACGCGGGGTAATGCCGTTGGTGACGTTATGGAATTTGTTCGGCCACAACTGGTGATATTCCGGGAACAGATCTTTCACCACCAGATCGGAGTGCAGCGCGGCAACGCCGTTAACCGCAAAGCCGCTGACCACGCACATGTTCGCCATACGAACCTGTTTGTCGTGCACAACCGCCAGCTTCGCCCAAACCTGCTTGTCGCCCGGCCAGGTTTTATCCACCAGCGTTTTAAAGCGGTCGTTAATCTGTTTGATGATCTGCATGTGGCGCGGCAGCAGCGCTTTTACCAGCTTCTCATCCCAGCACTCCAGCGCTTCCGGCATCAGGGTGTGGTTGGTGTAAGCAAAAGTTTTGCTGGTAATCGCCCAGGCGTCGTCCCAGCTCAGCTGATGCTCGTCAATCAGCACGCGCAGCAGCTCCGGAATCGCAATCGTCGGGTGAGTATCGTTCAGCTGAATAACTTCATAATCCGCCAGCTCTGCCAGCTTGCGACCTGCCATATGATGGCGACGCAGAATATCGGCAACCGAGCAGGCGCACTGGAAGTACTGCTGCATCAGACGCAGTTTTTTACCCGCCTGATGGTTATCGTTCGGGTAGAGGACTTTCGTCAGTTTTTCGGCGTCAATGCCCTGCTGTTCGGCACGCAGGAAATCGCCGTCGTTGAATTTAGTCAGGTTAAAAGGATGCGCGTGCTTAGCCTGCCACAGACGCAGCGGCTGAGCCACGTTGTTGCGGTAGCCCAGCACCGGCAGATCCCAGGCTTCGCCGGTAATCACGAATGCCGGAACCCACTCACCATTTTTAGTCACTTTACCGCCGAGGCCCACCTGTACGTCCAGCGCTTCATTGTGGCGGAACCACGGGTAGTTGCTACGTCCCCAGTCATCCGGCGCTTCCATCTGCTGCCCGTCAGCGAAAGACTGGCGGAACAGACCGTACTGATAGTTCAGGCCGTAGCCGGTGGCCGACTGACCCACGGTTGCCATTGAATCCAGGAAACATGCCGCCAGACGGCCGAGGCCACCGTTGCCCAGGCCCGGGTCGATTTCCTCTTCCAGCAGGTCGGTCAGGTTAACGTCATGCGCCTGTAGCTCATCGCTGACCTGCTGATACCAGCCAAGGTTGAGCAAATTGTTGCCGGTCAGGCGACCAATTAAAAACTCCATTGAGATGTAGTTTACGTGACGCTGCCCTGCGGCCGCTTTCGCTACCGGCTGAGCCGACAACAGCTCGGACAGCGCACCGCTTACGGCGCGCCACCATTGACGCTGGGTCATCTCGGAAGCGGACTGTAAACCAAAATGCTGCCACTGACGCGTCAGTGCAGCCTGAAACTGAGCTTTGTTAAAAGAAGTCTGTGACATAAGAAATCCGGGTCCTTTACTAAAACGTTAGCGTTAGTGTGCCGACCTCCCGGAGTCACGTCCTCATCCCGCCAGGGATTAGCCGGGGAGGAGTAGCAGGGATGAGCGAAAAGTGTGATCGTGGCCACTATTACGTTAGCTTACCGGCAAAATTATGCTGCAAAATTCGCCGCTGCGGAACCCGCAACCTGTCTCTCCTGGCGAACAAAACTTTGTTACAAGCCTGGCTGATAAAAAGGCCATAAAATGCCGTTTTGTAAATATGGCGAAATAAAAGTAAATATTCGCAGAATAAACGGACTTTAATGCAGAAATAACTCAAAAAGATGACTTATAAGAATAAGCCGATAATATTTTAATAAAAACAAACAACTACTTAGATTGTAAAAAAAGATTAGCCTGTGGTGCCTGAATTTCCCGCAAGCCCAGAAACCGCGCACGCTGCCCTCCTTTATATCAATTTCACTCGATGTCAAAATTTGTGACATAGAGCAAATTCAAGAGCATAAAACTCGGACATAACTTGCAATAAAATTCATTATGGCCGACCTTATTGGGTATTAATTACGAAGCGCAAAAAAATTCGCAATCCCTCCCTTGCACAGCGAAATGAAGAACTATGTTGATTCCGTCTAAATTAAGTCGTCCGGTCCGCCTTGAACACACTGTGGTTCGTGAGCGATTACTGGCGAAACTTTCCGGCGCGAACAATTATCGTCTCGCGTTGGTGACCAGCCCGGCTGGATACGGTAAAACCACGCTCGTTTCTCAATGGGCGGCGGGGAAAAATGACCTTGGCTGGTTCTCGCTGGATGAAGGTGATAACCAACAGGAGCGTTTTGCCAGCTATCTCATCGCCGCCGTTCAGCAGGCGACCGGCGGCCACTGTGCAGCCAGCGAGGCCATGGTGCAAAAGCGCCAGTACGCCAGCCTGCCTTCCCTCTTCGCTCAACTGTTTATCGAACTGGCCGACTGGCAGCGCCCGCTATTCCTGGTGATTGATGATTACCATCTAATCACCAACCCGGTTATTCATGATGCAATGCGCTTCTTCCTCCGTCACCAGCCGGAAAATATGACTCTGGTGGTGCTGTCGCGTAATCTACCGCAGCTGGGTATCGCCAACCTGCGCGTACGCGATCAGCTGCTGGAAATCGGCAGCCAGCAGCTCGCTTTTACCCATCAGGAGGCCAAGCAGTTTTTCGATTGTCGTCTCAGTTCGCCTATTGAGGCCGACGACAGCAAAAGGCTGTGCGACGATGTTGCCGGCTGGGCCACCGCGCTGCAGCTGATCGCACTCTCGGCGCGCCAGAACAACACTTCCGCGCAACACTCCGCCCGTCGTCTTGCCGGTATTAATGCCAGCCATCTTTCTGACTATCTGGTCGATGAGGTGCTGGATAACGTCGATCCGCGAACGCGTAATTTCCTGCTGAAAAGCTCGTTGCTGCGCTCAATGAACGATGCGCTCATCGTCCGCGTCACCGGCGAAGAGAATGGCCAGATGCAGCTGGAGGAGATTGAACGCCAGGGGCTATTCCTGCAACGGATGGACGATTCCGGCGAATGGTTCCGTTATCATCCGCTGTTTGGTAATTTTCTGCGCCAGCGCTGTCAGTGGGAGCTGGCGGTTGAGCTGCCGGAAATTCACCGCGCGGCGGCCGAGAGCTGGATGGCGCAGGGCTTCCCGACCGAGGCTATCCATCACGCCCTGGCGGCGGGCGACGCTAAAATGCTGCGCGATATTCTGCTCAATCACGCATGGGGCATGTTTAACCATAGCGAGCTGAGCTTGCTGGAACAGTCTCTCGCCGCGCTGCCGTGGTCAAACCTGCTGGAAAATCCGCGGTTAATTCTCCTGCAGGCCTGGCTGATGCAGAGCCAGCACCGCTATAGCGAAGTGAATACCCTGCTGGCCCGCGCCGAGCAGGAGATGGATACGGAAATGGACACCGCCATGCACGGCGATTTCAACGCCCTGCGTGCCCAGGTGGCGATCAACGCCGGCGATCAGGACGAAGCCGAGCGCCTGGCGATGGTGGCACTTGATGAGCTGCCGCTGGCCAGCTACTACAGCCGAATCGTGGCGACCTCGGTACACGGCGAAGTGCTGCACTGCAAAGGCCAGCTGAGTAAATCGCTGGCGGTCATGCAGCAGACGGAACAGATGGCCCGCCGCCATGACGTCTGGCACTACGCGCTATGGAGCATGATTCAGCAAAGCGAAATCCTGTTTGCGCAGGGTTTCCTGCAGGCCGCCTGGGAAATTCAGGAAAAAGCGTTCCAGCTCATTCGCGAACAGCATCTGGAGCAGTTGCCGATGCATGAGTTTTTGCTGCGTATTCGCTCCCAGCTGCTGTGGGCATGGGCGCGGCTGGATGAAGCGGAAACCTCCGCGCGCAACGGCATGAACGTGCTTTCGTCCTACCAACCGCAGCAACAGCTGCAGTGCCTGACGCTGATGGTGCAGTGCTCGCTGGCGCGCGGCGATCTGGATAACGCCCGCAGCCATCTGAATCGCCTGGAGAATCTGCTTGGCAACGGTCATTACCATAGCGACTGGGTATCCAATGCCGATAAAGTCCGGGTGATCTACTGGCAGATGGTCGGCGATAAAGCCGCCGCGGCAAACTGGCTGCGTCAGACGCCCAAACCGGAATTCGCTAACAACCACTTCCTGCAGAGCCAGTGGCGCAATATCGCCCGCGCGCAGATCCTGCTCGGTGATTTTGATTCCGCTGAAATGGTGCTGGAAGAGCTAAACGATAACGCCCGCTCGCTGCGTCTGATGAGCGATCTCAACCGCAACCTGCTGCTGCTCAACCAGCTCTACTGGCAGGCCGGGCGTAAAAGCGAAGCGCAGAAAGCGCTACTGGAAGCGCTCACCCTCGCCAACCGCACCGGGTTTATCAATCATTTTGTGATTGAAGGAGAAGCGATGGCGCAGCAGCTGCGCCAGCTGATTCAGCTCAATACCCTGCCGGAGCTCGAGCAGCACCGCGCCCAGCGTATTCTGCGCGATATTAACCAGCATCATCGCCACAAATTCGCCCACTTTGACGAGAGCTTCGTCGAGCGGCTGCTGAACCACCCGGAAGTGCCAGAGCTCATCCGCACCAGCCCGCTAACCCAGCGCGAATGGCAGGTACTGGGACTTATCTATTCCGGCTACAGCAATGAGCAGATTGCCGGCGAGCTGGACGTTGCCGCCACCACGATTAAAACGCATATTCGCAATTTGTATCAAAAGCTGGGCGTCGCGCACCGCCAGGATGCCGTTCAGCATGCCCAGCAGTTGCTTAAAATGATGGGATATGGAGTCTAATTCCTGCGCGATCTGTGGAAAACTATTCTGTTTTACCTAAAACGCTAACGCATTGTTATGTCATTAAAAAAGGCCATCGAAACGATCCCCTCGCCCCTTCGGGGAGAGGGTCAGGGGAAGAACATGCGCAAAACAGCCCTCATTCCGGCCTTTTCCCGAAACAGAAGAGAATCACCACTTTACGTTTCCGGCGATACCGCAAAGTTTAATCGCGAACCTGAATAAGATAGCCAATATCACTCGGTTCACAGGTAAATCGGATCGGCAGAAACCGCTCAACCACCGCGATATTGGTCAGCAAATGCGCCGATACTTCCGCGACGGTAAACGCACCTTCGCCCGCCAGCGCCAGCGGTAATATCAGCTGGTCGGCCAGATATTCCCCCACAGCCGCTTTGCTTGCCAGATAGCGTTTGACCTGCGAAGCAAGCTGGTGCGCAACCTTTTCAGCACTCACGCCTTTGGAGCCAAAAGCCATAAACAGCTCCGTAAGATGTTCGCACTCCACGGTCAGCGACAGCGTATTTCCCGGCCCGGCGCCGCCCTCCAGCACGCGAATTTTTTTATCTGCCAGCGGCAGCCAGGCCTCCAGCGCTATCACTTCGCGCTCGCCAACGTGGTAAGGAACCGCCGCCAGCAGCGCTTCTGCGGTGAGGCAATTCGTTTCACCACGCGAAAGCAGCTGTAGCCCGCTGAGTGACGCACTCGGCGCCACTTCCGTTAGCGCGGCGCCGCCCCCGGCCGGATAGAAGCCATGCTTGATCAAAGCCGTACGCTGGTTTATACCCATCTTCGCCAGCAGCGGCTCCCAGACGCGGCAAATGAAATCCGCGCTCGGGGCCGCCTGATTATGCGTGCCGCCGCTGACTTCGATGCGGGCCGGGCTATCGGCAAACCAGAGCGCCGGTAACACCGTTTGCAGCACCAGCATGCAGCTGCCCGCGCTGCCGATGGCAAATTTATACGCTCCGCCGCGAATCGGCCCAGGGACAAAACGCAGCCGCTGCGAGCCCAGCTCATCGCCGCTCAGCTGAGCGCTACAGATCTCGGCCGCCGCCCGTACCGCCGTGAGATGCTGGCGCAGCAGGCCCGGTTTAGCGCGACCGGCGCGGATGCCGATAATCTCAAACGGCTGGCCGGTTATCATCGACAGGCTCAGCGCCGAGCGCAAAATCTGCCCGCCGCCTTCTCCCTGCGCGCCGTCCAGCGTAATCATCCTTTTCATTACATTATCCTTTCACGCATACCACCTGACGCAGGGTATGCACAATTTCCACCAGATCGGACTGCGCGGCCATCACCGCGTCAATGTCCTTATAGGCCATCGGGATCTCGTCGATGACGTTTGCATCTTTACGGCATTCTACATGTGCGGTGGCGCGAATCTGATCCTCTACGCTAAACAGCTTTTTCGCTTTGGTACGGCTCATCACGCGTCCGGCGCCGTGGCTGCATGAACAGAACGACTCGGGGTTACCGAGTCCGCGAACAATAAAGCTTTTCGCGCCCATCGATCCCGGAATAATCCCGTACTGACCGCGCCGGGCGGATACCGCCCCCTTACGGGTAACGTAAATCTCCTTCCCAAAATGCTGCTCTTTTTGCACATAGTTATGGTGGCAGTTAATCGCCTCGCTCACCAGCGTAAAGGGTTTGTCGATGGTTTTACGCAGCGCCAGCAGCACGTTTTCCAGCATCGCTTCACGGTTGGCGCGCGCATAATCCTGGGCCCAGCTCACCGCCCGAACGTAATCCACGAAATGCTCGCTGCCTTCAGAGAAATAAGCCAGATCGCGCGAGGGCAAGTTCGCAATATGCTGCTCCATATCTTTTTGCGCCATTTCAATAAAATAGGTGCCTATGGCGTTACCAATTCCGCGTGAACCGGAGTGCAACATCACCCAAACCTGCTGCGCCTCATCGAGGCAAATTTCAATAAAGTGGTTACCGGTTCCCAGCGTTCCCAGGTGCTTGTAGTTATTGGTGTTAAGGAAGCGCGGATATGTACTGGTTAGCCATTGAAACTCCGCATGCAGCGTTGACCAGTGCGCGTCAACGTTAGCCGGTGGATTTTCCCATGCCCCCGCGTCACGACGGCCCCGCCCGGTCGTCCGTCCGTGCGGCACGGCGGCTTCAATCGCAATACGCAATTCAGCAAGGTTATCCGGAAGATCCGCCGCCGTTAAGCTGGTGCGCAGCGCATTCATTCCGCAGCCGATATCCACGCCAACCGCAGCCGGAATAATCGCACCGAGAGTGGGGATCACGCTTCCGATTGTCGATCCTTTACCAAGGTGCACATCGGGCATAACGGCAACATGGTTGAAAATAAACGGCATCTTTGCCGTGTTAATCAACTGCTGGCGCGCTTCGTCTTCCACGGGTACGCCCTTGGTCCACATTTTCACCGGGGCGTTCTGGGTGGCCATCAATTCATAATTCATTGTCTTTTCTGATTTTATTAATAGGGCGGCGACAAGTTGTGAAGCATCTTAACGCCGGCTGAACCGGAGCCGCATCATGAGAACTTGCCGGCGCGTCATAACGGCGGAACGGAACAGAAGTAGATTAGCCATCTGAGCTCCTGGTTCCGTTATTCTCCATGACAGTGTCTTTGCAACCTGCGTGCCAGATTATAAAAATAAAATTATTTGTTTGATTTTTATGGTTTATTTATTTTTACCCGCGCTTCATTCAAAAAGACACTGCGTGCGGGAAGCGAAAGTACGATAATTAAATATCGTCTTTTATAAGGAAATCTAAGATGCGCAAAACGGTAGCCTTTGGTTTTGTCGGTACGGTACTGGATTACGTTGGCCGCGGCAGCCAGCGCTGGGAGAAATGGCGGCCAACCTTATGCCTGTGTCAGCAGGAAACACTGGTTGTTCATCGCCTTGAGCTGCTTTACGACGCCCGTTCGCGCGGCTTGTTTGAGACCTTAAAGCAGGATATCGCCAGCGTATCGCCGGAAACGGAGGTCGTCGGCGTTGAGATGGCCATCCGCAATCCATGGGATTTCGAGGAGGTTTACGCCTGCCTGCACGATTTTGCCCGCAGCCACCGGTTCCATCCCGAAGATGAAGACTATCTGATACACATCACCACCGGCACTCACGTGGCGCAGATCTGCTGGTTCCTGCTGGCTGAAGCGCGCTATCTCCCGGCGCGACTGGCGCAAACCTCCCCGCCGCGGAAAAAAGACAAGCCCCATACCCCGGGCGGCGTGACGATCATTGACCTCGACCTCAGCCGCTATAACGCTATCGCCAGCCGCTTCGCCCAGGAACGGGAAGAGACGCTTAACTTTTTGAAATCCGGTATCGCGACCCGTAACCCGCGCTTCAACCGCACGATCGAGAATATTGAGCGCGTCGCTATCCGCTCCCGTTCGCCGATTCTGCTGAACGGCCCCACCGGCGCAGGTAAATCATTTCTTGCCCGCCGCATTTATGAGTTAAAGCTGGCGCGCCATCAGTTTAACGGTCCGCTCGTCGAGGTGAACTGCGCCACCCTGCGCGGTGATACCGCAATGTCGACGCTGTTTGGCCATGTCAAAGGCGCTTTTACCGGCGCAAGGGAAGAACGGGCTGGCCTGCTGCGCAGCGCTAACGGTGGGATGCTTTTCCTGGATGAGATTGGCGAACTGGGAGCAGATGAACAAGCGATGCTGTTGAAGGCCATTGAGGAAAAACGCTTCTATCCTTTCGGCAGCGACCAGCAGGTCAGCAGCGATTTTCAGCTCATCGCCGGCACCGTGCGCGATTTGCGCCAGCGGGTTGCGCAGGGCCAGTTCCGCGAAGATCTCTACGCACGTATTAATTTGTGGACCTTTGAACTGCCCGGTCTGCGTCAGCGCCAGGAAGATATCGAACCCAATCTCGAGTATGAAATGGAGCGTCACGCCGCGCTAACCGGCGACAGCGTGCGCTTTAATACCGAAGCGCGCCGCGCGTGGCTGACGTTCGCCACCTCGCCCCAGGCGGCGTGGAGCGGCAACTTCCGCGAACTCTCCGCCAGCGTGACCCGCATGGCGACCCTGGCGGAAAACGGTCGCATCACGGTAAGCACGGTGGAGGATGAGATTGAACGGCTGCGCTACAGCTGGAACGATCGCCGCCCCTCAGCGCTCGACGCGCTACTGGGGGCGGAGGTGGAAAATCTTGACCTCTTTGACCGCCTGCATCTACAAAACGTCATTGCCGTATGCCAGCAGGCAACAACGATTTCCGATGCCGGACGCCAGCTCTTTAACGTTTCACGCCTCGGCAAAGCAACGGTCAACGACGCGGATCGGCTGCGCAAGTATCTGGCGCGCTTTGGCCTGAACTGGGAAATGCTAAAGGATCAGCACAGCTCCAGCTGAAGGTTGTTATCGGTAATCACCTTCAGTACTCCTGCGGGCGGCATCACATCGGTATAGACCGCATCAACCATGCTGATGCTGCCCATATTCACCATCGCATTGCGGCCGAATTTGGAATGATCAACCACCAGCATTACGTGGCGGGAGTTTTCAATAATCGCCCGTTTGGTGCGCACTTCGTGGTAGTCAAACTCCAGCAGCGAGCCATCGCTGTCGATGCCGCTGATGCCAAGAATGCCAAAATCGAGTCGGAACTGAGAGATAAAGTCGAGCGTGGCCTCACCGATAATACCGCCATCCCGGCTGCGCAGCTCGCCGCCGGCCAGAATGATGCGGAAATCCTCTTTCACCATAAGCGTATTGGCGACGTTGAGATTATTGGTGACGATGCGCAAATCGTTATGGTTAAGCAACGCATGGGCCACCGCTTCCGGCGTGGTGCCGATATCGATAAACAGCGTCGCGCCATCGGGAATTTCGCTCGCGACCTTACGGGCGATGCGCTCTTTTTCCTGGGTCTGGGTCGACTTCCTGTCGTGCCAGGAAGTATTCACCGAACTGGAAGGTAGCGCAGCGCCGCCGTGGTGGCGCAGAATCATTTTCTGATCGGCTAAATCATTCAGGTCGCGGCGAATGGTCTGCGGGCTGACGGCAAACTGTTCGACCAGTTCTTCGGTACTGACGTATCCCTGTTTTTTTACCAGCTCGATAATCGCGTCATGACGTTGTGTTTGTTTCATGAAATATCCCTGGGAATCTCTACGTTCGTTTTCGCACATTCTGCGTATCAACAAACGCCATCGCCAGCCCGGTCACCAGACCAGCCACGTGCGCACCGTTCGCAATCGACATGCCGAAAACATCAAACCATCCAGCAACTAACCATACTAAGGAGAAGAGTATCAAGCCGCGCTGTAAATAAACGCCGCTCTGCGGATCGCGTTCGCCTCGCAGCCAGACATAGCCCATCAGCGCATAGACCACGCCGGACAGACCGCCAAACCACGGGCCGCTAAACTGATGCTGTACAAAGCCGCTCAGTAAGGCGCCGATCGCGGTAATCACCACCAGCTTGCCGCTGCCGATTCGCTTTTCTACCGCCCCGCCGAGGTACCACCACCATAGCAGGTTGAACAGAATATGCATCAGCGAGAAGTGCATAAGGGCATGGCTAAAGTAGCGCCAGACTTCAAATTTCAGCGAAGGATCGTAGGGCCAGGCCAGCAGCATCATGACCGGTTGATCGCCAATGACCGATTGCAGGACAAAGACGGCGATGCAGGCGAAGAGAACGCTCCAGGTAACCGGCCCGGCGTTGTGGCGAAGCGTCGCTAAAAAAGGGAATCGCTGGTAGTGCAGCCCGCTATTGGTGTGCCCCGACTGCCAGCTGGCGGCCAGATAGCGCGGATCGGCTGGATTTTCAAGAAATCGGGCCAGTTCGGCCTGCACGCGCGCGGCCTGGCTCTCGTCAGCCAGCCAGATATCGCTCTGCGTATGCTGCTGAATAGTCAAAATAATTCCCTGCGTCGCCATATAGTCGACAAACGCCTGGGCCACGCGCGGGTTGGCAAAAGAGGTAATCATTAACATGCAGCGGTTCGCTTATTCCACACAAAGGGGGATATTATAGCCACAACCTGCGCTAACGCCTAAACTGCGCCATGCGCGACTTCCGCCGGAAAATGCCGGTGCCAGGCATCAAACCCGCCGTCTACGCTGTACACCTTGTCATAACCCTGCTGCAGCAGATACTGCGCAGCGCCCTTGCTGCTATTGCCGTGATAGCACATCACCATGACCGCCGTATCAAAGTCGTTGTCGCGCATAAACGCGCCCAGCGTATCGTTGGTCAGATGAAACGCACCCGGCGTATGGCCCATCGCGAAGCTTTGCGGGTCGCGGATATCCACCAGCACCGCCGTCTGCTGATGCATTTTCTGGTGGGCTTCTTCTACGTTAATACATTCAAAGTGATCCATAAGCTCTCTTTTTTTCTACAGGCAGGCGACGAAAAGCCCCGAATTTTAGCGCCTAGTGTACAGCCTGGCGCGAAATAAACGCCAATATGTTACATGCATCACTCTGAAATGTTTTTTTGATGTTACCAATAGCGCGATTGTTTGCTATATTGAGCGATATCGAACATTTGTGAGCTTAAACGAAAGTGTAAGAGGTAGCAGAGTGGAAACCAAAGATCTGATTGTGATAGGGGGAGGCATCAACGGTGCCGGTATCGCGGCAGACGCCGCAGGGCGTGGTTTATCCGTGCTGATGCTGGAGGCGCGCGATCTGGCCTGCGCGACATCCAGCGCCAGCTCAAAGCTGATTCACGGCGGGCTGCGCTACCTCGAACACTATGAATTCCGCCTGGTGAGCGAAGCGCTGGCCGAGCGTGAAGTGTTATTAAAAATGGCCCCGCATATCGCCTTCCCGATGCGTTTTCGCTTACCGCATCGCCCGCACCTGCGTCCGGCGTGGATGATCCGCATTGGCCTGTTTATGTACGACCATCTCGGTAAGCGCACCAGCCTGCCTGGATCAACCGGTTTGCGTTTTGGTACAGAATCAGTACTTAAACCTGAAATCGTGCGCGGTTTCGAATATTCCGACTGCTGGGTCGACGATGCGCGCATGGTGCTGGCCAATGCCCAGATGGTTGTGCGTAAAGGCGGGGAAGTGCGCACGCGCACCCGCGCCATCTCGGCAAAACGTGAAAACGGTTTGTGGATTGTCGAAGCGGAAGATATTGATAGCGGTGAAAAGTTCACCTGGCAGGCGCGCGGTCTGGTTAACGCGACCGGCCCGTGGGTCAAACAGTTCTTCGACGAGGGGATGCACCTGCGTTCTCCGTACGGTATCCGCTTGATTAAAGGCAGTCATATCGTCGTACCGCGCGTACATACGCAGAAGCAGGCCTATATCCTGCAAAATGAAGATAAACGCATTGTCTTTGTGATCCCGTGGATGGACGAGTTCTCCATCATCGGCACCACCGACGTCGAATATAAAGGCGATCCAAAAGCGGTGGCGATCGATGACAAAGAGGTTAACTATCTGCTGAACGTCTATAACGCTCACTTTAAAAAACAACTCACGCGGGACGATATTGTCTGGACCTACTCGGGCGTGCGCCCGCTGTGCGATGATGAATCTGATTCACCGCAGGCGATCACCCGCGACTACACCCTCGATATTCATGATGAGAACGGCCAGGCGCCGCTGCTATCGGTCTTCGGCGGTAAGCTCACCACCTACCGTAAGCTGGCCGAACACGCGCTGGAGAAACTGACGCCTTACTACAAAGGCATTGGCCCGGCATGGACCAAAACCGCGGTGCTGCCCGGCGGCGATATCGGCGGCGACCGTGATGACTATGCGGCTAAGCTGCGCCGCCGCTTCCCGTTTATCAGTGAATCGATGGCCCGCCATTACGCCCGCACCTACGGCAGCAACAGCGAGTTGATCCTTGATAAGGCGACCTCGCTGGACGATCTGGGCGAACATTTCGGTCATGAGTTTTTTGAAGCCGAACTGCGCTATCTGGTTGAACATGAATGGGTTCGTTCACTGGATGACGCTATCTGGCGGCGGACCAAGCAGGGCATGTGGCTCACGGAGGAACAGCAGGCGCGCATTAGCGAATGGCTGGCGCAGCACGCGGGAAAGTCTGAGCTGTCGCTGGCGTCGTAATGAAATCAGAGGGCGCTTTAGCCCTCTCTGATTGCTCATAAGGTGCACAGGCTTGCCCGGCGGCGGCGCCTGCGACCAGAATGCAACAACCCGCGTTTGTGGTTTCTACAGGCCGGATTCAGCGTTCGCTGGCGTCCGGCAAAGTGCGCGCTTCCTGTTCAATACCTTCCAGAACAGGCAGATTTAATAGCCGATTTTGGTACATGCGGGCATGTCGTTAGTTATGCGATAGCGCTCCACGCTTAATTTCTGAATAAAAAACGACTTTGCCTGCGCTTCGCTATTCCAGAGGGTTTTTCCCGTCTTACACCAACTTTTATGTGCAGAATCCAGGGATTGAACCACGCTCCCCAGGCCTAACGCTGCTTCAAAATGAGCGCGCTCATCGTGTTCCGCCAGCGCAAAATCAGCATAAAAAAGATCGAGGTCGAGATTAGTGGCTATTTTGATTTCGCGTGCGGAAATGGGGAAGAAGACCGGCAGCCAGCTCCAAATGCCGGATTGCTCTGGTATGGCGGCGTAGTCAGAGAAATGGCTTACGACACGATCGTCGCAGGCGGTTAGCGCGGCGACGAAGATTAACGCGATGGCCCCTCTTTTCACACCGACAACCGACGTCTTTCAAACGGACAATACTGAAAGCGCGCGTTGGCGGCGCTGAGGCGGATAAAAACGTCTCGTGGCAAATGAAAGCCGGGCCTGGTACAGCCCTCCTCGCAGTTCGTACAGCTTTTGTCGTCGCAGCGTTTAGCCTGATAATAGCGAGCATATAGCATCAGCTCCGCCTGCTTTTTTCTGAACAGCCGCAGACTATTGTCATTGTGATATTTCAACGCATCTTTAAAAACCTGCAGAATGAAAACATCCGCCACGCTGGCGTACTCTCTGAGCCCCCGCTTTGCGATAACGCTCCGCTGGTGATGAAAACCCAGCGCGGAGAACGCCACCGTGAAATCATCGTGAGTATCGATGTCGCAGGCGTAAATCGGGACTCTGTCGATATAAGGATCGAAATCCAGCTCCGCGCCGCAGACGCTCATACGGCCAATCGTCCCTGGGTCCAGAGAAAAACCCGGCCAGATGCCGCTGGATGTTAAACCAATCCCTACCATGACATCGTATGCCCGCAGCTCTTCCAGACCCGGTGCGCCCACGAATTTTTCGGCCTGATCCAAAGCCTGATTAATCAGCTCCGCCACGATGCCTCTATGCCAGGCAGTGGATTCACGCCGCGCGATACAAATATCAGCGCCGCTGGCAGGATCGACGCCCGTCAGCTGCACGTACAATTTAATGTCTTCCATGGCGTTCATTTATTCCGTTACCGGATAGAGCGGTAGATAGCCCAGACTCTGCGCCAGAGTCTGGCCCTGCGGGCTGATAAACCACTCCACCAGGGTTTGCGTTTGCACCACGGGGGTTATCATTAACTGCACTTCTTTCTCCTGCGCCAGGGCTTTTGGCTTGAACGGATCGCCAGGCCAATTATCGTCGCCACAATCAGCAACGGATAAGAAAAACCTAAATAAGGGATTGCTGATGTAAGAATAAAGACAACAAAACTCACCGCCAGCGGCAGGAAAAAAAAGCCATCAACAAAATGGCAAGAATGTACTTTAAATTCCCTTTCATATTTACTTATTCCTGCGTTTTATACATCGGCACGTAGCCGACATCCTGCACCAGGTGCTGTCCCTGCGGGCTTAAAAACCACGCCACCAGTTGCTGCGTTTCTGCTGAGGTATGTTCCCGGGTGACCATATAGACATCAACCGTGTACGGGTAGCTGCCGTTACGTATATTCTCAACCGTCGGCGCAATGCCATTGATGGACAGCAGCTTGATATGTTTATTGCTGTTCATCTGCGTCGCGTAGTAGCGGAAGGTGTAACCAATCGCCCCGCGCGTATTCTGATATTCGGCCACTTCGCGGATGACGCCCTCCATTACTGTGGAAAACTCACTTTTCTTTGGCGGCAGCATCGGGACGCCCTTCATGACTTTTGCCAGCATCACCGTCTGGCTGCCAGAGTCCTCCGGGCGCTGCCAGGGCTGAATAGCTTTACTGGCGCCGCCGACATCGCTCCAGCGGGTAATTTTGCCGCTAAAAATCGCGCGGATTTGCTCCTCGCTAAGCGACTGGACCGAATTACTTTGATTGGCTATAAACACAAACGCTTCGCGGGCAAAAGGGGTATAGACCAGCTTAACGCCCGCATCCTGCGCGCGCTGTTTTTGCCCGGCTGAAGGTTGGACGACAAAAATGATATCGGTTTCGCCAGTAATTATGCTGCGCCAGGCATCCGGCGTGCGGGACTCGTGTAAATAGTCTCTGGTGGAAAACGTAGCAGGTAGGGTATTCAGGGCATAAAACGCTGACGCATAGAGCGGATATGCCGCCGTGGCCCCGGCCATCCGCGGCCAGTTTTGCGTAAAACGTAATTGCGGCGGTCCCTGTAATGGGGTGAGTTTACTGCAGCTTCCCGGCGCGAAATTGCCGGTATTAATCGACTCGAGAACGCTATTGTTTCTGCTGACAGAAGGATATTTTTCCTCATGTAGCCACGCCTGATAGAGCGCATACGCGCCCAGCAGCGCCAGTACCGCAAGTAGAATACAGCGGCAGAGCGATGCATTCCTGGCGATGGGTACATGCCTGTACGGCCAGTAATATCCCAGCGTAAAGCACAGCTGTGAGCCAACGGGTATCACCACGATCCCCCAATACCAGCCGCTCAGAGCCGATAGCACGCTAATACCAAACCATGGAAGCAGGAACGTAGACAGCCAAAAAAAGTTGAGCTGCTTAAAGCTGAGCTCCGCCCGCTGCAGCATGATAATCCAGGTCAGAAGCGCCATCAGCGCAGGCAGTAATAAGAGGCTCTGCCGCCAGCCGGCCAGCAATGCCGACTCTTGTTTATCTGACCATACCCGACCGCTGGCAAACATCAGCGCCGCGCCCGCCGCGAACATCAGGTAAGCTATCGCCGTGGCGGCCGTCTGTGATTCGCCAAATAGACCAGTAACCAGCGCCAGGCCGCCGCCGACCATCGCCAGCACCAGAGCCGCGACGTGCGTTAATATCGGCACGCCAAAAAAGGCCAATATCACTGACAGCAACAACCATTTCGTGTTTTTCATTTGTTATTCGCTCATCCCTGCGATGACGGAAGTATAAGCTGCTTAGTTCCTTGCGCCTCCCGGGCACTTTTCTGAAATTCCGGCATAAAAAAACGGGGCCATTTGGCCCCGTTCCCACAGGTTACATGACTACAGTCGAACCGGATCGATATGCCAGATATGGTCGGCATACTCTTTAATCGTGCGATCGGACGAGAAGTAACCCATATTAGCGATATTCAGCATCGCTTTATTGGCCCACTCCTCCGGATGACGGTACAGCTCATCCACCTTATCCTGACAATCCACGTAGCTACGGTAATCCGCCAGAACCTGATAGTGGTCGCCGAAGTTAATCAGCGAATCCAGCAGGTCGCGGTAACGTCCCAGTTCAGACGGACTAAACAGGCCGGTGCCAATCTGCGTCAGCGCCTGGTGCAGCTCTTCATCCTGCTCGTAGTAATCACGCGGTTTATAGCCATTGGCCCGCAGGGCTTCAACTTGTTCCGCCGTATTACCGAAGATAAAGAAATTATCCGCCCCAACGTGCTCCTGCATCTCAACGTTAGCGCCATCCAGAGTACCAATGGTTAACGCGCCGTTAAGCGCGAACTTCATGTTGCTGGTACCGGACGCCTCCGTCCCTGCCAGAGAGATCTGCTCGGAGAGATCCGCCGCCGGAATGATCAGCTGCGCGAGGCTAACGCTGTAGTTAGGAATAAACACCACTTTCAGCTTATCGCCAACTTCCGGATCGTTATTCACTACCGCCGCGACATCATTAATTAAATGAATAATATGCTTCGCCATATAGTAAGCCGAAGCCGCCTTTCCGGCGAAAATATTCACTCGCGGTACCCACTCAGCGTCAGGATCGGCTTTGATGCGATTGTAGCGAGTGATCACATGCAGCACGTTCATCAACTGACGTTTGTACTCGTGAATACGCTTGATCTGCACATCAAACAGCGCCTTCGGGTTGACGACCACGTTAAGCTGCTGGCCGATGTAGTTCGCCAGCCGCTGCTTGTTTTCCAGCTTGGCCTGGCGTACCGCCTGATTGACCTTCGGATAGTCGATATGCTGCTCCAGCTCCTTCAGCTGACTTAAATCCGTGCGCCAGGTATGACCGATATTTTCATCCAGCACTTTTGACAACGGCGGATTCGCCAGTGCCAGCCAGCGGCGCGGAGTCACGCCATTCGTGACGTTGGTGAAGCGCATCGGAAAAATTTTGGCAAATTCGGCAAACAGCGACTCAACCATCAGCCGGGAGTGCAGCTCCGACACGCCGTTGACCTTGTGGCTTACCACCACCGCCAGCCACGCCATACGGACGCGACGCCCGTTAGACTCGTCGATAATCGACGTACGACCCAGCATCGCCGTATCGTTGGGATACTGCTCCTGCAGGGTCTTCAGGAAGTAGTCATTAATCTCGAAAATAATCTGCAAATGACGCGGCAGAATTTTACCCAGCATGTCGACGGGCCAGGTCTCCAGCGCTTCGCTCATCAGGGTATGGTTGGTATAAGAGAAGACCTGGCAGGTTACCTCGAACGCCTCATCCCAGCTGAACTTGTGCTCGTCAATCAGCAGGCGCATCAGCTCCGGAATCGACAGCACCGGGTGCGTGTCATTGAGATGAATCGCGATTTTATCCGCCAGATTGGCGTAGGTTTTATGCAGCTGGTAGTGGCGGCTGAGGATATCTTGTACCGTCGCCGACACGAGGAAATACTCCTGGCGCAGGCGCAGTTCGCGCCCGGAATAGGTGGAGTCATCCGGATAAAGTACCCGCGACACGTTCTCGGAGTGGTTTTTATCTTCCACCGCCGCGAAGTAGTCGCCCTGATTAAATTTACCGAGGTTAATCTCGCTGCTGGCCTGCGCGCTCCACAGACGCAGCGTATTGGTGGCGTCGGTATCAAAACCCGGGATAATCTGATCGTAGGCTTCAGCAATAATCTCTTCGGTTTCCACCCAGCGTGAATGTTTACCTTCCTGCTGAATGCGGCCGCCGAAACGCACTTTATAGCGCGTATTGTGGCGCTCAAATTCCCACGGGTTACCATACTCCAGCCAGTAATCCGGGGACTCTTTCTGCCGCCCATCGACGATGTTTTGCTTAAACATGCCGTAGTCGTAGCGAATACCGTAGCCACGGCCCGGTAAACCCAGCGCCGCCAGCGAGTCAAGGAAGCAGGCGGCCAGACGCCCCAGGCCGCCGTTGCCCAGGCCCGGGTCATTCTCTTCATCAATCAGCTCTTCAAGATTCAGCCCCATCTCTTCCAGCGCGCTATTCACATCTTCATAAATACCTAGCGATAACAGCGCGTTGGATAAAGTACGGCCAATCAAAAATTCCATCGACAGATAGTATACCTGGCGCACCTCCTGAGAGAGCTGCGCCCGGTTTGAACGTAGCCAGCGCTCAACCATGCGATCGCGAACGGCGAACAGCGTAGCATTAAGCCATTCATGCTTGTTCGCGATAGCCGGATCTTTACCGATAATAAACATCAGTTTATAAGCAATAGAGTGCTTTAACGCCTCAACGCTCAGGGTGGGTGATGAGTAGCTAAAAGGTACATTCATAGCTTTGCTCCTGGTTACAGCAAGCGTTGATAAAGTTCGCGGTAAGAGTTTGCGGCAACCTGCCAGCTAAAATCCATATTCATCGCCTGGCGCTGGACGTAACGCCAGAGCGATGGGCGCGACCACAGGACGAACGTGCGTCGAATGGCCCGCAGCAGCGACACAGCGTTGCTATCTTCAAAAACAAAGCCGGTAGCCAGACCGTCGGCGAGATTCTCCAGCGAGCAGTCGGAAACGGTGTCTGCCAGACCGCCGGTGCGCCGCACCAGCGGTAGCGTGCCGTACTTCAGGCCGTACAGCTGGGTCAAGCCGCACGGTTCAAAACGGCTGGGCACCAGAATCACATCGGCGCCGCCCATAATGCGGTGAGAGAATGCCTCATGGTAGCCAATCTGGACGCCGACTTTGCCCGGATGCTCGGCCGCAGCGGCCAGGAAGCCCTCCTGCAGTACCGGATCGCCAGCCCCCAGCAGCGCCAGCTGACCGCCCTGCTCCAGCAGGCCCGGCAGCGCCTCCAGCACCAGGTCCAACCCTTTCTGGCTGGTCAAACGGCTAACCACGGCAAACAGCGGCGCTTTATCATCCACCTTCAGCCCCATGGCGATTTGCAGCTGACGTTTGTTCTCAGCCTTCTCTTCCAGCCGATCGCGGTCATAGCGCGCGGCCAGCAGCAGGTCGCTTTCCGGATTCCAGATATGATCATCCACTCCGTTGAGGATCCCCGAAAGGCGGCCCTCATGCTGTCGCTGGCGCAGCAGCCCTTCCATCCCGTAAGCGAACTGCGGCTCGGTGATTTCGCGGGCATAGGTTGGACTAACCGCCGTAATATGGTCGGCGTAGTAAAGACCCGCCTTCAGGAAGGAGATCTGACCGTTAAATTCGAGGCCATGAACGTTATAGAACGACCAGGGCAGCTCAATGTCGTTCATATGCCACGAGTAGAACATCCCCTGATAGGCCAGGTTATGCACCGTAAAGACTGACTTCGCCGGGTGGCCGCGCGCCGCCAGGTAGGCAGGGGTCAGCCCCGCATGCCAGTCGTGGGCGTGAACAACATCGGGACGCCAGAAAGGATCCAGGCCGCAGGCCATCTCGCTGCCTACCCAGCCCAGCAGCGCGAAGCGCAGCACGTTGTCGGTATAGGCATGCTGATTGGTATCGTGGTAAGGGCTCCCCGGACGATCGTAGAGATGCGGAGCATCAATCAGATAGATGCCCACGCCGTTAAAGTGGCCGAACAGTAAAGTGATACGCCCGGCAAACGTCTCCCGGCGCGTTACCACCTGCGCATCCGTCACGCCGCGGCGGATATCAGGAAACGCGGGCAACAGTACGCGCGTGTCAACGCCCCCGGCAATTTGCGCTGCAGGCAGCGCGCCGATCACATCCGCCAGTCCACCGGTTTTTAACAGCGGGAACATCTCTGAACATACATGTAATACCTGCATTAGCGCTCCTGTGGGTACCCCAATTTCCGCAGCATGTCGCGGGTGACCAGCACGATACCTTCCTCCGAGCGGTAGAAACGGCGTGCATCCTCTTCCGCGTTCTCACCAACAACCATACCTTCCGGTATCACGCAGGCACGGTCAATAATGCAGCGACGCAGGCGGCACGAACGGCCAACCCAAACCTCTGGCAGCAAGACTGCCGAATCAATATTACAGAATGAATTCACCCGCACGCGCGGGAACAGCACCGACTGCACAACCACCGAACCGGAGATGATACAGCCGCCGGAGACCAGCGAGTTGAGGGTCATCCCGTGGCTACCCGAGCGGTCCTGAACGAATTTCGCCGGAGGCAAAGGCTCCATATGGGTGCGAATCGGCCAGTTCTGATCGTACATATCCAGTTCCGGGGTCACCGAAGCCAGATCGAGGTTGGCTTTCCAGTACGCTTCCAGGGTCCCGACATCCCGCCAGTAGGGCTCAGACTGCGGATCGGACTGCACGCAGGAGAGCGGGAAAGGATGTGCATAAGCCATGCCAGCTTTGGTGATTTTCGGAATGATGTCTTTACCAAAATCGTGGCTGGAGCTTTCATCGCTGTCGTCTTCTTCCAGAAGCTCATAAAGGTAATCCGCGTCAAAGACATAGATACCCATACTCGCCAGCGATTTGCTCGCATCGCCCGGCATCGCCGGAGGGTTAGCCGGTTTTTCGACGAAATCGATAATCTTATCGCTCTCGTCCACCGCCATTACGCCGAACGCCCGTGCTTCTTCAATAGGCACCGGCATACAGGCAACGGTGCAACGCGCGCCTTTTTCGACATGGTCGATAAGCATCCGCGAGTAGTCTTGTTTGTAGATATGGTCGCCGGCGAGGATGACGACATACTCCGCCTTGTAGCGACGAATGATGTCGAGGTTCTGCGTCACCGCGTCCGCGGTGCCGCGATACCAGTTTTCTCCCTGCATCCTTTGCTGGGCGGGCAGCAGGTCAACAAACTCGTTCATCTCTTCATTGAAAAAAGACCAGCCGCGCTGAATATGCTGCACCAGAGTATGCGATTGATACTGGGTGATGACGCCGATACGACGAATACCTGAGTTAATACAGTTAGATAACGCAAAATCGATAATACGGAACTTGCCGCCGAAATGGACAGCAGGTTTCGCGCGTTTATTGGTCAGATCCTTCAGACGGGTACCACGTCCCCCGGCAAGGATCAGCGCAACGGATTTGATCGGCAACTGACGCGCCAGCATCAATGGATCGTTCTTTTCTACCCCAACCATAATTAACTCCTTTTTTACTCCCCAGCTTGCCTGCCCTTCTCGTCGCGCCGCCGCTTCGAGACCAACCGGAAGCCCCGAGGTTACGACCTTTGAAATACGCACACTCCGTGCGCGGGCCCATGCCAGACAGCCATAGTGACCGGATTATCCTCTCCGGCGAAAGGTGGAATGGCGCGCCATTCCCCCGCGGGTAAAACCATCTCTGCCACCTCGGCGGTGGCGTTCAGCGCCATCAGCCAGCGATCGGATAATATGATCTGCATGCGCGGCGCACCGTGCTGCCATTCATCAGCGGACAGCGGCTGAGCATGTTGGTTTAACCAGCGAACGCTGCCGTCTCCCTCCTGCCACCAGCGATTATCGGTTAAAGCCGAAATACGCTGGCGCAGATGAATCAACGCGGTGGTGAACGCGGTCAGCCCGCGGTTAGTATGGTTCCAGTCCAGCCAGGTCAACGCATTGTCCTGACAGTAAGCATTGTTGTTACCATGCTGGCTGTGACCGTGTTCGTCACCCGCCAGCAGCATCGGCGTTCCCTGCGCCAGCAGTAGCGTCGCCAGAAGAGCGTGAACGCTGGCACGGCGCCGCTCAATGACGGCAAGACTCCCTTCTAATCCTTCTATACCATGATTGTTGCTGTAGTTATTGTTAGTCCCATCGCGATTCTCCTCCCCGTTTGCCTCATTGTGTTTCTGATTGAAACAAACGCAGTCGCGCAGGGTGAAACCATCGTGCGCGGTGACCAGATTAATCGCCGCCGACGGCGCTCTGCCGTTACGCTGGAAAACGTCGCTCGATGCGGCAAAACGCAGCGCGAAGTCGCCCAGCGAGACGTTCTGCTGTAGCCAGAATCGACGTGCGGTATCGCGGAAATGGTCGTTCCATTCAGCAAACAACGGCGGAAAGTTACCGACCTGGTAGCCCCCGGGACCGATATCCCAGGGCTCGGCAATCAGCTTCACTTCCGCCAGCCGCGGATCGTTACGAATGGCCTCAAACAGCGGCGCATCCTGACGAAACTCCGGCGTCCGCCCCATTACCGAGGCGAGGTCGAAACGAAAACCGTCGACGTGGCACTCATCGACCCAAAAGCGCAGACACTGGCGCGCATACTCCACCACCCCGGGATGGCTGAGGTTGAGGGTGTTCCCGCAGCCGGTCCAGTTGTGGTAATCACCGTCTTCCCTGATCCAATAATAGCTACGGTTGTCGATTCCGCGCAGGGAGAAGGTCGGCCCTTCCAGGTCTATCTCCGCGCTATGGTTCAACACCACGTCAAGGATCACTTCAATACCTGCCGCGTGCAGCGCTTTTACCGCATCGCGAAATTCGTTTAACGCCTGCTCCGGCGCGCTGGCGTAGCGCGTATCGAGGGCAAAAATCGCCAGCGGGTTGTAGCCCCAATAGTTGCTTAACCCCATCCTCTGCAGACGCGGTTCGCTGGCGAACTGCGCCACCGGCATTAACTCTAGTGCAGTAATGCCGAGCGTGCGGAAGTATTCGATCATCACCGGATGACCCAGCGCTTTGTAGGTGCCGCGGATCTCTTCCGGCAGCTCAGGGTGCAGCCAGGTCAGCCCCTTGACGTGGGCTTCATAAATCACCGTCTGGCCCCACGGCGTGCGCGGCGGCTTATCGCCGCGCCAGTCATAATGGAGGTCGATTACCCGCGACTTCGGCGCTATTGCCGCGCTATCGCGGTTATCGGGAACGCTATCGCCGCCGTGAAGTCGCTCGTCGTCAGGCAGTCCGCCATCCACCTGGTGGCAGCAGGGATCGAGCAGCAGCTTTGCCGGATTGAAACGGTGCCCCTGCGCCGGGTCCCAGGGGCCGTGGACGCGGTAGCCGTAGCGCAGACCTGGCCCGACATCGGCGAGCCAGCCGTGCCAGATATCGCCGCTGCGTGCGGGCAGGTCGACTCGCCGCTCATTGCCCTGCTCGTCAAACACGCAGAGTTCCACCCGCTCCGCATGGGCGGAAAAGAGCGCGAAATTCACGCCCTTACCGTCGTAGCTGGCCCCTAAAGGCGCGGGCTTTCCTGCCGTGAGTGCGATCATTGCGCCTCCCGCACCAGCCATACCGTCGCCAGCGGCGGCAGCGTAATGGAGAGCGAGTGTTCACGACCGTGGCTGGCGATCGGGTCGCTCTCGACGACGCCGCCGTTGCCGGTATTGCTACCGTGGTAGTGCATAGAGTCGGTGTTCAGCTCTTCACGCCAGCGGCCAGGCTGGTTGATGCCAAAGCGATACTCATGGCGCGGCACTGGCGTGAAGTTGCTGGCGACGATAATTTCGTTACCCGCCCTGTCGCGACGAACAAAGATAAAGACCGAGCGCTCGTGGTCGTCCACCACCAGCCATTCAAATCCGTAGGGGTCAAAATCCAGTTCATGCAGCGCTTTATGGTGGCGATAAGTATGGTTGAGGTCGCGCACCAGCCGCTGAACGCCGTGGTGCCAGTTATCGCCGCCTTCCAGCAGATGCCAGTCGAGGCTTGTATCGTGGTTCCACTCTCGCCCTTGAGCAAACTCATTGCCCATAAACAGCAGCTTTTTACCCGGGAAGGCAAACAGCCAGCCGTAGTACGCGCGCAGGTTAGCGAACTTCTGCCAGGCATCGCCCGGCATACGGTCGAGAATCGATTTTTTGCCGTGCACGACCTCATCATGAGAGAGCGGCAGGACAAAGTTTTCGGTGTAGTTGTAGAGCATACCGAAGGTCATCTTGTCGTGATGATGTCGGCGATGCACCGGGTCCAGCTTCATATAGTCGAGGGTGTCGTGCATCCAGCCAAGGTTCCACTTGAACCAGAAGCCGAGCCCGCCGGTGGAGGAAGGACGAGACACGCCGGGGAAATCGGTCGACTCTTCCGCCATCGTCACCGCGCCCGGCGTCTGCTCGCCCAGCACGCGGTTGGTATTGCGCAGAAACTCAATGGCTTCAAGGTTTTCCCGACCGCCGAATTCGTTCGGCACCCACTCGCCCTGTTTGCGGCTATAGTCGCGATAAATCATTGATGCCACCGCATCAACCCGCAGCGCGTCAATGCCGAAGCGTTCGATCCAGTACAGCGCATTGCCGACCAGATAATTACTGACCTCGCGACGACCGTAGTTGTAAATCAGGGTGTTCCAGTCCTGGTGGTAGCCTTCGCGCGGGTCGCTATGTTCATACAACGAGGTGCCGTCAAACGAGGCGAGCGCGAAATCATCCGCCGGAAAATGGCCGGGTACCCAGTCCAGAATCACGTTCAGGCCCGCAGCGTGCGCGGCGTTGATAAAGTAGAGGAAATCCTCCCGGGTGCCGAAGCGACGAGTTGGCGCATATAGCCCGGTTGGCTGATAGCCCCAGCTGCCGTCAAACGGATGCTCATTAACCGGTAGTAGTTCAAGATGGGTGAAGCCCATCCATTTGGCATAAGGCACCAGTTGGTCGGCAAGCTCGCGGTAGCTCAGCCAGAAGTTATTATCGGTATGGCGACGCCAGGAGCCGAGGTGCACCTCATAAATCGAGATTGGCGCATCAAACTGGTTAGCCAGCTTGCGCTCCGGCGGCTGCTGGACCTTTTCCGGCAGCCCGCAGATGAGCGAGGCGCTATCCGGGCGCATCTGCGCTTCAAAAGCGTAAGGGTCGGACTTCACCCGCAGGTTGCCGTGGGCATCAATCAGCTCGAATTTATACAGCTGGCCGTTCAGCGCGCCGGGAACGAACAGCTCCCAGATGCCGGACTCTTTACGCAGGCGCATCGGGTGGCGGCGACCATCCCAGTAGTTAAACTGGCCGACGACCGACACCCGACGGGCGTTAGGCGCCCAGACCGAGAAACGCGTGCCGACCACGCCGTCCATAGTATCGGCATGCGCGCCCAACGTTTCATACGGACGCAGGTGCGTGCCTTCCGACAGCAGCCAGACATCCAGATCCTGCAGCAGCGGGCCAAAACGGTACGGGTCATCGATCAGATTCTGCTGCCCGTGCCAGGTGACAGCCAACTGATAACGAAAAGGATTTTTACGACGCGGCAGAGCGCCGCTAAAGAAACCGCGCGAGTCGAGGCATTCCAGCTTGCCGACTTTGCGTCCGGTTTTTGGTTCAATGACCCACACTTCGGTGGCATCGGGTAATAATGCACGAACTTCCAGCCCGGCGTCGGTGTAATGCATGCCAAGCACGGAAAAAGGATCCGCAAAATGGCCGGCGATAAGCGCATTAATCACGTCCTTATCGATACGATTAGACATGGTTTCATCCTGTTGTAGGTGTCGCCCTTTCCTGTATCTGGCGACTTTTTTTTGACCTGAACGGCGCAGCACGTTACGCGTCCCCCTGCTCCGTCCCACCTTCAGGTAAGGAGACGTCATGACTCCTTACTTAAAGCATAGCCAAGGCTGAGTTACCTCCGTTGGGAAAAATCTAACATTCGCGTTTACTCCTTGTATTACGCAAAAAAAAGGGGTGTTTCAACACCCCTTTTCTCATCTTGTGACGACTACGCCAGCTGTCTTAGCATACGGCGGAGCGGCTCGGCGGCCCCCCACAGTAGCTGGTCACCAACGGTGAACGCCGACAGATACTCCGGCCCCATATTCAGTTTACGCAGGCGCCCCACCGGGGTGGTCAGGGTGCCGGTGACGGCAGCCGGGGTCAGCTCACGCATAGTAATATCACGATCGTTCGGCACCACTTTGGCCCACGGGTTGTGCGCGGCCAGCAGTTCTTCAACGGTCGGAATAGAAACATCTTTTTTCAGCTTGATGGTAAACGCCTGGCTATGGCAGCGCAGCGCGCCAACGCGAACGCACAGGCCGTCTACCGGAATCGGTGAGGCGGTCGCGAGGATTTTGTTAGTCTCCGCCTGGCCTTTCCACTCTTCACGGCTCTGGCCGTTATCCAGCTGTTTGTCGATCCATGGGATCAGGCTGCCCGCCAGAGGAACGCCAAAGTTATCCACCGCCAGTTCGCCGCTGCGGGTCAAAGAGGTGACTTTGCGTTCAATCTCCAGGATTGCGGAAGCCGGATCCGCCAGCTCAGCCGCAACATGGCTGTGCAGCTGGCCCATCTGGGTCAGCAGTTCGCGCATATGACGCGCACCGCCGCCGGAAGCCGCCTGGTAAGTCGCCACGCTCACCCACTCAACCAGATCCTGAGCAAACAGGCCGCCGAGGGACATCAGCATCAGGCTAACGGTACAGTTGCCGCCGACAAAGGTTTTAACGCCGTTGTTCAGACCTGCGGTAATGACATCCTGGTTCACCGGGTCAAGAATAATGATGGCGTCGTCTTTCATGCGCAGCGAAGAGGCGGCGTCAATCCAGTAGCCCTGCCAGCCGCTTTCACGCAGCTTCGGGTAAATATCGTTGGTGTAATCGCCGCCCTGACACGTGACAATAATGTCCAGCGCCTTCAGTGCTTCCAGATCGAATGCATCCTGAAGCGTGCCACCGGTACTGCCACCAAAGGATGGAGCAGGCTGCCCCAACTGGGAGGTGGAGAAAAAAACAGGGCGAATGGCGTCAAAATCGCGCTCTTCTACCATGCGTTGCATGAGGACAGAGCCGACCATTCCGCGCCAGCCGATAAAACCAACATTTTTCATAACGTATTCCTGCGAGGTGTGTGCTGTTTGTTCCAGGCCAGTTTCCTACTGGTTAGTCCTTCACATTACAAAATGCAGCTAAAGTCGCAAGTGAAATTAATCAATGATTGCCAGGCAATCAGTAACGCAGCTAATTTTGCCTGGCGGCCGCCGTCACTGGCACCCCGGAATACCCGAATAATTATCAGGGAATTTAGATTGAGAAGGGAATATTTTCCGCCGCTATTTTATTGATCAAGATTATGGATTACAGCAGAAATTGGGTTGTTTTATTCTTGCGGAGAAGACCGATAAAACCAGGCGTGGCGTGGGTTTGTGAGCCGTATGACGTTTATCGTATTTCTGATAGTGGCAGATCGGGAGAGGGTTAAAGCTAAAGGTTTTCGATATAAGTCGAGCATGAAATTAACCCGGCATCGCTTCGCTCCGCCGGGTTATCACTTTGGCGTTTAGCTCAACAGCGTAAACGCAATCATACCAACAATCGCCCCGACGGTGCCGAGGATGGTTTCCATCATCGTCCAGGTTTTCAGCGTTTGCGCTTCGGTCGCGCCGGTAAACTTGCCGAACAACCAGAAGCCCGCGTCGTTAACGTGGCTGACCACGATAGAACCGCCGGCGATACAGATAGAGAGCGCCGCCATCTGCGCGCCGCTGTAGTGCAGCTGTTCAATAACCGGCATCACCAGCCCGACTGCCGTCAGGCAGGCAACGGTCGCGGAACCCTGAATAATACGCACCGCCGCCGCCAGCACGAAGCAGGTGATGGCAATCGGCAGGCCCATACCGGTTAACGCTTCACCGAGGGCAGGGCCTACGCCGGAGTCGACCAGCACCTGTTTAAACACCCCGCCCGCACCGATGACCAGCAGGATGATGCCCGCAGGCTGGAGCGCATGACCGCAAATCTCCATCACCCGATCTTTAGCCATTCCCTGACGTACCGCCAGACCATAGATAGCCACCAGGCACGCCACCAGAATCGCGGTAAACGGATGGCCGATAAACTCAAACCATTCGTAAGCGGTAGAACCTTCCGGCACAAAGCGCGCGGCGATGGTTTTCAGGCCAACCAGCACCAGCGGCAGCAGAATCAGCGACAGGCTGAAGCCGAACGACGGCATTTTGCCTTCGCCAAGGTGTGGCTCGCTAATATCGTCCGGAATGTGCAGTTCAACATAGCGGCTGATGAAGTTACCCCACAGCGGCCCGGCAATAATCATCCCCGGGATAGCGGCGCACAGGCCAATCAGGATCATCCAGCCAAAGTCGGCATGCATCTGCGAGGCGAGCAGCATCGGCGCAGGCCCCGGTAGCAGGAACGCGGCCGCGGCGGCTACGCCAGCAAACAGCGGGATCACCAGCTTCACAAGGTTGGTGCCGGTATGGCGCGCCATTGAGAAAGCCACGCTGATCAGCAGCACGATCGCCACTTCAAAAAACAGCGGCAGCGCGCAGATAAGCCCGGCCAGACCTATCGCATAATGGGCGCGATTGTGGCCGAAAGATCTCAGCATCTTAACGGCAATCTGGTCGACCGCGCCGGTTTCATGCAGGATCTTACCAAACATAGCCCCTAACGCGACGACGATAGCCAGAAAACCCAGCGTGCCGCCCATGCCTTTTTCCATCGTCGCCGCGATCTTATCTAACGGCATTCCGGAAAAAAGCCCTGCTCCAATAGAAACCACCATCAAAGCCACGAAGGCATGCATACGCGCCTTCATGACTAAAAACAGCAGCAGCAAAACGGAGCCGACTGCTGTCAAAACAAGCGTTAATGTACTCACTAGTTACTGCCTTTGTTGATCACCTCAATGGTGCTGGCGACCACGCCTTCCAATGACTGGTCGATATCGACGATTAACACATCGCTTTCATCCGCGCCCGGTTCCTGCAGCGTCTCAAACTGCGTAACCAGCATCTGAGTCTTAAAGAAGTGGCCTTTACGCGCCTTCAGACGTTGTTCGATAACCGCAAAATCGCCTTTCAGATAGATAAAGGAGAGGTTCGGGTTACCTTTACGCAGGATGTCGCGATAGCTCTTTTTCAACGCGGAGCAGACAATCAGCGACACTTTATTGGTGCGCTGCATAGCAAAGGCGGCATCGTTCAGCGCCTGCAGCCACGGGGTGCGGTCGTCATCATTTAACGGTTCGCCGGAAGCCATCTTGTTGATATTGCTGCGCGGATGAAGAAAGTCGCCGTCGAGAAACGCGGCGTGCAGTTGATGCGCCACTTCGCTGGCGACAGCGGATTTCCCGCTGCCGGAAACGCCCATCAGGACATAGATGTGGTGATCATGGTTAGTCGTGCTCAAAGCTTCCTCCCACTGGACACATACGCGCAGCCTGGCAGCGTTTAACGGCGTGGAATACTGGCGTACAGATTAATTGTTACGGGTAACTGTTATCGGTAACATTGTCATGCCGGAGTAGTGGAGAAGCAATAACCATTCGTGCCAGATGTGAATATGTGTGATCTACTTCAAATTTGTCAGTTTAAATAGATCCGCCCGGTGACAATGTGAAACCTAAATCTAACATCTTAGGCGTCACCGCTTCACCGCGTATCCGCGCCAGCAGACGTTCAGCGCCAATCCGTCCCATACGCTCACGCGGCGTCAGCACGCTGGCCAGACGCGGCTCCATCACCTGGCCAATATCGTGGCCGTGGAAACCGGCAATCGCCATATCGTCAGGGATTTTAAGCCCCAGCCGCTGGCACTCAAACGCTGCGCCGACCGCAAGGTCATCGTTGGTACAGAAAATGCCGTCAAGCTGCGGATATTCGCGACGCGCCTGGCGCATCAGCTCAATTCCCGATGAATAAGAAGAAGACTGCTCAACCATCACGCTGTAGGGCGTCATACCGGCATCAAGCATCGCTTGCTCATACCCCTTCTGTTTGATGATAGTACGTTCATCAAGACGTGCGCCAAGATAGGCAACGTGACGGTGACCATGATTAATAATCGCCGCGGTCATCTGTCGGGCCGCTTCAAAGTTATCAAAGCCGACGGCGATATCGAGGCACGGCGACTGACTGTCCATCAGCTCCACAACCGGGATACCCGCGACTTCAATCATCTTCAGGGTTCGCGGCGTATGGGTCCGTTCGGTAAGGATCAGGCCGTCAATATTCCAGGAGAGCATCGATTCCAGGCGTTTTTCTTCCATTTCCGGCTTATAGCCGTAGTGCGCCAGCATAGTCTGATAGCCGAAAGAGTCGGTTACGCTTTCAATACCGCGCAGCACTTCCGAGAAGACCTGGTTAGTTAACGAGGGCAGCAGCACGCCAATGGCGCGGCTGGTAGCATTAGAGAGGATATCAGGGGCGCGATTAGGAATATAACCCAGTTCATCGAGAGCAACGGCAATCTTGCCACGCAGCGCTTCGGAAACCTGTTCCGGGTTACGTAAATAGCGACTGACCGTCATTTTGGTCACGCCGACAAGATCGGCTACATCCTGAAGTACGGGTCTTTTCTTTTTCATCGTCCTGACTGTGATAAACGGGAGACATTTTCTCAGTTTATCACGGACAAAGCCCAACCTTCCCGGAGAAAAGAGGGCTAACAGATTAATTTAGAGTGGATACGCAAAATCATTCAAGTTGCATTGAGGCGGCAACGCAACGAACCCCCGGAAGCGTACAAGGGGTACGCGACCGGGGTGAGTAAGGAGAGCCAACAAAAATGCGGCTTGAAGGATGACGCGTATCAGACTGGCGGCAGATCGAACAGCAGTATCTCGCTATCGCCGTCAGCATGCACGGAAATCGCCTGCTCGTCCCAAATGGCCAGGCCATCGCTGGTGGTGGCTTTTGTCCCGTTAATCGTCACATCACCTTTTACCACCTGGATCCACACCCGGCGTTCGGCGGCAATCTGATGCACCGACTGCTCATCTTTCAGCAGTGCCCAGCGGTACAGTTCCATATCCTGGTACACTTTCAGCGAGCCTTCGCGAGCATCCGGCGACAGCACCAGCTGTTTGCCCTGAACGGCGTCAAAGCGGCGCTGTTCGTAGCGCGGAGTGATGCCATTTTTTTCCGGCATAATCCAGATCTGGTACAGATGCAGTTTTTCCGTGGCGCTTGGGTTGTACTCAGAGTGACGAATACCGGTACCCGCGCTCATGATCTGAAACTCACCCGCCGGAACCTGCTCTTTGTTACCCATGCTGTCCTGATGCTCCACGGCCCCTTCCAGCACGTAGGTCAGAATTTCCATATCTTTATGCGGATGGGTACCGAAGCCCTGGCCTGCGTCGATCACGTCATCGTTGATAACCCGCAGCGCCGAAAAGCCCATAAAGTCAGGATCGTAATAGTTCGCGAAAGAGAAAGTATGCCAGGAATCCAGCCAGCCGTGGTTAGCGTGGCCGCGTTCGTTAGCTTTGCGTAAGTAGATCATGTTGCACCCCCGTATGTTTTCGATGGGATAAGTGTGGACCCAATCCCCTGGCGATCATAGAGGGTGAAAATTGACTCCTCTGTTCAAAAAATATGAACAAGTACAGAGGAGCCGGAGTTGCTTATCCTGCAAGGGTTATAGTGGCGGGAGACGGCTGCTCAAAGCCGCGTTCAAGGATCTCGATATTCGTGAGAACCTCAGATTCCTTGACGAAATTAGGCTGGCCGTTAACGAGGGTTTCATACAGCGAATCATAGACGCGGCCATAGTCGCCGGTTTCGAGCGGAACCTCTTCCCGTACGGTTTCCCCGGCCTCATTGACGTACTCCAGCAGGCCCAACGTATCGTCCGCGCCGAATCCTGGCTCACCGGGCATGATATTCGCCTTCAGGCTGGTCTCCTGCTGGTCGATACCGTATTTAATAAATGACCCTTTATGACCATGGACGATGAATTTTGGGTAGGGCAGCTTCACCAGATGGCTGGATTTAACAATCGCTTTCAGATTGCCGTAGAACAGCTGGGCCTCAAAAGTATCGTCCGGGTTGGCCTGGTTGCGCAGGCTACGAATGTCGTAAGACACATGATCCGGGCGGCCAAACAGAGCAATAATTTGGTCCATGGTATGGACCCCCAGACCATAGAACGTCCCATCCTGCGGTAGGCCAGGCTTTCCACCATCTATCGGGCGATAGTTATCGAAATGGTTTTCAATCTCGACGAGCTCCCCCAGTTTGCCGCTCTCAATGACTTTCTTCGTGGTCAGAAAGCAGGAGTCAAAGCGGCGGTTCTGGTACGGAGTGACCGTCAGCCCTTTGCTTTTCGCCAGCGCGAATAGCGTCTTCGCCTCGTCCAGTGTCGGCGTAAAAGGCTTTTCGACCAGCACATTTTTACCCGCCTTCAGCGCCCGTTTGGCATAGTCAAAATGGCTGTCCGCGTGGGTACACACGATCACCAGCTTGACCTGCGGGTCGTTAAGCACTTCATCGAGATCGCTGGTGAAGTGGATGTGCGAATACTGCGGCGCCTGCTCCTCCGGCCTGGCGCTGCGGCGGAAGATATGCGCCACATGCCAGCGGTCTTTTCGGTGCAAAACATAGGGAAGATGGTAGCGGGTGGTACTTTTGCCGAATCCAATAAATGCGCAGTGTAAAGTCATAACGCTGTCCTTAGTTAATATCGCTGCTATTAACCATAGCGCAAGCCAGCAGCGAACTTAAACCCTACATTCAGAGGGGTATATTCTGAAATGTTAAATTTACCGTTCAAAATGATTGACCCCGCAGACTAATTTCTGGATAAGAGAACCCCTCAGGAAGAGAACATTTTTTATCCAGCGCGCTGGCGGGCGGTAAGCCGCATCGTCCTTCTCTTTTCCAACCCACGATGACTAAGGAGTAGCCATCTCATTCGCATGGAAAGCAAGTATTTAGCCATAAATAGCGCTCTTCTCTTCTGGCTGCTTGGCCTGCTGGCATGGTGCTTCGAATCCACGTACATGGCCTTGTTATCTGGTTCTTTCTCCCTGTCATCCTTCGTTTTTCATTTTCAATACCATCGGGTTAACCATATGTTTAAAAAGAATAAAACTATCGACGTTACGCCACAGCCAGCCAGCGTACCCGCGCCGGTCAACGACAAAGTCACCTCTGCGGCCAGGAAGCCGGATACCACGGTCATCGCCAGCGGCATGCGCTTTGAAGGAAACATTATTGCGGCGGGTAATGTCGATATCTACGGCACAGTGAGCGGCGATATCGACGCGAAAGAGAACCAAATTAAGATCATGACCGGCGGCCTGCTGGAGGGAAACATTACCTGCCGCGAACTGGTTATTGACGGCTGCGTCATCGGCCAGTGCAGTAGCGATACCATTGAAATCGATAAAAACGGTAACGTCACCGGAACGCTGGCCTACCGTACGCTGGCCATTAAAAAGGGCGGCGTGTTTTCCGGCCAGGCAGAAGTGCTGCCGCCGGTCGCGGAAAAGAACAACGTGGTGGGATTCATCACAGATACCGCGGTAGAAACAAAAGAGAGAGCGGAAGCGCATACTGCCGAAGCGGCGCAGTAACCTACATCCGGGCGCAGGCTGAAAAAAAGCAAAAAAAAAGCCAGCACCCGGCTGGCTAAAGTAATACTGGAAGCAATGTGAGCAATGTCGTGCTTTCAGGCTTTCCGCAAGGGTCTCCCTGAACGCAGAGCAATAATAATCATTCTCATTCGCACTTGTCCACCTCTTTTTGCAAAAAATAGTCGTTGATCCCTCTTTTAAAGTCAGTGATGTTTAGAAGGACGATTAACCCATCAAGGAAAATGAAGAATGAGCGACATAGTGATACGCCATGCCGAAGCCAAAGATTACGACACAATCCGTCAGATCCATGCTCAGCCGGAGGTATATCGCAATACGCTACAGGTTCCTCATCCTTCCAGCCATATGTGGCACGAGCGACTAACCGACCGACCGGGCGTCAAACAGCTGGTCGCCAGCATAGATGACCAGGTCGTGGGACACCTCGCCATTGAGGTTATCCAGCGCCCGCGCCGGAGCCACGTCGCCGATTTCGGCATTTGCGTGGATTCACGATGGCACAATCGCGGCGTTGCCAGTGAGCTGATTCGCACCATGATCGACATGTGCGACAACTGGCTCCGCGTTGACCGTATTGAGTTGACGGTGTTTGTGGATAACGCTCCCGCGGTTGCGGTATATCAGAAATTAGGCTTTGAAATTGAAGGGACGGGGAGAAAGTACGCCCTGCGCAACGGCGAATATGTCGATGCCTACTTTATGGCGCGGCTGAAGGGGTGAAGCTCAACTAACCCTCTCCCGGCAGGGAGAGGGTCGGGGTGAGGGTAAACCTAATACCCTGCGGTTAAATCATCCGGCGAACGCGGATCGGATGCGCCGTACAGCGTGCCATCCGGGCCAACCATAATACTCTGGGTACTGCCCATCGCCTCTTTCACCGCCACTTTCTGCCCTTTGCTCTCCAGCAGCTTCAGCGTATCCGGGCTAAACCCCTTCTCTACCCGCAGTTCGTCCGGCAGCCATTGATGGTGGAAGCGCGGGGCGTTGGTGGCTTCCGCGACGTTCATCCCAAAGTCGATGGTGTTCACCACCATCTGCAGTACCGTGGTGATGATGCGGCTGCCGCCCGGGCTACCGGTCACCAGCCAGGTTTTGCCATCTTTCACCACAATCGTTGGAGACATCGATGACAGCGGACGTTTTTTCGCCTCGACGGCGTTAGCGTCGCCGCCCACCAGCCCGTAGACGTTCGGCACGCCGGGTTTAGCTGAGAAATCATCCATCTGATTGTTCAGCAGAATGCCGGAGTTCCCCGCCACGATGCCGGTGCCAAAGGTGGTGTTCAGCGTATAGGTCACCGCAACGGCGTTACCGTCCTTATCCACCACCGAGAAATGGGTAGTCTGATTGCTTTCATAGGGGGCCAGCTTGCCGGGGCGAATCTGGCTCGACGGCTTCGCCTTATTGACATCAATCTGCCCGGCAATCGATTTAGCGTAGGCTTTGCTGGTCAGCGCCTGCCACGGCACCTTGACGAAGTCCGGATCGCCAAGGTATTCCGAACGGTCGGCATAGGCGTACTTTTCAGCTTCGGCCATCACCTGCATGGCGTCGGCGCTGCCGAAGCCGTACTTATGCATATCGAAGTTTTCGAGGATATTCAGGATCTGCACGATATGAATGCCCCCGGACGATGGGGGCGGCATGGAGAACACCTGATAGCCGCGATACTCGCCGCTCACCGGCGTTCGTTCAACCGCGTTGTAATTCGCCAGATCCGCTTTGGTGATTAGTCCGCCGTTATTCTTCATCTCCGTGGCAATCTGGTCGGCGATCGCCCCTTTATAGAAGGCATCCGGCCCCAGCTCGGCAATCAGCTCCAGGCTTTTCCCCAGCTGTTTTTGCACCAGCTTATCGCCCTTTTTCAGCGGCTCGCCGTTTTTCCAGAAAATAGCCCGGCTGTTGGCATGGTCGGGGATCACTTCGCTGCCGTAGGTTTTCAGATCGTCGGCCAGCGCATCGTTGACCGTGAAGCCCTCTTCCGCCAGCTTAATTGCCGGACGGATCACTTTGTTGAGCGGCATCGTGCCGTATTTCTCCAGCGCGAGGGAGAAGCCGGCCACGGTTCCCGGGATGCCGGAAGCCAGATGGGAGGTCAGCGATTTCTTACTGTCCGGATTGCCCTGATCGTCGAGAAACATATCGCGGGTGGCCTGTTCAGGGGCCATCTCGCGGAAGTCGATTGCCGTGGTATTACCGTCTTTGGTTCGCAGCATCATAAACCCGCCGCCGCCGATATTACCGGCCTGCGGATGGGTGACCGCCAGCGCGTAGCCCACCGCCACGGCAGCATCCACCGCATTGCCGCCCTGACGTAAAATATCCACGCCAACCTTCGTTGCCAGCGCATCCACCGAGGCAACCATCCCCTGCTGAGCGCGAACCGGATGAAAAACATCTTCCTCTACACCATACGAGACCGGAGGCGGGGCGGGATCTGCCGCGACGGTAAAACTGCCGCCCGCCAGCAGCGCAGCGATGACCACCTGACGCCAGAGCGTTGTTCTTCTCATTGTCATACTCCTGAATTGTGTTTTATCCCCGTCGATACCCGTTATACTTCAGGCCGCACTTACGCTGTCCGCGCTCGTCACCCGCATCGCTTACCTGAGTAAGCTCATCGGGAGCCACCTTCTTGCGACTCGAATTATTTAGGGTATAAGCCTGGCTGATAAGTCCTAAAAGATCATTGTTACGCCGGAAACGGAGTAGACTTAAGCGATCCCACGAAGTGAGGAGAGAACAATGAAAGCAATGTTATATCTGGCGGCACTGGTCCCGCTGAGCGTCATGGCGCAGCCGATCAATATCGACAATAACCCCAATCAGCCGGGGTACGTGGTGCCCAGCCAGCAGCGGATGCAAAATCAGATGCAGACCCAGCAAATGCAGCAGCAAAACAATCTGAAGCAGGGTATTCAGAGCCAGTCGCGCACGCAGCAGCAGCATCTTCAGACGCAGTTGAATAACGATCGGCAGCGGGTACAGCAGAATAACAACCTGAACCGGCAGCAGCCTCTACCCAACAACAACGGTGGGATGCTGCAGCGCCAGACGACCCCGTAAGGCCGCCTGCCGCCTGTTATGCCGAAAAGCGTGGGCCGATGAGATCAATCGCATCGGTGCAGATACAGTCAACGCCCCAACGCAGCAGTTCGGCGGCACGCTGCGGTTTATTAACGGTATAGACGAGAATATGCAGGCCCGCAGCCTTCAGGTTTGCCACTCGCGCTTCATCCAGCAGCTTGTGGTTGAGATGAATAGAGACGCAGCCAAGACGCGCGGTGAGTTCGCGCCAGTCGTTGCGCCACTCATCCAGCAGTAGCCCACGCGGTAGTTCAGGCGCTGCTTCCTGCGCCGCTTCCAGCGCATCGATTTCAAACGATGAGAGCAGTGGCGGCGTCATTCCCTGCCACAGCTCACGCGCCGCCAGCGCCACCGCTTTACCGGTCACCAGGCCGGTGCCGGTGGTCGGTTTAATTTCGATATTGGCCATCATGCCGTGCTGACGGCAGCGATCGGCCACTTCGCTCAGCAGCGGCAGCGGCTCGCCTTTGAATTTGCCGCTGTACCAGCTGCCGGCATCCACTTTTAGCAGATCGTTCCACGCCAGCTCGCCCGCCACGCCCCAGCCGTTGCTGGTGCGTTCAAGATTGTCATCGTGCAGTAAAAAAATGTGCCCGTCTTTCGATAACTTAGCGTCAAATTCAATCATCGTATGGCCATAACGAGCGCCGGTATCGATGGCCGCCAGGGTGTTTTCCGGGGCCAGTTTACCGCCGCCGCGGTGGGCGACGATATGGGGATAAGGCCAGTGACTCATGCGCGTTGTCCTGTTTCACTATCAAAAAGGTGCAGACTTTCCTGCGGCAGATGCAGCCACAGAGTGCTGCCCGCCTGCGGACGCTGCTGGTGCGGCAGCCGGACCACCAGCTTTTGCGCGCCCCAGCGCCCGTGGGCAAGGTTATCGGCACCTAAAATTTCCAGCGTATCCATCACCAGCGGTACGCCACCTTCCGCTTCGGAGCTTAATGCAAAATGTTCCGGGCGGATACCCAGCGTCATCTTACGCCCGGCATAGCGGCGATGCTCGCTGTTGACAGGTAAAAGCATTCCACCCTCCAGCTCAAAGCGGCTTCCGTCGTCGCTGACCCGACCGTCCAGCAGGTTCATTGCCGGGCTGCCGATAAAGCTCGCCACAAAGCGGCTGGCCGGTTTTTCATAGACTTCAACCGGCGTGCCGATCTGCTCAGCAATACCTTTATTCATCACCATTACCCGCTGCGCGAGGGTCATCGCCTCCACCTGATCGTGGGTCACGTACAGCGAGGTGGTTTTCAGCCGTCGGTGCAGCTGCTGCAGCTCAAGACGCATCTGCACGCGCAGTTTAGCATCGAGGTTGGAGAGCGGCTCATCAAACAGGAATACCGCCGGATCGCGTACGATAGCCCGTCCCATCGCCACGCGTTGGCGCTGGCCGCCTGAAAGTTCGCGCGGACGTCGCTTCAGCAGGCCGTCCAGCTCCAGAATGCGCGCAGCCTCCTGGACGCGCTCAGCAATTAATCCTTTGCCCAAACCGCGAATTTTCAGACCCCACGCCATATTCTCTTCCACGCTCATATGTGGGTAGAGGGCGTAGTTCTGGAACACCATCGCGATGCCGCGATCTTTCGGTTCCATTTCGGTAACACGCTTGCGGTCAATCCAGATATCGCCGCTGGTAACCCGCTCCAGACCCGCCACCATGCGCAGCAGGGTTGATTTTCCGCAGCCTGAAGGGCCCACCATCACAATAAATTCGCCGTCCGCAACGTCCAGCGTCAGCGGCTGGATCACCTGGGTTTTGCCATCCCAGCTTTTGGTTACTGCCTGTAGCTTCAGTCCTGCCATTTTATTTCTCACTATCCACTAAACCACGCACAAACGCGCGCTGCATGGCTAAAACGATGACTACCGGAGGAATCAACGTGAGCAGCATCGCCGCCATCACCTGATTCCACTGCGTGGTGCCCTGGCCGATGGCGATCATCCCTTTGATGCCCGCGACCGCGGTGCCGAGATTCACGTCGGTAATAATCAGCAGCGGCCACAAATACTGGTTCCAGCCGTAAATAAAGGTGATGACGAACAGCGCCGCCAGGTTGGTTTTCGACAGCGGCAGGACGATGTCGCGGAAAAAGCGCATCGGCGATGCGCCGTCGATACGTGCGGCCTCGATAAGCTCGTCCGGCAGGGTCATAAAGAACTGGCGAAACAGAAAGGTCGCGGTCGCCGAGGCCATCAGCGGCAGCGTGAGTCCGGCATAGCTGTCGAGCATTTTCAGATTGGCGATCACTTCTACGGTCGGGAAAATGCGCACCTCAACCGGCAGCATCAGCGTGATAAAGATCATCCAGAAGAACAGGTTGCGCAGCGGAAAACGAAACCAGACGATGGCGAAAGCGGAGAGCATCGATACCGTAATTTTGCCCACCGTGATGCCAAAGGCCATGATGAAACTGTTGAGCATCATCAGCCAGAACGGCGCGCTGTTGGCCCCGACGCCATTCACCCAGATGAATTTCATGTTTTCGAGAAGATGCCCGCCGGGTATCAGCGTCATCGGCGTGTCAAAGACCGCTTTACTGTCCAGCGTCGCCGCAACAAAGGCGACATACAGCGGGAACAGAATGACCGCGATCCCTAAAATCAGCATCGTGTGGCTGAAAATCGTCAGCCCGCGACGGTTTTCAATCATTGGTAGCGCACCTTTTTCTCAACGTAGCGGAATTGCACCACCGTCAGAATAATGACGAGGAACATCAGCACCACCGACTGGGCGGCGGAAGCGGACAGGTCGAGCCCGGCGAAACCTTCACGGTAGATCTTATAAATCAGCGTCGTCGTCGCCTGCACCGGCCCGCCGCCGGTTGCGGCATCGATAACCGGAAAGGTATCAAAGAAGGCGTACACCAGATTCACTACCAGCAGGAAGAAACTCACCGGGGCGATCAGCGGTAGCGCCAGCCTGAAGAAGCGGCGAACCGGCCCGGCGCCGTCAATCGCGGCGGCTTCAACCAGCGAGCGGGGAATCGATTGCAGCGCGGCAAAGAAGAACAGGAAGTTGTAACTAATTTGCTTCCAGACCGAGGCGAAAACCACGAGGAACATCGCCTGACCGCTATTCTGTGCGTGGTTCCAGTCATAGCCCATTTCGCCGAGAAGATGGGTAATCAGCCCCCGTCCGGGGTTGAATAAGAAGATCCACAGCACCGCAGCCACCGCGGGCGCAACGGCATAGGGCAGGAGCATCAGCGTTTGGTAGAAGCGGCTGCCGCGCACCACATAATCGACCAGCGCGGCGAAAAACAGCGAGATCAGCAGACCGCTGACGGTAACCATCGTACTGAACTTAATGGTGGTCCAGAAGGAGTCCAGGTAATACGGGTCGTGGAACAGGGCTAAAAAGTTGTCCAGGCCGACAAACTGGCTGGAGAGCCCAAAAGGATCGACGCTCTGCAGCGAATACCACAGCGCTTCGCCAGCGGGCCAGATAAAGAATACGACGGTGATAACCAGCTGCGGCGCGACCAGCACATAGGGCAGCCAGCGGGATTTAAACACCGGACGGGATGATGACATAGTTAAACTCTGCATTGTTTTCCCCTCACCCCGGCCCTCTCCCAAAAGGCAAGGAAGAGGAGTGTGCCGAACGGTCCCTCTCCGCTTTCGGGAGAGGGTGAGGATGAGGGACGGGCTAAAAGATTACGACTTCGTTGACTGTTCGAAACGGCGCAGCAGCTGATTACCGCGCTCAACCGCGGCGTCAAGCGCCTGCTGGGGCGTTTTCTTACCGGTCCACACGCTTTCCAGCTCTTCATCCACGATGGTGCGGATCTGCGGCATATTGCCCAGACGCAGCCCTTTGGTGAACGGCAGTGGCGGCTTATTCAGCATCTGACGCGTCGCAATATCCGCACCCGGATTCTTATCATAGAAACCCTGCTCACGGGTCAGGTTATAAGCAGCGGTGGTAATCGGCAGATAGCCAGTTTTCTGGTGCCATTCGGCCGCGTTTTCCGGTTTAGTCAGGAAATCGAGGAATCTGGCGACCCCGGTATAGGTTTCTTTGTCTTTCCCCTGCATCACCCACAGGCTGGCCCCGCCGATAATGGCGTTTTGCGGCGCGCCTTTCACGTCGGCGTCGTACGGCATCATCCCTACGCCATAGTTGAACTTCGCGTACTGACGAATATCCGCCAGCGAGCCGGAGGAGGCGGTGGTAATGGCGCAGTCGCCGTTATAGAACTTCTCGGTGGATTCGTCTTTACGCCCGAAGTAGCTGAAGTCGCCTTTCTTATTCAGTTCTTCGAGCAGAGCGATATGCTTGACCTGCTCCGGCTTGTTGAACTCCAGTACCGCATCGGTACCGTCGAAGCCGTTGTTTTTGGTGGCCACCGGCAGGCCGTGCCAGGCACTGAAGTTTTCAATCTGGATCCAGCCCTGCCAGCCGCTGGCGTAGCCGCATTTCATCCCGGCAGCCTTCAGCTTCGCGGTATACGCCGCCAGATCCTGCCAGGTTTTCGGCGGCTGTTCCGGATCTAACCCGGCTTTTTTAAAGGCGTCTTTGTTGTAGTACAACACCGGCGTGGAGCTGTTAAACGGTTGAGAGAGCAAGTGTCCGGTTTTCGAATCAGTGTAATAACCGGAAACGGTGGGAACGAACTGCGTTTCGTCAAACTGAATGCCCGCATCGCTGAACACCTGATAAACCGGCTTAATCGCCTTTGAGGCCATCATCGTCGCGGTGCCGACTTCATAAACCTGTAATAGCGCCGGCGCGTTGCCGGTACGGAAGGCGGCGATGCCTGCGCTCAGGCTCTGCTCATAGTTGCCTTTATACACCGGGACAATTTTATAGTCCGGGTTGGCTGCATTGAAACGTTGCGCCAGTGAATCAACTTCTTTCCCCAACTCCCCTTCCATCGAGTGCCAGAATGGGATAGTGGTTACCGCCAGGGCTTGTCCGGCAAATGCCAGGCTGAGCGCCAGTCCTAAAGCTGTATGTCGTAACGATATCATCGGTTATCTCTCTTGTTGTTCCGGATGCGCGATTTCACGCGTTTTATGTTCGCGGGGGTAACATGACATGCTCGAATGACAGAAAAATAACTATTGCATTACAAAAATATTACAATAAATTGGCAAAAACATGATGAAACGGTGAAAAAAAAGTGGCAGGGAAATGGCAAGGGAAAAAGAGAGACGGCGCAGACTACAGATAAACGGGGATCTGTAGTTAAATAGAGTGCGTTAAAGAGCACTCTACGGCGAGCCGTCAAAAGGAAAAATATGAAGACGCTTCATAAACCTACCGAGCGCGTTTTGCTCATTCTGGAAACCTTAGCCAACGCGGATGGAATGACGCTTTCCGAGCTATCGCTCAAAACGGATATTTCCAAGGGAACCATTTTCCCGATCCTCAAATCACTGCAGTATCGCAAATATATCAGTCACGACGATCGCAACGGGATTTACACTCTGGGGATCTCCTGCGCGGTTCTGGCCAGTGCCACCGTCGAAAAAGAGTTCTGGCTGAAAACGATCAATAGCGAAATGCACGCGGTGGTCACTGAATGCAACGAAGTTTGCCAGCTCGGCATTCTGGATGACGCCTGGGTACTGTATGTTGATAAAGTCCAGGGCGATCAAACCGTGCAGCTGGTCTCTAAGGTAGGGACGCGCCTGCCGGCAATCTGCTCCGCCCTGGGCAAGGCGCTGCTGCATAAGCACCGCGACGAAGAGATTCTGGAGCTCTATCCGCAGGGTTTTCCTTCCGTTACCGCCCGCAGCGTAACGAATATGGCCCAGCTTCGTCAGCAGCTGGATATGGTTGCCGCCAACGGTTATGCCATGGACGATCGGGAAATCAACGACGATACCATCTGCTTCGCCGTCCCCCTGCAGCAGAAAGGCATTATTCTGGCGGCGATCAGCGTCTCATTGCCCTCTTTCCGCGCCAGCGATGAAAAAACGCAGCAGGTGATTCGTGCGCTAAAAGAGGCCAAGGGTCGTATCGAAAGCGTGCTGAATAAGCTGCCTGATATTAAAAATTACTGATTTATTTGCCAACGGCGCCTTCGGAATTGTGATTACCCACACAATACCGATATTTAATGATCCACCGTGGCGCCCGACTATTCTGCATAATTCCCCATCTATTCATAGATTTAATCAATTATCCGCACGACTTTGACGCTATTTGACTTCACGTCGATGGCGTGTTTACTTATGCCTAATCGCAAATACAAACACTGTTTGTATATACGAACAACAAAGAGGTTTAATATGCAAAGTCATTACATCACCCCGGCAATAACGGTTTTTGATGAGCAGGGCAGGCTGGATCCTGAAGGCAACTTTCGCCTGTATGATTTCATTAAAAGCAGCGTATCGGGATTTGTCGTCATGGGCAGTACCGGTGAGTTTTTCTCGCTGGATATGAAAACATCCCGTCAGGTAATTCAAATGGCGGCAGAGTTCCCGCGCGAGGGAATAAAGGCCTATGCGGGTACCAGCCGCATGGATATTGACGAGTGCGTAGAGCTGGCTAACTATGCAGATGAGTGCGGACTGGATGGCGTCATGATTATCAGCCCGTGGTACTTCCGCCTGACTGATGAAGGCATTTATACATTTTATAGCCAGATAGCTCGCCGCACCGCCGCCAAAATATTTATTTATAACTTCCCGGAACGTACCGGCTATTGCGTCTCGCCAGAGGTCTGTTTACGACTCGCCAGAGAGTTCCCAAACATTGTCGGTCTTAAAGACACCATTCCGGACACCAATCATACGTCGCAGGTGATTCGCCAGGTAAAATCTGAACTACCGTATTTTGAAGTCTATGCCGGTTATGACAATAACTTCGCGCACAATGTCCTGGCGGGGGGCGATGGATGTATCGGCGGGTTATCCAATATTTGCCCTGAAATATTCCGCGACTGGATGCTGGCATTTAACGATAACGATTTGCAGCAAATTTCGCGGTATCAGCAAAAAGTGGATGGGTTAATGGATATTTACGCGGTTAACGATCCGTTCATTCCAACATTTAAAAAAGCGCTACAGCTGCGCGAAATTATTCAGTCCGACCGCTGCACGCCACCGTTTAGCTCACTCACAACCGGCCAGACCGAAAGTATTTTGCGGATACTTTCCCGTGCTGGTATTGAAATTAATGCCTGACCCCCACGCGGAGGTATTATGAAAACCATCACAGCTTACGACAATCCGGCCCTCAATTCCGCGATTACGAAATCATGGAAGCGCCTGGTGCCACTGATGTTTATTTTGTACTTCATCGCCTTTATCGACAGGGTGAACGTGGGATTCGCTAAAGAGGCGATGCAGGTGGATATTGGGCTCTCCAATTCCGCCTTCGCCCTCGGGGCAGGGATCTTTTTCGCCGCCTATGCGCTATTTGGCATTCCCGCAAACCTGATCCTGAATAAAATTGGCGCGCAGAAATGGTTAAGCATCACCACCGCGCTGTGGGGCGTTCTCTCTGCCCTCACCGGACTGGTGCAGACGGAAACCCAGTTTATTGTTCTGCGCTTTTTACTGGGGTTAGGCGAAGCCGGTTTTTATCCCGGTATTCTGCTGCTGGCTTCCATCTACTTTCCCAATAAAGTTCGCGCATCCGTCGTCGGTATCTTCGTACTCGGCGTACCGCTGGCGCTGACCTTAGGCTCGCCCATCTCCGGCGCGCTGCTGGAAATGCACGGTTTCCTCGGTAAACCCGGCTGGTTCTGGATGTTCTTTATTGAAGGCATTCCGGCGGTCATCATGGGGATCTTCGCCTGGTTCTGGCTCGACGATACGCCGGCCAAAGCGCGCTTCCTGAACGAAGAAGAGAAAAAGGCGCTGATTGCCCAGCTACAGCAGGAGCAGCGGCAGACGGAAACCAGCAGCGTTGGTACCGCGCTGAAAAGCCTTAAAGTCTGGCACCTGGCGCTGATCTACGGCACCATCCAGATCAGCGTGTACGGACTGATGTTCTTCCTGCCTTCGCAAGTCGCCTCGCTAATGGGTTCCACGCTCGGCTTTAAAGAGTCGCTGGTCGCCGCCATTCCGTGGGCCTGCTCCGCCGTCGGCGTCTATTACATTCCGCGTCTGGCGGACAAAATGCCGGCTCGCCGGGTACTGATTTCGGTCATCTGTATGCTGGCTGCGGCGCTGGGGCTGTTTGTTTCTGCCTGGTCCGGCCCGGTGCTCGCCATTGCCGCGCTCTCGCTGTCGGCCATCGGCTTTCTCTCCGTGCAACCCATTTTCTGGACTTTCCCGGCGCAGATTGTGTCAGGCTCGGCGCTGGCCGCCAGTATCGGCTTTTGCACCACCATGGGCGCGTTTTGTAGCTTCCTGGCGCCGCTCATTCGCGTTGAGGTCGATACCTTCTTCGGCAATGATTCGGCGGGCCTGGTCGCACTGTCGCTGATTACCGTCTGCTGTGCGCTGCTGATTGCCGCTCTTGCCGGCAGAAAAGCGACAAACGGCGTTGCGGTTACCCATCACTAAGTCCTGATGCGCTTATAACAAAGGATAAATAACATGCAGACCATCTTAAAGATTGACCCTACTGATAACTTAATCGTTGCGCTGCAGGACTTACGCAAAGAACAGCGGGTTCACTGGAACGATGAGGCCTACGTTCTGCGTAGCGATGTCAAAGCCAAACATAAATTTGCCACCGAGGATATTGCGCCCGGCGATATCGTTTCGCTGTACGGCGTACCGGTCGGTAAAGCGACGCGCCCCATCACCCGGGGCGAAGCCATCACCACGGAGAATATCAAACACTACGCGGCCCCGGTTACGCTTGACGATGTCGCCCCCTATGACTGGCAGCAGCCGGATATTTCCGCCTGGCAGCAGCGGACGTTTAAGGGAATCGTGCGTGAAGATGGCCGGGTCGCCACCGCAAACTACTGGCTGGTCATTCCGCTGGTATTCTGTGAAAACCGCAACGTTCAGCGCGTCACCGATGCGCTAAACGACGCCCTTGGCTACGCCAATAACGGCCTGAAAAATTTTGCTCGCCAGGTGACATCGGCAGGGGCTTTAAACGATACCCGACATCTGCCCTTTCCGCATCTTGACGGTATTCGCTGTATTACCGTTAATTCCGGCTGCGGCGGCGCCACCTCGGACAGCATGACGATGTGCGACGTGCTGGCCGCCTATTCCGATCATCCTAACGTTCTTGGCGTGACGGTCTTCGCCCTCGGCTGTGAAAAAGCGCGAATTGTTGATTTCAACGCCGCGCTGGCGAAGCGTAACCCGAACTTCAGCAAACCGATTATTTACTTCAGGCAGCAGGACTGGAGTAGCGAAGAAAAAATGATGCAGGATGCGTTGACCGAAACTTATAACGCGATCCGCGAAGCCCCCGTCGCCGAGCGGCAGGACGTCCCGCTCTCCCACCTCAAAATCGGCGTGAAGTGCGGCGCTTCTGACGGGTTCTCGGGGATCAGCGCAAACCCGGCGATGGGCGAAGTATCCGACCGCCTCGTCGCCCTCGGCGGCGCATCGGGGCTGGCGGAATTCCCCGAGCTGTGCGGCGCGGAAGGGGATATCGTTCAGCGCTGCGCGACCCGGGAGCTGAAAGAGAAGTTTTTGTCGCTGATGAAAAACTATGAGCATGTCGCGAACTTCTTCGGCACCACCATCGCCGATAACCCCAGCCCGGGAAACATTGCCGATGGGCTGATCACTGACGCGATAAAATCCGCCGGCGCGGCGAAAAAAGGCGGCAGAGCGCCGGTTAGCGCGGTATGCGAATATGCCGAACCGATGGGAGAAAGCGGCCTTTCGCTGGTCTGCACGCCGGGCAACGATGTGGACGCGGTAACGGGCCTGGTCGCGGCGGGGTGCAACGTGGTGATCTTCTCAACCGGGTTGGGTACGCCGACGGGAAACCCTATCGTTCCGGTTCTCAAAGTTTCAACCAACACCGCGCTCGCAAAAAAGATGCCGGATATTATCGATTATGACTGCGGGCCGATTATCGAAGGCACGCCACTGGCGGATATCGCCGACGGCCTGTTTGAGAAAATCATCGCTACCGCCAGCGGAACCTGGCGCACCAAAGCGGATGCGCTCGAACAGTATGATTTTATGCTGTGGAAACGCTCTCTGGAGCTGTAGGAGTCAAGTAAAAACGCCCGGCAGATGCCGGGCGTTTGGTGTGGATAGCGAACCTCTTTAATATACCGTTCTGGCGTTCCTGCCGGGCGTCTTGATTACACTACCCGCCCAGATAGGCGCTGCGTACCGCTTCATTCGCCAGCAGCGCATCGCCGGTATCCTCCAGCACCACGTGACCGTTTTCCAGCACGTAGCCGCGGTCGGCCAGCTTCAGCGCCTGGTTGGCGTTCTGCTCGACGAGGAAGATAGTCATCCCCTGCTCGCGCAGCTGTTCGATGGTATCGAAGATTTGCTGAATGATAATCGGCGCCAGACCGAGCGAAGGCTCATCCAGCAGCAGCAGGCGCGGCTGGCTCATCAGCGCGCGCCCGATGGCCAGCATCTGCTGCTCGCCGCCGGACATGGTGCCCGCCCGCTGAACCCGGCGCTCATGCAGGCGCGGAAACAGCTCATACACCCATTTAATACGGGTCTGGAACTGGTCGCGATCGGCAAAAAAACCGCCCATCGCCAGGTTCTCTTCCACCGTCATCCGCGAGAAGACCCGGCGCCCTTCCGGCACGATCGCCACCGCTTCGCGCATGATTTTCGCCGTCTGCCAGTCGGTAATATCTTTACCGTCGAAAACCACGCGGCCGCTGGAGGCGCGCGGGTCGCCGCACAGGGTACCCAGCAGCGTGGTTTTCCCCGCACCGTTGGCACCAATCAGGGTGACAATTTCTCCCTGATTGATATGCAGACTGACGTTGTGCAGCGCCTGGATTTTGCCGTAATGCGCGCTGACGTTGTCAAAAGATAACATCACTTTTTCCATCTTATGCGTCACCACCATTATGCTTCACCTAAATAGGCGCGGATCACGTCCGGGTTGTTGCGGATCGCTTCCGGCGTACCGTTGGCCAGCGGCGTGCCCTGGTTTACCACGTAAATACGGTCGGAAATGCCCATCACCAGCTTCATATCGTGCTCAATCAGCAGGATGGTGGTGTTGTGATGGCTGCGTAGCTCGACGATCAGCTCATCCAGCTCTTTGGTCTCTTTCGGGTTTAGCCCCGCGGCGGGCTCATCCAGCATCAGGATTTCCGGCTGGGTCACCATGCAGCGGGCGATCTCCAGACGGCGCTGGTCGCCGTAGGCCAGGTTAATGGCCTGGCGGTTGGCGTGTTCGAGCAGGCCAATACGCTCAAGCCAGGTCGCGGCGCGATCGAGCGCTTCGCTCTGGGCGCGGCGGAAGGATGGCGTCTTCAGCAGGCCGGAGAAAACCCCGGTTTTCAGCTGCTGATGCTGTGCCACCAGCAGGTTTTCAATCACCGTCATTTCGCGGAACAGACGCACGTGCTGGAACGTTCGCACTACGCCCATGCGGGCAATCTGCTGGCCCGGCAGCCCTTCCAGATGCTGGTCACGCAGCATAATAGTGCCGCCAGTGGGCTTGTAGAAACCGGTCAGACAGTTAAAAACGGTGGTTTTGCCCGCGCCGTTCGGGCCGATAAGCGAGACAATTTCCCGCTCGCGCAGCTCCAGCGACACGTTGTTAACCGCCAGCAGACCGCCGAAACGCATCATCAGGCCGTTTACGGATAATAATGGCTGACTCATGCCTGCTCTCCTTTTGCCTGACCGTTTTTCAGCTTCAGCTGCGGACGCGTCATCGGCAGAAGGCCCTGCGGACGCCAGATCATCATCAGAACCATCAGCGCGCCCAGCATCAGCATGCTGTACTCATTGAAATCACGCATCAGCTCGCGCGAGACCACCAGCAGAACCGCCGCCAGGATCACCGCAAACTGGGAGCCCATACCGCCGAGAACCACAATCGCCAGCACAAAGGCCGACTCGGCGAAGGTGAAGGATTCCGGGCTGACAAAGCCCTGACGGGCGGCGAACAGGGTGCCGGCAAAACCGGCAAAGGCGGCGCTGATGGTAAAAGCGGTCAGCTTGATGCGCGTCGGGCTGAGGCCCAGCGAGCGACAGGCGATTTCATCTTCACGCAGCGCTTCCCACGCGCGGCCCAGCGGCATACGCAGCAGACGGTTAATCACGAACAGACTTAACACCACCAGCAGCAGAGCGACCAGGTAGAGGAAAATGACGCGATCGGAGGGGTCGTACTTCACGCCAAAGAAGTTGCTGAACGTATCCCAGCCGCCTTCACGGGCGCTGCGGCTAAATTCAAGGCCGAAGAGCGTCGGTTTTGGGATCTGGCTAATGCCGTTCGGACCGCCGGTTATTTCGGTGTTGTTAAGCAGCAGGATGCGCACGATTTCGCCGAAGCCGAGCGTGACAATCGCCAGATAGTCGCCGCGCAGACGCAGGACCGGGAAGCCAAGCAGGAAGCCCGCCGCCGCCGAAACCAGCCCCGCCAGCGGCAGGCAGGTCCAGAACCCCAGGCCGTAATAGTGGTTCAGCAGCGCAAAGGTATAGGCGCCGATGGCATAAAAGCCGCCGTAGCCCAGCACCAACAGGCCGGAAAGCCCCACCACCACGTTAAGACCCAGGCCGAGGATGATATAGATCATCGTCAGCGTGGCGATATCCACCGTCCCGCGCGACACCATAAACGGCCACGCCACGGCGATAACCAGCAGGGAGATCAGGAATAGCTTCTGTTTTACCGTCGAACCGTCGATAGCCGGCAGAATAAACTTCGGCCCGGAGACGTTCTTCATGGTTTTCTGAAAAATGGGACGCAGCAGCTGGAAGAAGAAAACCACTGCGGTTCCGATAAAGATCCACTGCCAGCGGATATCGGCGGCGGTATCCACCACCAGCTTCGTGCCGTCAAGCTCCAGCTGCACGCCCATAAAGACGCCCGCCAGGATAAAGAACATAACTGCCGACAGCAGCGCCATCGCAAAATGCATCGGTTTCATACTTTTTCTACCTCCGGACGGCCCAGGATGCCGGTAGGCATCACCAGCAGAACCAGGATCAGCAGCGCGAAGGAGACCACGTCTTTATATTCCGTGCTGAGATAGGCAGAAGAGAGCGCTTCGGCAATACCGAGGATCAGCCCGCCGATCATCGCGCCAGGAATGCTGCCGATGCCGCCCAGAACCGCAGCGGTGAAGGCCTTCATCCCGGCCATAAAGCCGATGTAGGGGTTGATAACGCCGTAAAACTGTCCGAGCAGAACGCCGGCAACCGCCGCCATTGCCGCGCCGATCACAAAGGTCAGCGCAATCACGCGGTCGGTGTTAATCCCGAGCAGGCTGGCCATTTTCAGATCTTCAGCGCAGGCGCGGCAGGCGCGCCCCATGCGGGAATAGCGAATAAACAGCGTTAGCGCCAGCATGGCGATAAACGTCACCACCCAGATCACCAGCTGCATGGTGGTAATGGTCGCGGAGAAGTTGTCGCTACTGCCCACCGTCCACTGGCCGTTAAACAGGCTTGGCAGCGCGACATCGCGCGAGCCTTCCGTCAGGCTGACGTAGTTTTGCAAGAAGATCGACATCCCGATGGCGGAGATCAGCGCAATCAGGCGTTTTGAGCTGCGCACCGGCCGGTAGGCCACGCGCTCGATACTCCAGCCGTAGGCGCTGGCAATCACGATAGCGCCGACGAATCCAGCGGCAACCAGCAGCCAGCTGGTATCAATACCCATCATCATCAGGGCGGCAATGATCATGAAGGAGACGTAGCTGCCAATCATATACACCTCGCCGTGGGCGAAGTTGATCATGCCGATAATGCCGTACACCATGGTATAGCCGATGGCAATCAGCGCATAGGTGCTTCCCAGCGTGACGCCGTTAAACATCTGCTGCAAAAAATAGAGAAACTGCTCGGACATAAGGTAACCTTTTTCAACCCGCCCGCTTTGCACGGGCGGTGGGATAACTTGTCTTATGGCTTATTTCGCGAGGGTGGATGACCCATCCGCGTGCCACTGGAAGACACCAAACTCAAATCCCTTCAAATCGCCTTTTTCGTCCCAATTCAGCGGCCCAATCACGGTTTTCGCGCCGTGAGCTTTCAGATCTTTGATTAAATCCAGCGGCTCCTGGCTTCCGGCCCGGTCCATCGCCTGCGCCAGTGACTGTACGGCGGCGTAGGTGATCCAGACATACGGACCGCTCGGGTCCTTCTTCTCCGCTTTGAGCGCGTCAACGATAGCGCTGTTAGCCGGGTCCTGGTCATAGCGTTTTGGCATCGTGACCAGCATGCCTTCCGCCGCATCGCCCGCGATATTGGACAGCGACGCGTTACCCACGCCTTCCGGGCCCATAAACACGGTTTTCAGCCCTACGGAACGCGCCTGGCGCAGCATCTGACCCATTTCCGGGTAGTAGCCGCCGTAGTAAACGAAGTCGATATTCTCTTTTTTCAGGCGCGCCAGCAGCGCGGAGAAGTCTTTTTCGCCAGCGGTGATGCCGTCGAAGAAGACGATATTCGCGCCGCCTTTTTTCAGGCTTTCCTGAACAGAGCGCGCCAGGCCTTCGCCGTACTGCTGTTTATCATGAATGATAGCAATACGCTGCGGTTTGACGGTTTCCATGATGTATTTAGCGGCGGTCGGTCCCTGCGAGGAGTCCAGACCCGCAGTACGCATGATGTACTGATAACCGCGCTGAGTCAGCTCCGGGTTAGTCGCTCCCGGCGAGATCATCAAAATGCCTTCATCTTCATAGATATCGGATGCCGGCTGAGTGGAAGAAGAGCAGAGGTGGCCGATAACATACTGGATGCCGTCATTGACGATTTTGTTCGCCACCGCAACGGCCTGTTTCGGGTCACAGGCGTCATCGTACTCTACGCCGACCAGCTTATCGCCCTTAATGCCCCCCTGAGCGTTAATGTCTTTGATTGCCTGGCGCGCGCCGTTAAATTCCATATCGCCCCACTGGGCTACCGGGCCAGACATCGCGCCAACAACGGCGACCTTAATATCTTTGGCAAAAGCCGCCTGGGACATCGCCAGTGCGACTAACCCCGCGATAACCGTTTTCGCGTTCCTTTTCATGCTGCAGAACCCCGTTCGTGATGTGGTGTAAATATTTTGTATTTTTATGGTTAAAAAGCATTCTGTGCTTTTCTTAAACAACGCTACTTTTACCATTATCTTTAATGGTTTAGCGAGGTTTCTTGCCTGAATACAGAGTAAATTCTCTATTTTTCAGTCGATTAAGCAAAGATAATATTCTGTATTTACGGGAAGATAAACAAAAAAAGTCCAGCAAACAGCATAAAATAACGATACATAAGGCGGAATAAAACGCTATATATCAGGTTAAAATTCTGCTTATTTTTCGATCCATGATGAATTGCTCTACCCTGTTCCTTCCAGGAAAACGAATCCCCTGATGACGAGGCAAAAAACGGCGCTCCGCCTGGCGGGGAATTTGGATACACTGACGCATCCGTTTTAACTGGACTCACCGAGCATGAAATTGACCATTATTCGTTTACAACACTTCAGCGATCAGGATCGCATCGACTTAGGGAAAATCTGGCCGTCGCAGGATCTCGCGGCGCTGGCGATAGATGAGAGCCATCGTATTTACGCCGCCCGCTTCAACGAGCGTCTGCTGGGAGCGGTACGTATTACGCTGAATGGCGTTGAGGGCGAACTCAGCGCGCTGTGCGTGCGTGAAGTGACCCGCCGTCGCGGCGTCGGGCAATATTTAGTGGAAGAAGCGCTAAAGGATAATCCAGAAATCACCAGTTGGCGGATTGCGGATGCCGGCGTGGAAGACCGCGGCGTGATGGCGGCGTTTATGCAGGCGCTGGGTTTTAGCGCGCAAACGGGCGGTTGGGTAAAAAATCAGTAAATCGGCGAAAGAAGGCTGAACATTCCCGGATTGCGGCCGAACGCCTTACCCGGGCGACAAAAAACCAGACCGCACCAGCCTGTAGCCCGGGTGACCCGGGAAGAAACCGCACCAATGCATCAACCCCGGTGCATTCCCCGGGTTGCGGCGTAACGCCTTACCCGGCCTACCGACTAAAAAAGGCAACTTACGTTGCCTTTTTGCTTTTACCTTTCTCCTCGCCTATGCGAAGAGGCAAGGATCAACTGATTTAACCCAGCATTTCGCGTTGCAGAAAGGCGGCAAGCGCTGAAATCCCCGGGAGCTTACATCAGTAAGTGACCGGGGTTGAAGCGTGCAGCCAACGCCTCTGCGGCGCGAAAGGCGCAGGTTAAATTTATTTGGCGTCGGTCGCTGTACCATTGGCATGCCAGGTAAACACACCGAATTCGAAGCCTTTCAGATCGCCCTTCTCGTTCCAGGAGAGCGGCCCCATCACGGTCTCAACCGTTGCCCCTTTCAGGTATTTCGCGATTTCAGCCGGATCGTCAGACTGATTCAGGCCCGCTTCCAGCGACTGCAGCGCGGCATAGGTGGTCCACACGAACGCGCCGCTCGGATCCTGTTTCTTCGCCTTGATCGCATCCACAATCGGTTTGTTCGCCGGAACCTGGTCGTAGTTTTTCGGCTTGGTGACCAGCATACCTTCCGCAGAAGCGCCCGCGATATTAGACAGCGACACGTTGGCGACACCTTCCGGCCCCATAAACTGCGTTTTCAGGCCAGCGGCGCGAGACTGACGCAGGATCTGCCCCATCTCCGGGTGATAGCCGCCGTAGTAAACGAAGTCGATATTCTCTTTTTTCAGGCGCGCCACCAGGGTAGAGAAGTCTTTCTCGCCGGCGGTGATGCCATCAAAGAACACCACGTTGGCGCCACCCTTCTTCAGATTATCCTGTACAGCACGGGCCAGGCCTTCGCCGTACTGCTGCTTATCGTGAACAATCGCGATACGCTGTGGTTTCACGCTTTCCAGAATATATTTGGCGGCGGTTGGCCCCTGGTCGGAGTCCAGGCCGGTAGTGCGCAGAATCAGGTGATAGCCGCGAGCTGTCAGCTCCGGCGCGGTGGCCGCCGGGGTGATCATCAGCACGCCTTCATCTTCATAGATATCAGACGCCGGCTGGGTGGAAGAAGAGCACAGGTGGCCGATAACGTATTTGATACCGTCGTTAATCACTTTGTTGGCGACGGCAACCGCTTGTTTCGGGTCACAGGCGTCATCGTACTTTACCATCTGCAGCTTATTGCCTTTGATACCGCCTTTAGCGTTGATATCCGCAATAGCCTGCTCTGCGCCAGTGAACTCCTGGTCGCCGTACTGCGCTACCGGACCGGACATCGCGCCAACAACGGCCACTTTGATATCCTCGGCCATTGCCGCACCGCTCATGATTAAGGCAATACATCCTGCCAGTAACGCTTTACCCTTCATATTCATCCTGAGGCTCCCCATTATTATGGTTTTTGCATTTGTTGTGATGTTGTTTATTAGCGCATTATTCTAATTAGACACATAAGTAAAGCATATGATAGTTAGATTAGGGTCTGCCGCCTGCGCTTTTGCAGCACACTATGCTAAACATACCGTCATTCAGGAGAATTGGAAACGATAAAATTGCGGAGTATGTAACAGATAAGTGACAAATAAAAACCCGCGCCGGAATAAACCGAACGCGGTGGCATGAGCGACGGTACTACCAGCCCGCAGGCAGGTAGCCAAAGGCGGAAGCAATGGCGTAGGCGGCGCTGCAAAGATAGAGCAATACGATGAAGATCTGGATTAAAGGATGCGTAATCAGCGCCGGGCAGGTCCAGCCGGGATTGATATCACCCTGCCTGCGCGAGCCTTTAAGGATCAGGATCGGCATGATAGATAAAATCACCCCGCTAAATACCCCGGCAAAATAGAGCGCATTCACGAAGGATACCATCCCACTGTAGGCCAGAATGAAAGGCGGTACGGCGACCACTAACAGCACCTTAAAGCGTTTCAACGGCTGCTCGTCGTTGCCAAGGCGAAACTGATCGAAGATATTGGTCAGGAAGCTGCCGCCCAGCCCCCAATAGGAGGTCAGCATCGCGCAGAGCGCAAAAAGGTTTGCCGAGAAGAAGGCCCACTCGCCGAGTGCACGGCCCCAGGAAATGGTCGCCACATCAGAAATATTATCCAGCCCGCTTAATGCAATCACCGAGAGCGGGACCAGCGCCAGCAGGCAAAAGGTTAATAACATTCCCACCATAATGGCCTTCGGCAGTTTCTCCGGTTTATCAGCGAAACCGCGCGCCATTTCCGGCACGATATACTGCGCGGAGAAGCAGAACGCGACAACGTTAAATACCGGCACCATATACAGCCAGTTACCATCCAGCAAATAGCCGACGCTGGCGGTCTCTTTCAGCAACGTCGCGGCGACAAGTATGGTTATCATGACGACCATGCCGATACTGATAAATTTCTCGCTCCGGCCAATCGCCTTCAGGCCAAGATAAAGTACCCCGGCCGCCGGAATAAAAAACAGCGCGCTGCCGAGAGCCGGCGAGATACCGAATAACGAATGCAATAATTTACCGCTGCCGGTCATATAGGCCGTCAGCGCGCCGACGCTGTTGACGCAAACAGAGAGGAACATCATCAGCGCGCCAAAGCGGCCAACGTAGCGCTGCGACAGGCCGCTAAGCTGCAGATGCTTGCGCGTGCGCAGCGTCGACTCCGCTACGTAGAGCATGGTAATGGTCGTCAGACTACCGACCACAATCAGCCAAAACAGCAGCGGCAGAAAGCCCGCTTTGCTGGAGGCATAGGCGATGGATAGCACCCCAGCGCCGATATTGGTGCCGACGATCATCGACACGCCTTCAATGAAACTCAGAGATTTTGCAGGTACAGCGGTACGCTCCCGGCTCGTCAGAACCGAAGAAAAGGTGGAGTTGTCAGACATAATATTTTCCGTTTTATTCCGGCAGCGTGCGCTGCCGGAAAAAAGGTGATATCAGGGTGATAAACCACTCACGCTGAGCATGAATAACCAGTCTGCGGCCTCCTGTTTCTGTTCGGCTTCCGTGCCGCCGCAGCCTGACCGGACGAAAAGTTAGCGCTTCAGCACGCGGGCCAGAATATCCAGCGCTTTCGTAAACTGCGCATCCGGAATCGTTAACGGATAGAGGAAGCGAATAACGTTGCCATAGACGCCGCAGCTCAGCAGCAGCAGGCCGTTCTCCTGGGCTTGTTGCTGGATTTGACGGGTGATCTCCGCCGACGGCTCCCCGGTTTGCGGATCGTTAAACTCCACCGCCACCATCGAGCCCTGACCGCGAACGTCAGCAATGGCCGGGCAGCTTTGACGCGCCTGATTCAACACCTCTTTCAGATGGCTGCCTAAGCGCTCAGCGCGCTGGCACAGCTGTTCTTCTTCAATCACGTCCAGCACCGCGTGCGCCGCCGCGACCGCCAGCGGGTTACCGGCATAGGTGCCGCCCAGGCCGCCAGGCGCAGGCGCATCCATCACCTCGGCGCGACCTACCACGCCGGAGAGCGGGAAACCGCCGGCCAGGCTTTTGGCCATCGTCATCAGGTCAGGCTTCACATCATAGTGCTGCATCGCAAATAGCTTGCCGGTGCGCGCAAAGCCGGTTTGTACTTCATCGGCAATCAGCAGAATGCCGTGGGTATCGCACAGCGCGCGCAGCGCCTGCATAAACTCAGGCGGGGCAACGTTAAAGCCGCCTTCCCCCTGAATCGGCTCCAGCACAATCGCCGCCACCTGATCGGCCGCGATATCCGCTTTGAAAATGCGCTCCAGGCTCTTCATCGCGTCGGCGGTGGTAATGCCATGGGCGGCGTTAGGGTAGACGGCGTGATAAACCGAGCCCGGGAACGGGCCGAAACCAATCTTGTAAGGCGCCACTTTGCCGGTCAGCGCCATGGTCATAAACGTACGACCGTGGAAGCCGCCGCCGAAGGTAATCAACCCCGGACGGCCGGTATAAGCGCGCGCGATTTTCACCGCGTTTTCAACCGCTTCTGCCCCCGTGGTAAAAAAGGCGGTTTTCGCCGGACCGTCAATCGGCGCCAGTTCGTTAATCCGCTCGGCCAGCGTGACATAGCTTTCGTACGGGACAATCTGGTAAGCCGTGTGGGTAAAGGCCTGCAGCTGCTGTTCAACGGCGGCAACGATTTTTGGGTGGCGATGGCCGGTATTCAGCACCGCGATGCCGGCGGCGAAATCGATCACCTCATTCCCTTCAATATCCCACAGCGTAGCGTTCTCAGCTTTCTCAACAAAGTAGCTGCACATCACCCCTACGCCGCGTGGAGTCGCCTGCTGGCGACGCTGATTCAGTTCTGAACTTTTCACCGGGAATCTCCTGTCATGTGTGTCACGTTATCGCAACAAATCCGAAACTATGTCGTTTATTTACACAGGATTTGGCCCTATAATCGAGTACCAATTCAGATTATCTGAGGGATCCAATTGCGTTCGCTTATCGCAGACCTGGTGCTGGTCAGATTGCAGAAAGAAACCGATCCGCTCCTGCACAAGCGCCTTTACAAGGCGATTCGCCACGCCATTCTGGATGGTTCTCTCCCGCCCCATAGCCGGCTGCCGCCGTCGCGGGATCTGGCGGGGGAACTAGGAATGTCTCGCAACACAATTTTAACAGTTTACGAACAACTACTGGCTGAGGGGTACGTTGTATCCCGTCGCGGCAGCGGCACTTTCGTGGCGAAAACGCTGCCCGATATGTTTCTTCCCGCCAGCAGCGCCAACGAAAGCCATCCCGCGCAGCCCCCCAGCGGGACTCTTTCCCGTCGCGGCCAACGTCTGCTGGGGCACATCAGCGCCAGCCCGCGTCAGTGGGGAGCGTTTATCCCCGGCGTACCGGACGTCAATGCATTTCCCCACCCGCTGTTCAGTAAAATTCAGGCACGCATCAGCCGCCGTCCAAAACCCGAACAGCTCAGCTATAGCTGTAACGGCGGTACCGCCGAGCTGCAGCACGCGTTGGTGGACTATCTGAGAGTAGCGCGCGGCGTTCTGTGTCAGGCAGATCAAATTCTTATTACTGAAGGGATCCACCAGGCCATCGACCTGATCACCCGCATGCTGTGCGACCGCGGCGATCTCGCCTGGGTGGAGGAGCCTTCCTACTGGGGCATTCGCCACGTGCTGGCGATGAATGAAGTGCGGGCTGAGCCGATTGTGGTGGATGCCAGCGGCCTGTGCCCGCCCGAAAGCGTAGCCGAAGCGCCGCGGCTGATCTTCGTTACGCCATCCCATCAGTATCCCCTCGGCGCGGTAATGAGCCTTGAACGCCGACAGCGCCTGCTCACCCTGGCCCATCAGCACGGCAGCTGGATTGTGGAAGATGATTACGACAGCGAGTTTCGCTTTTCCGGCCAGCCGATCCCGGCGCTACAGGGCTTAGTCCCCGAAGCGCCGGTGGTCTACGTCGGCACGTTCAGTAAAACGCTCTACCCGGGGCTGCGGCTGGGCTACGTCGTGCTGCCTCGACCGCTTGCGGCTGAACTCAAAAACGCCCATGCCGAGCTCTACCGCGGCGGCCATTCGCTTATCCAGCTGGCGCTGGCGGAATTTATCAATGCCGGTCATTACTCGGCGCACATTCGTCGCATGCGCCTGCTCTACAGCCGCCGTCGCGTCTTTTTGACCGAACTGATTCAGCGGCACTGCGGAGCGCATGCGCTGTCGGACTTCAGCGACAATGCCGGACTGCATCTGATTCTGAATTTGCCGGATGAGGCAGATGACGTGGCGATTGCCCGCGATGCCAACGCGCGCAATATTTTAGTGCGTCCGCTGTCGCGCTATTACCTGACGGCGCAGCGGAAGAAAGGACTGTTGATGGGGTTTGCTTCGCAGCCGGAAACGCAGATGGAGCCAGCGTTCAACGTGCTGCTTGAGTGTCTGAACAGGCACTGCCCGCAGGCGCTGACGGAGGCAGAAAAACAAAACGCCCCAACGTAATGTGGGGCGTTATCGCGGGACTGGCGCGCAGATTAGGCTTCGATAGCGGCGCGCAGTTTTTTCATGGCGTTCTTTTCAAGCTGCCGTACTCGCTCGGCCGATACGCCGTAGCGATCCGCCAGCTCCTGCAGCGTGGACTTATTGTCTTCGTCCAGCCAGCGGGCGCGGATGATATCCTGGCTACGTTCGTCAAGACCCTGCATCGCGTCGGTCAGCTTGTTCGCCGCCTGCTCTTCCCAGTTGTCGTCTTCAATGCCGTCGGCAAAGTTAGACGTTTTATCCTGCAGATAGAGCACCGGCGCCATCGGCTGGCTATCAGATTCATCATCCGACGACATGTCGAAGGTCATATCCTGCGCCGCCATACGTGACTCCATCTCACGCACGTCTTTGCTCGATACGCCCAGTTCGCGAGCCACCATTTCGACTTCGTCCTGGTTGAACCAGCCCAGACGCTGCTTAGTTTTACGCAGGTTAAAGAACAGCTTACGCTGCGCTTTCGTGGTCGCGACCTTCACAATACGCCAGTTACGCAGAACGTATTCATGAATCTCCGCTTTGATCCAGTGCACGGCGAAGGAAACCAGACGCACGCCCACTTCCGGGTTAAAACGGCGCACGGCTTTCATCAGGCCAATGTTGCCTTCCTGAATCAGATCCGCCTGCGGTAGGCCATAACCCGAGTAGTTACGAGCAATATGAACAACAAAGCGCAGGTGAGACAGGATCAGCTTTTTCGCTGCTTCCAGATCGCCCTGGTAATGCAGCTTTTCAGCAAGCTCCCGCTCTTCATCAGCCGACAACATCGGCCAAGTGTTAGCAGCCCGGATGTACGATTCCAGGTTACCAACGGGGGCTAAGGCTAAAGTTTGCATATCTTTGGTCATTCAAATCCTCTCAATCGATATCTTCTGGCACCATTCTGTCCTCACAGCGGAGCAACAAACATGCCAGCATTGATGAGCAACGAGAATATCACTCACATTAGTATCAGACAGTGATTTTATCCACAAGTTCCATGCAACGATGTGAATAGATTACGCACAAAATGTGACATGGTTATGAAGTTTAGGGAAGCGTCGACAGGGACTCTTTCCCTGCAGAGAGATATTCAGTGCAGGGAAAGATTATACCAGATTTTTACTACTCGGGAGTAAAGTGACGTAAATGTTGTACAGTTGCCAGCCAGGCGGCGACCCAGCCAATCATTGAGCAAACAATCAGCATCAGCAGGCACTCATCAAAGCCTAAGCCGCTGAGTTCAAACTGCGTGCCGAAGACTTTCGCCACTTCGGTGACCGCCGACGAAAGGCGCATGACCATAATTTCCGACAGGATCAGCGACAGAAACGCGCCGGAGAACCCCAGCAGCGCACCGCCGTAAAGAAAAGGACGCAGAATAAAGCCGTCGGTTGCGCCAATCAGTTTCTGCACGTTAATGGTATCGCGGCGGGCGAAAATGCTCAGACGCACGCTGTTGCCGATCACCAGGAACACCGCCGCCACCATCAGTACGCCGATCATCGCCGACACGCGTCCGACCAGCCCGGTCAGCGACGAGAGGCGCGCAAACCAGCTATCATCCATTCGGACTTCATCAACGCCCTGAACGTGGCTCACGCGGTCGCGCAGCGTGTTCAGCGCTTCGACACTCTGGAAATCAATTTTCGGCACGACGATCGCCACCGCCGGCAGCGGGTTCTCTTCCAGCATATCCAGCGCGCCGCCGAAGCCTGACCAGTTGCGGAATTCGCCAAGGGCTTCATCGCGCGACAGATAGTTGACCTTCTCGACGCCCTGCTCCGCCTGCAGCTGCCCGACTACCCGCGCAGCGGCATCGTCATCCAGCGTTTTCTCCAGATAGACGGTGATTTGCGGCGTGGGATAATACTGCGACGCCGCGGTGCTGACGTTTTTGTAGACCATGTAGCAGACGCTTGGCAGGGTCAACGAAATGGCGATTACCATCACCGTCAGGAACGTCGCCAGGGGCGTGCTTTTCAGATCCTGCACCGCGCCATGCCAGGCATAGCGCACCTGTTCATTGAACACGTTGCTCTTGCGGGAAGCCGGATTCGGCGCCGCCTTAGGCCGCTTCGACGTATTGCGTCCACCGCTGCCGCCCGCTCCGCCCGCATTGCGGAAACGATCGAATCGATTGCCGAACCGGCGAATGTGGTTCATTGCCTCGCGCTTATTCACCGATATGGCCTCCATGCATATGCCCCTCGCTGAGGGACAGAACGCGATACGGACGACTGGAGATAAGCCCCAGATCATGCGTCGCCATCAGCACCGTCACCCCAACGCGGTTAAACTCTTCAAACAGACGTAAGATCCCTTCCGACAGCGCTTCGTCGAGGTTACCGGTCGGTTCATCCGCCAGCAGGACCGCTGGTTTGTTGACCACCGCGCGGGCGATACCCACGCGCTGTTGTTCCCCGCCTGAAAGCTGAATCGGCAGGTTTTTCGCTTTGTCCAGCAGCCCGACTTTATCCAGCGCCGCCGACACGCGACGGCGAATGTCATCACCGCTGGCGCCGGCGATAATCAGCGGGATCGCCACATTATCGTAAACGGTACGGTCCATCAGCAGATGATGGTCCTGGAAAATCATGCCAATCTGACGGCGCAAAAACGGCACTTCGCGGCTCTTCAGGCGGCTAATGTCATGGCCGCCGAAAAGGATTTTGCCGGCGCTGGGCCGCTCGATACCGCAGATAAGCTTCAGCAGGGTACTTTTCCCCGCGCCGGAATGGCCGGTCAGAAACGCCATCTCACCCGCCTGCAGGTGAAAAGTCACCCCCTGCAGCGCTTGTCTCCCACCGAGATAGGCTTTGCTGACTTGTTCAAAGCGAATCATTTTTAATCCTCTCGGGCAAAAAGTGCCTCAATAAAGTCGCCCGCATTAAACGGACGCAGATCTTCAATACGTTCGCCAACACCGATGTAGCGAATCGGAATACCGAACTGATCGGCAACCGAGAAGATAACCCCGCCCTTGGCGGTACCATCCAGCTTAGTCAAAGTGATGCCGGTCAGTCCAACCGCCTCATGGAACAGTTTGGCCTGGCTAATCGCGTTTTGCCCGGTGCTGGCGTCAATGGTCAGCATGACCTCATGCGGCGCATCGACATCCAGTTTTTTCATGACGCGGACAATCTTCTTCAGTTCTTCCATCAGGTGCGATTTATTCTGCAGACGACCCGCAGTATCGGCAATCAGGACGTCAATGTTGCGCGCCTTCGCCGCCTGGATGGCATCGAAAATAACCGATGCCGAATCCGCGCCGGTATGCTGGGCAATCACCGGAATATTGTTGCGCTGACCCCACACCTGAAGCTGCTCTACCGCCGCCGCGCGGAAGGTATCGCCCGCGGCCAGCATCACCGATTTGCCCTGCTGCTCAAACTGACGCGCCAGCTTGCCGATGGTGGTGGTTTTACCGACGCCGTTGACGCCAACCATCAGAATGACAAATGGCGCCTTGCCTTCTACGTTCAGCGGCTCGTCCACCTTCGCCAGAATATCGCCCATCTCTTCTTTAAGCAGGCCGTACAGCGCCTCGGCGTCGCGCAACTGCTTGCGGCTGGCGTCGTTGGTAAGATTAGTGATGATCTTACGGGTGGTTTCCACGCCAACATCGGCAATCAGCAGTTGCTCTTCCAGCTCTTCAAACAGATCATCGTCGATTTTCTTGCCGCGGAACAGACTGATAAATCCGGAACCGAGGTTCTGCTTGGTTTTTATCAGGCTGCGTTTGAGGCGAGCGAAGAACCCTTCTTTGGTGGGTTTTTCCTGCTCTAACGGCGTCACCACGGTTTCGTCCGGCACCACTTCCACGGCGTTTTCCGCCGCATCGGCTGCAGCCAGCGCCTGCGCTTCCAGCTCTTCGTCGGTGATTTCGGCTTCTTCTACCGGCTCAACGATTTCCGGCTCTTCAATGACAGCTTCTTCACCCTTTTCAACAACGACAGCTTCCGGTTCGGCAATCACCTCTTCCGGCGTCAGCTCAACTATAGCTTCAGCCACTACCGGCTCGGCGATAGCTTCTTCAACTACAGGCTCAGCGACAATTTCATCAACCACAGGCGGTTTTGCAATCGTCTCAACCGCCGGGGAGTCGACAACCGCCTGCGGCTGTTCGCTCTCCACAACCTGCCCGGTCACCTCGACCACCTCGGCGGCAAAGGCTTCGGCATCCTGGTGCTCCGTCGCCGGCGCGTCGACCGTTTCCGGCGCAGCCGCAGGCGTTTCGCTTTCCGGAGCCTGTTCTTCAACCTCTTGCTGGGCTTCTACTTTTTGTTCTGCGTCGGTTTCCTGCGCCTGTTCTTTTTGACCAAAGCCCAGCCAGGAAAAGAAGCCACGTTTTTTGTCTTTCGCCATTTGCGACTACACTCCTCGCTGTTAATTCATGGCACAGCTTCGGCCTGTTGATAGCGGAAGCTGAAAAATGATGAAATTAGTCGGATAGTCTACCACTTAACTTAACTCGCATCACCGCCCCCGGATTAAGGTTTCGTCAACCGCTGGCGATCGTTAGAATAGCAGCCCGGAAGTTGAGACTTGAGCAAAGAAATGAAGAAACCAAACCACGCAGGCAGCGGTCAGATCCGTATTATCGGCGGGCAATGGCGAGGCCGTAAATTACCGGTGCCGGAGAGCCCGGGTCTGCGCCCGACCACCGACCGGGTGCGCGAAACGCTATTTAACTGGCTAGCGCCGTCGATCGTTGACGCGAACTGCCTCGATTGCTTCGCCGGCAGCGGCGCGCTGGGCCTTGAAGCCCTCTCCCGCTACGCGGCTAACGCCACGCTGCTGGAAATGGAACGCGGCGTCGCGCAGCAGTTGCAAAAAAATCTGGCGACTCTCAAAGCCAGCAACGGCAAAGTCGTGAATACCAATACCTTAGCGTTTCTTGCTCAGGCGGGCACGCCGCATCACATCGTGTTTGTCGATCCCCCGTTTCGCAAAGGGCTGCTTGAAGAGACGCTAAAGCTGCTGGAAAACAACGGCTGGCTTAGCGATGAAGCGCTCATCTACATTGAAAGTGAAGTTGAAAACGGGTTACCGCCGGTGCCTGTAAACTGGCATCCGTACCGTGAGAAAGTAGCCGGACAGGTCGCCTACCGTCTCTATCAACGTGAGGCACAAGGAGAAAACCATGCTGATTAACTTTGGCCGCTTGCTGATGCTGTGCGTGTGGGCGTTTTTATTGCTGAATCTGTTCCAACCGTTCCCAAAGCCGCTCAATATCTTTGTTAACGTGGCGCTGATCTTTATGATTCTGATGCACGGCCTGCAGCTCACGCTGCTCAAGGCGACGCAGACGAAAGAGATGCCGCCGCTGGGGCGCTTCGAGCAAATTCGTATTTTCATCTTCGGCGTGTTCGAACTGGTCGCCTGGCAGAAAAAGCTCAAGGCGACCCTGAAGAAGAAATAAGGCCGAATAAAAGGTTCAGGGCTCGGGCGTAAAACCCATAAACCGCGAACCTTTATAGCTCAGTACGCCCTTATCGCCGACGCTTAGCGCATGATACTGCGGCGCCTGCAGACGAAAAACCACTTCCAGCCCGCCGCTTTCCGGCCTGAAGCTTGCTTCATAACGCATTTCGCTGCCGGCAGGCGTCACCGTCTGCTGGCGCGAACGGCGATCGTTAATCACCTTCTCCCGCTTATTGCTCACCACCACCCGTTTTTGCAACAGCGGCGCGGCATCGTTATCCATTTTTTCCCGACGCTGCTGCACATAGCGATACGACGCGGCAACCGCAATGATGGCAACGGCAACCATAAAAAACAGCGGAACTTTACTCATTCACCTTGCCCCCAGGAATTATCAGGAATAAGCATACTGTGGCTTGATTATCATTGTCATCTTCCTCTGCAAACCACTACACTGAGATTCAGTACTGTAAGTACAATCACTTACGTAATGATAACAGATACAGGGACTTACTATGCTTTGGTCATTTATTGCTGTCTGTTTCTCCGCATGGCTTTACGTCGATGCGTCTTATCGTGGGCCTGCCTGGCGTCGCTGGGTGTTTAAACCCGTCACGCTGATCCTGCTTCTGTTACTGGCCTGGCAAGCGCCGATGTTTAACGCCATCAGCTATCTGGTGCTGGCGGGGCTTTGCGCCTCGCTGGTCGGCGACGCGCTGACCCTGCTGCCGCGGCAGCGGGTAATGTACGCCGTGGGGGCATTCTTTCTCTCGCATCTGCTCTACACCATCTGGTTTGCCAGCCAGCTGACGCTATCTTTCTTCTGGCCGCTGCCGCTGGTGCTGCTGATCCTCGGCGCGCTGCTGCTGGCGATTATCTGGACGCGTCTGGAAGAGATGCGGATGCCGGTGTTTACCTTTATCGCGATGACGCTGGTGATGGTCTGGCTGGCCGGGGAGCTGTGGTTCGCCCGCCCGACGGATACCGCCCTGTCCGGCTTCGCTGGCGCGGCATTCCTGCTGCTCGGCAACGCGGTCTGGCTGATCAGCCATTATCGCCGCCGCTTCCGCGCTGACAACGCGATCTCCTCGGCATTTTACTTCGCCGGGCACTTCCTGATCGTCCGCGCGCTTTATTTGTAATTAAGCGCTTGACTCTGGAGTCGACTCCAGAGTGTATCCTGCGGGTAATGAGAAAATTATCATTACCCGGAGGGTCCTATGTCGGCTCCAGAATCGCAGGATAAAAAAGTCCCACACTTCTCATCGTTAAAATTTACCCCTGCCGCGCAGCCGGCGGAAAGCTGCTGCGCGGACCACGCCTGCCGCAGCGAAACCACCGAGGAAAACGAGGCTCTGAGGCACGCACGCTTTAGTTGGCTGGTAGAAGGCATGGATTGCGCAGCCTGCGCGCACAAGGTCGAAACCGCCGTTCGCCAGGTACCGGGGGTCAGCCAGGTGCAGGTACTGTTCGCCACCGAAAAGCTGCTGGTCAACGCCGAGGGCGATGTTGGTCCGCAAATCGAAAGCGCCGTGCGCGCCGCGGGCTATCAGCTGCGTGATGAAAACGCACCACGGGCAGAGGAGTCCACCTCGTGGCTGCGCGAGAATCTGCCGCTCATCACGCTGGTCATCATGATGGGACTAAGCTGGGGGCTGGAGCAGTTCAGCCCGCCTCTGGGCGAAATCGCCTTCATCGCAACCACGCTGGTTGGCCTGTGGCCGGTCGCCCGGCAAGCGATACGCCTGATCAGAAGCGGAAGCTGGTTCGCCATTGAAACCCTGATGAGCGTCGCAGCCATCGGCGCGCTGTTTATCGGCGCCACCGCCGAAGCGGCGATGGTCCTGCTACTGTTTTTAATCGGCGAACGTCTTGAGGGATGGGCCGCCAGCCGCGCGCGGCAAGGCGTCAGCGCATTGATGGCGCTGAAGCCCGACACGGCAATCCGCGTACGCGATGGCGTGCGTGAAACCGTAGCCCAGCGCGACCTGCGCCCCGGCGACGTGATTGAAGTCGCCGCCGGAGGCCGCCTCCCTGCCGATGGCCAGCTACTCTCCCCCTTCGCCAGCTTCGATGAGAGCGCTTTGACCGGTGAATCCGTACCGGTAGAGCGTAACGCCGGGGAACGCGTAGCGGCCGGCGCCACCAGCGTCGATCGTCTGGTACAGCTGACGGTGATCTCCGAACCGGGCGACAGCGCTATCGATCGTATTCTTAAGCTGATTGAAGAAGCGGAGGAGCGCCGCGCGCCGATTGAACGCTTTATCGATCGCTTTAGCCGCATCTATACCCCGGCGATTATGGTCGTCGCCCTGCTGGTGGCCATTGTTCCGCCGCTGCTGTTTGCGGGCGCCTGGCTGCCGTGGATCTATAAAGGCTTAACGCTGCTGCTGATTGGCTGTCCGTGCGCGCTGGTGATCTCCACCCCGGCGGCAATTACCTCCGGGCTGGCGGTAGCGGCACGACGCGGCGCGCTGATTAAAGGCGGCGCGGCGCTGGAGCAGCTCGGCCGCGTGCGCCAGGTGGCGTTTGATAAAACCGGTACCCTGACCATCGGCCAGCCGCGCGTCACCGCGGTGATGGCGACCGCAGACATCAGCGAAAACGATCTGCTGGCGCTCGCGGCCGCCGTGGAGCAAGGCTCCAGCCACCCGTTAGCCCAGGCTATCGTGCGTGAGGCAGAACAGCGCCGGCTGGTCATTCCGTCGGCAAGCGATCAGCGCGCGCTGGCCGGATCCGGCATTGAGGCTCAGGTTGAAGGACGCCAGGTGCTGATTTGCGCCGCCGGTAAAACTCGCGATCCGCAGTACGATGAACCTATTCAGCAGCTGGAGAGCGCCGGGCAAACCGTGGTGCTGGTAATGCGCGATAAGACGCTGCTGGGGATTCTGGCGCTGCGCGATACGCTTCGCGATGATGCCCGTCAGGCGGTGGATGAGCTCCATCAGTTGGGCGTTCAGGGAGTGATACTGACCGGCGATAATCCACGTGCGGCGGCGGCTATCGCTAACGAGCTGGGACTGGCGTTCCGCGCCGGGCTGCTGCCCGCGGACAAAGTGCAGGCGGTGATAGCGCTTAATGCCCAGTCGCCGCTGGCCATGGTCGGCGACGGTATCAACGATGCGCCGGCGATGAAAGCGGCGACGATAGGTATCGCGATGGGCAGCGGCACCGACGTTGCTCTGGAGACCGCCGATGCGGCATTGACCCATAACCGCCTGACCGGGCTGGCGCAGATGATTTCGCTGGCGCGCGCCACCCACGCCAATATCCGGCAGAACATCGCCATCGCTTTGGGTCTGAAGGGCATTTTCCTCGTCACCACCTTGCTCGGCCTGACCGGCCTGTGGCTAGCGGTGCTGGCTGATACCGGGGCGACGGTGCTGGTCACCGCTAACGCGCTGCGGTTGCTGCGCAAGAAGTAAGGGCAAGCCCCGGAGGCGGCGCTTGACGCGCCTTGCCCGGGCTACAGGTTAGTGCGGTCTGTTTTTTGTAGCCCGGATAAGGCGTCAGCCGCGATCCGGGGAGGCCTGGCTCAGTGGCTTTTACGAATCAGATAGCGGTACGGCAGCGCCTCGGTTTCCTGCGCCAGTAGCTCATGCTCCATAAAGCGGCAGAAACCGGGAATATCGCGGGTGGTCGCCGGATCGTCGGCCACGATTAGCAGCGTCTCGCCCACCGGCATCGTACGCACGGTCTTGCGCACCATCATCACCGGTTCCGGGCAACGAAGCCCCTGCGCATCAAGCGTATGGTCAGGGCTGGAGAAAAGTTCGCTCATTTTCATCTCACATTAACAAAACGGCCCTAGTTTACCCCCAGTTCGCCAGTACGCAAGCCAGGTTAACGTTTGCGCGAAAAACAACCATTGCATTACGCACGCAACGCAGTATCATGCAGCCGTTTTTATTGGGTTCCCTCACCCCAACTCTCTGGCCCTAAATCATTCGAGTTGCAGAAAGGCGACGACGCAGCGAATTTCCAGGAGCTTACATCAGTAAGTGACTGGGATGAGCGAAGAAAGTTAACGCATCTGCAGCTTGAAGAATAATGGGCATAAAAAGGTCACAATATGAGTCCGTTTACTACCGTACAGCGTAAAAAAGCGCTGATCTGGCTATCGCTTTTCCATCTGCTGGTCATCACTTCCAGTAACTATCTGGTGCAGCTACCGATCTCCATCTTTGGTTTTCATACCACCTGGGGCGCGTTCAGCTTTCCGTTTATTTTCCTCGCCACCGATCTGACGGTACGCATTTTCGGCGCTCCGCTGGCGCGACGCATTATCCTCGCGGTGATGATCCCGGCGCTGCTGATCTCCTACGGGGTTTCCGCGCTGTTCTACATGGGCGAGTGGCAGGGCTTTGCCGCCTTAACCAGCTTTAACCTGTTTGTCGCTCGTATCGCCGCCGCCAGCTTTATGGCCTACGCGCTGGGGCAAATCCTTGACGTCCACGTCTTTAACCGCCTGCGTCAGAGCCGCCGCTGGTGGCTGGCGCCCACGGCATCCACCCTTTTCGGTAACATCAGCGATACGCTGGCCTTCTTCTTTATCGCCTTCTGGCGCAGCCCGGACCCGTTTATGGCGGCGCACTGGGGGGAAATCGCCATCGTCGATTATTGCTTCAAAGTGCTGATTAGCATCGTATTCTTCCTGCCGATGTACGGCATGTTGTTGAATATGCTGCTGAAAAAACTGGCAGATAAATCTGATTTATCCGCATTGCAGCCAGGTTAAGAGTACTCGCGAAACGATGTGATAAGATAAGCGAATGAGCCGTTAATGGCCGTTTATCGAAAGGAAGATGTCAATGCGCAATTTGGTTAAATATGTCGGTATTGGCCTGCTGGTTATGGGGCTTGCTGCCTGTGATAACAGCGATACCAAAACGCCGACTGCCGGGGCTGCTGCGGAAAGCAACGCCAGCGGGCAACCTATTAGTCTGCTGGATGGCAAACTGAGCTTCTCCCTGCCTGCCGGTATGACCGACCAGAGCGGCAAGCTGGGCACCCAGGCCAACAATATGCACGTCTACTCTGATGCCACCGGACAAAAAGCGGTGATCGTGATTGTTGGCGACAATACCAACGAAGAGCTGGCGGTGATGAGCCAGCGCCTGGAAGAGCAGCAGCGCAGCCGCGACCCGCAGCTCCAGGTCGTGAGCAATAAATCCATTGAGCTCAAAGGCCACACCCTGCAACAGCTGGACACCATCATCTCCGCTAAGGGCCAGACCGCCTGGTCTTCCGTGCTTCTCGGCAAGGTTGATGACAAACTGCTGACGCTGCAGATCACGCTGCCAGCGGACAACCAGCAGCAGGCTCAGACCGAAGCGGAAAACATTATCAACACCCTCGTCATCCAGTAACTACTGGCCTGACGCCGCGGCCTCCGGTTCATTGACCGGGGGCCGTTTTTTTAATCGCCATCCCAGCAGCAGCGCTACCGCGACCAGCCCCGCCGTCGCCAGATAGATCGATGAAATTCCCGCCCACGCCATCAGCAGCCCGGCCAGCGGGCCGGTGATCCCCAGCGAGAGATCCATAAAAACCGTATAGGTTGCCAGCGCCGACCCCTGGTTGTGCTGCGGCACCGCCTTCACCGCCACCACGCCAAGCGCCGGGAACACCAGCGAAAAACCGGCTCCGGCAAAGAAAGTACCGATTTTCGCCATCAGCGGCGTCTCCGCCAGGCCCACTAACAGCAGCCCGATAATCTCGACGACAAAACAGATCATCGCCACGTTCAGCCCACCGAGGCGATTAATTCCGTTGGGAAACAGCAGGCGAGTGCCGACAAAGGCGCAGCTAAACAGCGTCAGGGCGAAGGCCGCGCCGTCCCAGCCTTTGGCATCATAAAACAGGGTGATAAAGGTGGCGATAACGCCGAAACCCGCCGATGCGAGGGCCAGCGCCATGCCGTAGAGCCAGACGCGCCCCAGCACCGCGCGAAACGACATCGCTTTACCCTTACCCGCTTTTACCGCCGCCCGCGGCAACGCGCACAGCACCGCCACCAGCGCAACCGCCATAATCGTCAACGCCAGACCGTGCAGGCCAATCAGCGAGTAACAGAGCACCCCGAGCGGCGCGCCCATCGCCATCGCCCCGTAGGTCACAATCCCGTTCCAGGAAATAACCCGCCCGATATGCAGCGAACCGACTACCCCTACGCCCCACAGCGTTGAGCCGGTGCCCGCAAAGCTCTGCCCGATGCCGAGAATAATGCGCCCCAGACACAACAGCGCCAGACTAACCACGGGCCAGCCGCCGCATAACGCCGCCAGCAGATAGCACAGTCCGCTCAGAAAGCAGCCGCACAGGCCAAAAACAACGATTTTTTTCGGGCCCAGCAGATCGGCATAGCGCCCGGCGTGAGGGCGGCTGAGCAGCGTAGCAAAATACTGCAGGCTAATCACCAGCCCGGCCCAGAAGGCGCTATACCCCATTACATCATGAACATAGCCGGGCAATACCGCCAGCGGCAGGCCTATGGTCAGGTAGCTGGCAAAGTTAAAGATAACGACAGAGACAATCCGCAGATTGAGGCGCAATCCATTAAGCGCCGGTTCAGCGACGGTTTCGGGCATCGGGTTCCACCAGATTTTTACAACAGTGTTTCATTTCTACCACGCCGCACGTTATAAATCAGCAGCCAGATTAGGATTCCTGGCAGCAAGCCAGACGCTACACTTAATGAAAATCATAGAAAGGAAGAGTGAATGACAACCCCTCAGCCCGATAAAACGGGCATGCATATTCTGCTCAAACTGGCGTCACTGGTGGTTATCCTCGCCGGTATCCACGCCGCGGCAGATATCATCGTGCAGCTATTACTGGCATTGTTCTTCGCCATTGTCCTGAATCCGCTGGTCACCTGGTTTATTCGCCGCGGTATCAGACGTCCGGTAGCCATTACCATCGTGGTCGTGGTGATGCTGATCGTACTTACCGCGTTAATTGGCGTGCTGGCCGCATCGGTTAACGAATTCGTCGCCATGCTGCCAAAGTATAATAAGGAGCTGACGGCGAAAGTCCTGCGCCTGCAGGAGGCGCTGCCGTTTTTGCATATTCATATGTCCCCGGAACGTATGCTGCAACGCATGGACTCCGACAAGCTAATGACGTTCACTACCGTCCTGATGACTGGCCTCTCTGGCGCCATGGCCAGCGTTATTTTACTGGTCATGACCGTGGTCTTTATGCTGTTTGAAGTCCGTCATGTCCCCTATAAACTCCGCTTTGCACTGAACAACCCGCAAATCCATATCGCCGGTCTTCACCGGGCGTTAAAAGGCGTCTCGCATTATCTGGCGCTGAAAACGCTGCTCAGCCTGTGGACAGGGGTGATTATCTGGTTAGGACTGATGCTGATGGGGGTTCAGTTTGCGCTGATGTGGGGCGTGTTGGCTTTTCTGCTGAACTATGTGCCTAACATTGGCTCGGTGATTTCCGCCGTCCCGCCAATGATCCAGGCGTTACTTTTTAACGGTTATTACGAATGCCTGCTGGTTGGCGCGCTCTTTTTAGTCGTGCATATGATTATCGGCAATATTCTCGAACCACGCATGATGGGCCACCGGTTGGGCATGTCTACGTTGGTAGTTTTCCTCTCATTGCTGGTCTGGGGGTGGCTGCTTGGTCCGGTGGGAATGCTGCTGTCGGTGCCGTTAACCAGCGTCTGTAAAATATGGATGGAAACCACTAAAGGCGGCAGTAAGTTAGCCATCCTGCTCGGGCCCGGACGCCCGAAAAGCAGGCTGCCGGGCTAGCCCTGCCGCTTCACCGGCCAGAAGATCGTCAGCACCCCGGCGACAATCAGCAGCACGCCCAGCAGCGATTGCCAGTGGAAAGGTTCATGCCAGCCGGGGAGCCAGATGGCGGCGGCCCAGACCAGAATGTAGCTCAGGCTCAGCAGCGCGTAGGCTTTCGCCAGCGGCAGCTGATGCAGGGCAAAGTACCAGCAGACCATCGACAGCAGGTAACCCAAAAGACCAAACGCCAGGCCAAAGGTGCCCGCCCGCAGATGCAGCAGATGGTTGAGGAAGGTAAATAAATCCGTCAGCGGCGGCAGCTCGACCATCGCGCCGCGCAGCAGCAGCTGCGCGGCGCTCACCAGTCCGACGCTGAATAACGCCCAGATTAAGCCCATCAGATGCGGCTCCCCAGAATAACGATCCCAACGACGATAAGCGCCACGCCAAACCAGTGGCGACGCGCGACCGGCTCGCGCCAGATCCCCCATGCTGCCAGCGTCACCCAGACAAAGTTCAGGCTCAGCATAGGGTAGGCGATGCTGACCGGAATCGACTGCAGCACGCTAAGCCACAGCAGCATGCTGCAGCCCAGAGAGAGCAGCGCCAGCCCCAGCCAGCCAAGAATATGGTGCCCGCGCCGCCCGGATTTGGACGGGCGGGTCGCCTGTTTCTGGCACAGCTGTCCGGCGCAGCTCAGCAGGCTGGCGAAAACCAGACAGATCCACACGCTCATTGCGGCAGGTACTGGATAAACACTACCCGCCCCAGCTCATAAGAGCTATCCGGTTTCGGTAGCGGTAGATCGGCCATACTCTCTCCTTTATCCATCAGCAGAACCAACGAGATCGGCCCCTGCTGGCGGTGCGCCGCTAACCAGTCAGCAAATTGCGCCTTATCGACAAACTGGTGCTGCGCATCCGGCCAGGAGAGACCATATTTCAGCTCGCCCTGCTTGTCGAACAGGATAATATCGCTGCGCTTGAGCTCCCAGGACAGTCCGCCGGCAATACCGACGTTATTGGTCAACACGTAGCGGCTCGGCGTCAACGATTCGCTCACGATATCCACCATAAACTGCGGCTGCTTGCTGTCGATAACCCGGTCGGGAATCGCGAAACCCACCAGCAGCGCCAACCCCAGCGGGCAGCACGCGGCAAGCGTCCAGCGGCGACCGTTATTCTTCATCGCCAGCCATCCCATCAGCGCCCAACAGCCGAATATTAGCGCCGCCAGCAGGCATTTATACAGCTCAATATGGCTCCATACCGGCTTGTGCATAAAGCCCCACGGCGAAACCACCAGCACCGCTACCAGACCAATCAGGCCAAAAGCCAGGTTGATCGCGCCGTTAATTTTCAGCGCTTTCGCCCCCGCCTTTGCCGCATCCAGCGCGTAGCGCGCCATCAGAATCGACAGCGGCGCGAAACACGGCAGGATGTAGGTCGGAAGCTTACCCTTAGCAATGCTGAAGAACAGAAACGGCATCGCCACCCATCCGAGCAAATAGAGCGCCCCGCGCGACTCGTCGCGCTCGGTCCAGCCGCGCTTGAGCGCTCCCGGCAGCAGCGCCAGCCACGGCAGGCTTCCGGCAATCAGGAATGGGATGTAGTACCAGAACGGCGCTTTATGCTGGGCATCTTTTTCCGCGAAACGCTGGATATGTTCAACCCAGAAGAAGTAGCGCCAGAAGTCCGGCTCTCGTTTGGCGATGGCCAGCCCCCACGGCAGAACCACCAGCGCGCAGACGCCCACCGCCAGCCAGCCGTAAGTCAGCACTTCACGCCAGCGTTTACGCGCAATGACCCATGGCAGCACTCCAACCACCGGCACCGCCAGCGCGAGGAAGCCTTTGGTCATCACCCCCATCCCGCAGGCCACGCCCAGCAAGACGTAGCCGAAGATTTTACCGCTGTGGCTTTGAGCCTGCGCCGCCCCCCAGAAGCTGCACATTGCCAGCGCCAGCCACATGGTAATCATCGGGTCGAGCACCGCATAGGTGCCGATACCGTAGACCAGCAGCGCGGTCAGGAATATCACTGGCGACAAAATCGCCAGGCGTTTATCGCGGAAAATACGCCATGCAAGCCAGGCCACCAGCAGGGCGGTGACGGTAATGGAGAACACCACCCCAAAGCGGACGGCAAAATTATTATGACCGAATAGCCACTGGCCGATGCTGTTGATCCAGTAGCCGGCAATCGGCTTCTCAAAGTAGCGCAGACCGAGGAAGTGCGGCACCACCCAGTCGCCGGTCGCCAGCATTTCGCGGCTGATCTCCGCGTAGCGGGTTTCATCCGGTTGCCACAGCAGGCGGAAGTTGAGGGGGAGTAAATAGTAGAGGACAAAAAGGGCGACCAGAGAGGCGCCGTAGCGAATGCTTTTCATCAAACACCCGAATTCAGTAATTGTTCACGCCCAAGCCAGCCTTCCCGGCCGGCTAATTCACCACGAACCACCTTGCCTCGCGGCAGCGCGCTAAAATCGACGGGCAGCAGCTGGCTTAGCGGGCAAAAACGGATCTCTTGCTGAGCGGCCATGGTCAGCAGCTCGTCAAACTGTTGCGCAAAGGCGATCCCTTCCACTTCAGCGTGGATGGTATAGACCGGGGTGCCCTTATCGCGGTGGATGCAATCCAGCAGATAGCGATTGAAGCCCGCAATATCGACCGCGCTGCCGACCACTTCATCCCAGGTGGGTAAGGTAACCGGGATCTGCACGGTCCCGGAAGCGCCGTTACCGAGCTGCGGCAGAAAAGGGGCGGTTCCCCGGCAGTCGCTGTTGTAGAGGAAATCAAACGCCTCTTTGGCTTTAATGACCCGCTGATCGGCACGCCAGCCGGCAACGGCGGAGCAGGTCACCGGACGACCGATGATCCGCTCCAGCTCCAGCAGCCCGCGCTCCACCTCCAGCGTCAACTTCTCCTGCGGCCAGACTCCGCTCCACGTTTGCCAGCTATAGTGATCCCAGGCGTGCAGACCGACTTCATGCTCCTGCGCGGCGGCGCGGATAACCTCTTCATTGCCCGCGCCGATCCTGCGCCCTGGCCAGGCGGTACCTGCCAGCAGGATATCCCAGCCGTACAGCGAAGCGGCCTTTGAGCGCAGCATCTTCCACAGAAATTTCGGTTTTATCAGGCGCCATAAATGACGCCCCATATTGTCCGGCCCGACGCTGAAAAAGAAGCTTGCCTGAATCCCGTGCTGGCTCAGCAGAGCCAGCAGCCGTGGGACCCCGTCCCGCGTGCCGCGAAAGGTATCGACATCTATGCGTAAGCCGACCTGTTTCATGATTTGCCGTTGTCCGTCAATTCAACCGTGCGCAGGAAGAAGTCCAGGGTATGTTCCACGGTCTCTTCCATTTCGACCGTCGGCACCCAGTTCAGGCAGCGTTTCGCGTTGCGAATGCTGGGCTTACGGTGCTCGACGTCCTGATAACCCTTCCCGTAATAATCGCTGCTTTCCACTTCGCGGAAACCGGCAAACGGCGGGAAACGGTCGCGCAGCGGATGACGTTCAAAGCAGGCCAGCAGCATTTCCGCCAGCTCTTTGATGCTCGCTTCGTTATCCGGGTTACCGATGTTGATGATCTGCCCGTCGCAGCGGCCGTCTTTGTTCTCAATGATGCGGAACAGCGCTTCGATACCGTCGCTGATATCGGTGAAGCAGCGCTTCTGTTTCCCGCCTTCAATCAGCTTGATCGGCGAGCCTTCTACCAGGTTGAGGATCAGTTGGGTAATGGCGCGAGAGCTGCCGATACGCGCGGCGTTCAGGTTATCAAGGCGCGGCCCCATCCAGTTGAACGGACGGAACAGGGTAAACTTCAGGCCGTTCTTATCGCCGTAGGCCCAGATCACGCGATCCAGCAACTGCTTGGAGACCGAATAGATCCAGCGCTGTTTGTTAATCGGCCCGACGACCAGATTAGAGGCATCTTCATCGAAATTGTTGTCGGTGCACATGCCGTACACTTCCGAGGTCGACGGGAAAATGATGCGCTTATCGTACTTCACGCAGTCGCGGATAATCTTCAGGTTCTCTTCGAAATCCAGCTCAAACACGCGCAGCGGGTTACGGGTATATTCGATTGGCGTGGCAATCGCCACCAGCGGCAGGACCACATCGCACTTCTTGATGTGATACTCGATCCACTCGGAGTGGATGCTGATATCGCCCTCAACGAAGTGGAAACGCGGGTTGTCGAGGAAGCGGCTGATGGCGTCTGAGCCAATGTCCAGTCCGTAAATCTCGTAGTTGTCGTCCTGCAGCAGACGCTCGGTCAGGTGGTTGCCGATAAAACCGTTCACCCCGAGGATCAGCACGCGGGTGCGGCGCTTAATCGCCACGACCGGTTTGCTGCTCAGCACCGCTCCGGCTACCAGCCCCAGCGCCTGCGCCAGCTGCGTACCCTGCATATAAACGCCGCGCTCGGTCTGCCCGGTGACGATTTCTAATGCCCCTTCCTGACAGGCGACGACCAGCGGCGTGACGGAAAGCACGGTCCCCGCTTTGGCGGCGGGTAGATCGTCACGTACGCGGGACTTCCAGACGATAAACTTGTTCGCGCCAGCATAGCCGAACGCGCCCGGCCATGGATCGGAAACCGCGCGCACAAGATTATGCAGGCTCCGGGCGGAGTGATCCCAGTCGAGGCGACCGTCTTCCGGCGTGCGGCGACCGACCCAGGTCGCCTGGCTTTCATCCTGCACGCGCTCTTCGATTTTGCCATCGCGGATCGCGGGCAGCGCCTGAGCCAGCAGGTCCGACGCCGCAGCGCAGAGTTTACGATGCAGGGCCAACGCCGCCTCATCCTCGCCGATAGCTACGCTTTTCTGCGCTACGATATTCCCGGCATCGGCGCGGCTCACCATGCGGTGCAGCGTCACGCCAGTTTCGCTTTCGCCGTTGACCAGCACCCAGTTCAGCGGCGCGCGGCCGCGGTATTTCGGCAGCAGGGAACCATGCAGGTTAAAAGCCCCCTGCGGCGCGATATTCAGAATGTCCTCGCACAGCAGATTGCGGTAATAGAACGAGAACAGCACGTCCGGTTTTATCTCGCGGAGACGTTCGATCCACAGCGGATGATTCACATCTTCCGGCGCCCATACCGGAATACCTTGTTCCGCGGCAATGCGCGCCACGGAGCCAAAGAAATGGTTTTCGCCAGGGTTATCCGGATGGGTAAAAATGGCGGCGATGTCATAACCGGCATCCAGCAGAGACTGAATACCTGCACAACCCATATCGTGATAAGCGAAGACTACGGCTTTCATGAACGATCTTCCTCTTGAGATGCCGTTTCCGGCTGGCGAACAACACGTTGAATAAAGTAGCGGGGACGGGCGCGAACGTCGTTATAGATACGGCCGATATACTCCCCGAGCAGACCCATACCGACGAACTGGGCGCCGATAAACATAAACAGCACCGCGAACAGCATGAACACCCCTTCCGCCGCCCACTGCGGGCCAAATACCAGGCGCAGCACCACCAGCAGCAGACCGAAGGCGAAGCCCAGCAGAGCGATGGCGCTGCCGAACAGGCTCAGCAGGCGCAGCGGCGTGGTAGTCAGGCAGGTCACCAGGTCATACATCAGGTTAATCAGACGCATAAAACTGTATTTGGAATCACCGAATTCGCGCTCGGCGTGCATCACCGGGATCTCCACCGCGCGACGGGCAAAAGTATTCGCCAGAATCGGGATAAACGTACTGCGCTCATGGCAGTTAAGCATCGCGTCGATAATATGGCGGCGATAGGCGCGCAGCATGCAGCCGTAATCGCCCATCGCTTTACCGGTGGTGCGCTGAATCAGACGATTGATCATCCTGGAGGCGCTTTTACGGAACCAGGTATCCTGGCGATTCTGACGCACGGTACCGACAACGTCGTAGCCTTCGTCGGCCTTCTCCACCAGGCGCGGGATCTCTTCCGGCGGGTTTTGCAGGTCAGCATCGAGGGTGATGATCAGGTCGCCGGTGACGTGGCTAAAACCCGCCATAATTGCCGAGTGCTGGCCGTAGTTGCGGTTCAACAGTACCGCCACTACATGGCTGCCTTCGGCTTCAGCGGCTTCGGTGAGCATTCGCGCCGAGTCATCGCTGCTGCCGTCGTCGACCAGCAGAATTTCATACTGCCGACCGAGCGTCGCGCAGGCGGTATCGGTACGGCGGATAAGCTCCGGCAGGCTCTCCTGCTCGTTATAGACAGGAATAACGACCGAGACCTTTTTCACGGGAGGATAGCTAAACATATCAACGTCCTGACAGCTGGTGCAGTGCGGAAATGACCCGAGTGACATCGTCGTCGGTCATATCCGGGAACAACGGGATGGAACAAATGCGCGCGCTGTTCCATTCCGTATGCGGTAATGAAACGTCGGGGAAACGCTCGCGGTAATACTTTTGCGTATGCGCGGCGCGGAAGTGCAGACCGGTGCCAATGCCCATGGCCTTCAGTTTTTCCATCAGGGCATCGCGGCTGATACCGCAGGCGGCTTCATCAACGCGGATAATAAACAGGTGCCAGGCGTGCTGATGCTCCCATGACGGCACCGCCAGCGGCCTGAAAGGCGTATCCGCCAGCTCGCGGAGATAGCGTTGCGCAATGGCGGCACGGCGCTGATTGGCGGCGGCAAGCTTGTCCAGCTGCACCAGCGCCAGCGCGGCGTTGATATCCGCCAGATTGTATTTAAAGCCCGGCGAAATCACCTCCGCCTGCGGGGCGCGGCCCAGGGTCTGCCGATCATAAGCATCTACGCCGAGGCCGTGGAACTTCAGGCTGCGAATACGTGCGGCCAGTTCATCATCGTCGGTTACAACCAGCCCGCCTTCGGCGCAGGTCATATTTTTGATCGCATGGAATGAGAAAATGGCGGTGCCGCGCCAGCCGACGTGACGGCCTTTGTAGTACGTCCCTGCCGCATGGGCAGCATCTTCAATCACCGGAATACCGTGACGCTCGGCAATCGCGCGAATGGCGTCGATATCCACCGGCGCGCCCGCATAGTGCACCGGGACGATCGCCTTGGTCCGTGGAGTGATCGCCGCTTCAACCGCTTCGGGAGTAATCATCAGGTTCTCGGGATCGACATCGATCATCACCGGCGTCGCGCCGAGCAGGCAGATCATGTTCAGCGTGGAGACCCAGGTCTGCGAAGGGGTGATCACTTCATCGCCGGCGCTGATACCCAGCGCCATCAGCGTAACGTGCATGCCGCCGGTCGCCGAACTGACGGCGATGGCGTGACGGTTGCCGGTTAATGCGCAAAACGCTTCTTCCAGCGCCTGATTTTTCGGTCCGGTGGTGATCCAGCCGGATTGCAAAACTTCACGCAGCGCAGCCAGCTCTGCGTCGCCCATCGACGGGCGCGAAAACGGCAAAAAATCGCTCATCATTTTCCTGTTCTATAAATGACCCGACTAAACACGGGGTCGATAAGAAATATCCTGCACCTGCTGACTTAAACAAAATGAAAATGAAAGCAAATCAGCCCGATGCCGCGTTTCATTACTTTGTATTCAGATGTTATTAAATCTAGACAGGTTTGCTTAGGATAATATTAAGAAATTAATATTAATTAATTTATAATGATAATTATGTTTAAATTCAATCAGGTAGGAAAAAATTCAGCGTAAGAAAGGGATGTGTAGCGTTCCCGCCATATGGCGAAATAGCGGGAACGCAGTGGGGAAAAGTAAACGGAGGTTAAACCACTTTTCAATTAGCCATTTTTAAACATGGATGACCAAATATAAAAAATCCAGTCGAATCACTAAAATATTTCAAAATTATTACAGATTGCCAGGAAAATTTTCAGGCAATTCATTAGCCGGGCAATTAATCACTTCGTCATTATCCGCGCCGCAATCGCGCACAAAAGTGATGGTGGCAAACTCATCAATCACCTCCGTCGGATACGCCGGGCCGGCTTCACGGTAGGAAACCATCAGCGGGATATGATCGTTCTGGAAGCAGACGGTTTTTTCCGGATTATTCATCACCCAGCGTGGGAAAAAGATAGTGCCGTGGAACAGTTTGTCGCCGAGGTTTACGATCAGGCTGACGTCGGTACCGGTCGGTTCGGTCCAGGAAATTTTGTAGATGCTTTCACCAACGCGAACGATGTAAGCCTGCTGATCTTTCACCCAACGATTCGCGACGATGCCGCTGTGAATGCGGTAATCCAGAGTGGTGGCGTTTTTCACGTAAATTTCGTAGTTCCAGCCATTATCATAGGTATAAACCAGATGTTTACCGATAAAACCGCTCAGGTCATGTTTGTCGAATGTGCTCATAATTTGTTCTCCTCTATTTGTTGAGAACAAGCATACTGCTTTAAAAAATGGATGAATAACGCTATGTTTGGATTAAACTCATTCACTTTTTAGATGAATCATGCACAAGACTACGCTGGAACAATGGGCGCTGCTGGAAAAGGTGGTCGAACTGGGTAGCTTCGCGAAGGCGGCGGAAGAGACCCACCGCAGTCAGTCGTCGGTGAGCTATAATCTCGCGCTGCTGCAGGAGCGCCTCGGCGTCACGCTACTCACGCCATCGGGCCGTCGCGCGGTGCTGACCCCGGCGGGTGAGCTGCTGCTTGGCCAGGTTAAACCGCTGCTGCAGGCCTTCGCTTACGTCGAAACCCATGCCGCCACCCTGCGCGACGGCACGCGGACCCGACTGGACCTGGTGGTCGACAGCATTTTTCCGCGCGAGCGGCTGTTCGCCATTCTGCGCCAGTTTCAACAGCGCTATCCGCAGACCCAGGTCAGGCTGACCGAAGTGCTGGAAAACGTTGAAGAGGAACATCCGGCCCGCAGCGAGGCGGACGTGATGGTGCTGACCCGCCGCCAGGATATTACCGGCCGCGGCGAATGGCTGATGAATATTGATTTTGTCGCCGTCGCCCATCGCGAGCATCCGCTCTCCGCGCTGCAGGGGCCGCTGGATGATAACGCGCTGGCCCCCTGGCCGCTGGTGCGTATCGCCGATCGCAGCAACGATCCGCAATCCTCCCGCGATGCATGGACCTTTTCCACCATTGATGCCGCCATTGATGCGGTGCTGTACCAGGTCGGTTTCGGCTGGCTGCCGGAGGAGCGTATTCGCCCTCAGCTACAGCAAGGAGTGCTGAAGATGCTGCCGCTGGGACACGGCGCGCGGCGCGCCACGCCGCTGCATTTGATCGTTAAGCGTGATTTAACGCCCATTGATGAGCAGGTCGCCACGCTGCTGGATCTGTTCAGGACCCCCTGAGGGTCTGATAGCCCGGACAGATGCGCAGCATCGCCTCCGGGAAACTCAGCTGCGCTGTGCGCTCTGCTCCCGGGGGCGGCGCTTAACGCGCCTTGCCCGGGCTACAGATTCATCACCGTCTGCGGGC
>NZ_JACVUU010000016.1:0-167167 GCF_016516145.1 Klebsiella sp. S69 | reverse complement strand
GTGCTGGTGACCCGCGCCGGCAGCGTCCCGGCCATCACCGGCCTGGCGATAGTGGCCGGGCGGAAGCCGTAATCTTCCGAATACGGGATGGCGTGGAAGGCCACCTCAAAACTGCGGTCGCGCCGGGCGCGGCTGTGGATGTGGGTTATCACCACCCCCTCACGGAAGGTGCCGGTGACCTCTTCGCTGCCGCTCACCTTCAGTTCCTGACCGGGGGCGAGCGTCGCGCAGCTGCTCTTTCCGCTCAGCCGGGACTGGTCGTTCAGGTAACGCTCGTGACGCAGGCGGGCATAAAACGCCCCGCTCTCCGGCGCCGGGTCGCGCGGATGGCTGTCGCACGGCATCAGGTAGTTATCCCCCCAGTGGTACGCCTCGCCGTAAGTGGTGCTGTCGCCCCGGCTGACATCGATGCTGAGGCTCATCTCCGCCGGCGCGTTGCGGTAGTTATAGTCCCGGGTGAACACCGACTGCGGCACCACGCGATGCCGGCTTTTCAGCGCCCACACGGATTCCAACCCGCTGTCGTGCTGGCCGGAAGGCGGCACAGACGGCAGAACCAGCCCCTGCCCGTCGTGCCGCTGGTCGTCGTAAAACTCCACCACGTCGATGTTCAGCCGGGTGTCGGCGGTGAAGCGGAACCAGATACCCACCTCACTCAGCAGGCGGGTGATAAAGCGCAGGTCGTCCTCGCCGTACTGCATCACCTGCTCGCGACGCGGGTACGCCTGCGCCAGCGTGAAGATAAAGTCCTCCCCGCGCATGCCGTGGCGGGTGCGCAGGATATGCTCCACGATATCCGGCACCGACATATCCTGGTAAATCCGGTTCTGGTGGCTCCGGGAGAGCAGCGCCAGACGCGGCTGCAGAGTCAGGGAATAATGCGTTTCGTCCCGGGAGGCGGAAAGGCGCTCAAACGCCGTCACCACGCCCTGAATCGTGCGTACCGGCTGCCGGATTTTTACCCCGAAGCCCTGGTCAACCGGGGCCTGCAGGGTGAAGGCGGCATCCTGCATCAGCATCTGCTGCGGCGTGAGGGTTTTGTCGGCGCTGGTGAATTCAATCTGGTAGCTGAACGGTTCGCTCAGGGCCTCATCGCCTTCAAAGGCCAGCACGTCCAGGAGGGCGCGGCAGCCGCGCACCGTTAACAGAGGATGGTTGTGGCTGAACTGCTGTGCCGGGATATCACTCATTCGTTCACCTCTTTCTCAAACGTCATCGCAGGCCGCTCCTCTTTATTGCAGGCCGGAACCGGGCCCGTCTGCGCCGGCTGACAGTGCCCGGGCAGGATTTGCCCGCACGCCCGGGTCTGGCGCACTCCTTCTGCAGCACGGTACAGCAGGAATTAAGTTGGCGTTGCTGCATGGCGGGGTTTTCACAGGAATCTCTCTTTATCGTTTGCGGGCACGCTACCGCCCGTCGCTGCTGACTTACCAAAGCGCATCAGGCCTGACAGGCTGATTGTGTGTTTTTGCCAGGTTCGCGCATTTCGTCAGCTAACGCTTCTGACCATCCAGGGGCTTTTAAAATATTTCCAGGTTATTTCCTGAAAAGTAGCGTTATTAAGAAGCCAGCAATTAGAGCGGCGTCGCCAGCATGGCGCGATGTTACGATCTCTACGACCAGCCATTTCCTGATTAAAGCCTTTAATACAGGCAACATTCAGCATCAACTTTTATTCCGAACCGCCCCTGCCAGCATATTTTGCACGTTGAAGCTTATGTCCGGGCTAAATTAAAATAGCCCCACATTGAAATAATTTTTATTGATAATGATTTTTTCTCCTTCAGAGAATAAACGGCTGCTGTATTACGACTGACAATCGCTGGTGGTAAGAAGTTTTAGTCATAGATCGACACTTCTCTGTACGCCACCGATATAAAGTCTTAAGGGTAAATTAATACGTTAACCAGGCTTTTATTCTAAGTCGTAGCGGCCATAGCAATCTCTTCCTTTGAGGGACCTTAGAGAAAAATAATGAATAGCCTGAATAAAACCATAGTAGAACAAAGTATTGTAACAGGTCAACCAGTAAGCCTCCCGCTTTTAACCAGGGTTTCAATTAAGAAATTCAACTCTTTGTAAAAAATACTAATTATTCATTCTGCTTAATGACTAAATTCATAACAGACGTATGAATAAACTTTGCATTCATATATAAATAAAACCATTTAATTGATATAAATCAATGCACGCAAGGGATAGTAATTATTCCTGGAACTGAAAACACTCAGCACAATCAGTAGACGTTTAAATATTGTCATGCATACCCGCTGCAAGGGAATAATAATAGAGGGTATTAATATCGTGATAATAATGGAAAGAGAATTTAATATAAAAGAGCCAAATAATACCTGGCCGTCTCAACGACTGATTACTCGTCCTGGCGAGCCGGACAGAGAAAGCGAGAACAAAAATAGCGCGACTCCATTCTGCCGGTGTGTTTAAAGTTTGACCAGCAATGATATCTCCCATCAATACAGTTCTTCTACACATCGCCGCAGCAGCTATGATTGTAAATTGCCGAGAAACTTCTATTATTTGACTGTACACGTCATTTTTCTGAAGGATTTACATGAGAGTTAATGGACTTACGAAAGGATTTTTCATCCTGATCGTGCTGATCGTCACCCTGGCTTTTTTCGACGTTCTCTCCCCCTATTATTCAGCCATTTTATGGGCGGCCATTCTGGCGGTGATCTTCCACCCGGTGAAAAACAAACTGCGCGATCGGCTCGGCGAGCGCAACGGCCTGGCGGCGCTGCTGACCATCGTCATTATCTGCCTGATTGTCTTTACCCCGCTGGCGATCATTCTTTCGTCGCTGGCCTTCGAGCTCAACGTGGTTTACACCAAACTGCAGCATAATGACACCCAGTTCCCGACCGTGGTAGCCAGCCTGTTTGCTCATCTGCCGGAATGGGCCAGGAGCTTCCTTTCTGAGCATAATCTCGATAGCGCGGAACAGATTCAGCGCCAGCTTTCAGACGTAGCGCTGAAAGGAGGCCAGTACCTGGCCGGTAGCGCATTCTTGATTGGGAAAGGGACCTTCGGCTTTACCGTCAGCTTCGGCATCATGCTTTATCTGCTGTTTTTCCTGCTCAAAGATGGCCCGTATCTGGTCAGACTGATCCTTGAATCCCTGCCGCTATCGAATCATGTGAAGCAGCATCTTTTCGCTAAATTTGCCGCCGTCTCCCGGGCGACGGTAAAAGGCACCGTCGCGGTGGCGCTTGCGCAGGGCGCGCTTGGGGGACTGGCGTTCTGGATCGTGGGGATTGATGGCAGCATCCTGTGGGGCGCCCTGATGGCGTTTCTGTCGCTAATCCCGGCGGTGGGCTCGGCGATTATCTGGGTTCCAGCGGCAATCTATCTCTTCGCGACCGGCCAGCTCTGGCAGGGCGCGTTTATCGTCGGTTTCTTTGTGATCATCGTAGGGCTGGTGGATAACATTCTGCGACCTTTACTGGTTGGTAAAGATACCAAAATGCCGGACTACCTGATCCTGATCACCACGATCGGCGGAATGGAAATTTACGGCATCAATGGTTTTGTTATCGGCCCGCTGATCGCCGCGCTGTTTATCGCCTGCTGGAACCTTCTCTCCGGACGCGATCACGCTGGAAACATTGATGAGCTTGATGAAGATTTCCTCGAAGAAGGTAAAAATCACGAAGAGTAGCAGCGCTGTATTGCAGCGCTTACAGGTAAAATGCTGCCATCCCGGCAGGTGGCGATCGGCGTTTTATCTGAGCGGTAAATGAGTAAAAACAGCGCGGGACAGCAAAACGCAGGGGGGCACCCCCTGCTCGACTGCGATGAAACCCCGTTCTCAGCGCCCGTCTTAAACCGAGACGTTAAAGTTAACGACTACGCTCTCTCTCATAAACAGAATTTATAACTGCTATTTGTGAAAATTTTGGTAAATTGCACTTATCATTCAGCGGATAAATGCTACTCTTATGCCGTTGAGGATTGATAACAAAGGATTACCCACGTGAAAAAAATCACTACGTTCGCCGCTTCCATGCTGGCTCTTGCCTGCGTTTCCGCCAGCGCCGTTGCAACTGAACAGCCGCTGGAAAAAATCGCTCCCTACCCTAAAGCGGAGCAAGGGATGAAGCGTCAGGTGATCCAGCTGCCGCAGCAGCAGGATGAGTCGACGTTAAAAGTGGAGCTGATGATTGGCCAAACGCTGGAAGTCGACTGCAATCGTCATCGTCTTGGCGGTCAACTGGAAAGCAAAACCCTTGAAGGCTGGGGCTACGACTACTACGTATTTGATAAAGTGACTTCCCCCGTCTCGACCATGATGGCCTGTCCGGATGGTAAAAAAGAGAAGCAGTTTGTGATGGCAGGTCTGGGCGATGCGGGAATGCTGCGTTACAACAGTAAGCTGCCAATCGTGGTTTATACCCCGGCCAACATCGATGTGAAATATCGTATCTGGAGAGCGGACGAAACCATCGGCACGGCCGTTGTGCGTTAATCCCTGTACGAGTGAATCCGGCGGCCTGAGCCGCCGGAGAAGAAGTTAGAGCGCAATATCAGCGACCGGTTTACCTTCCGGCAGCGGCTTCAGCTCCGCCTGCGGAACCTCATCAGCCACCGTAACCGGCTCGTAGTGCAGTTCCAGCACTTCGCTGGTCCACGCCAGCGCCTTTTCTATTTCCGCAGCGTTGCCGTCCAGACGCGTACCGTAGCTTGGTATAATCGCTTTCAGTTTCGCCTGCCACTCCGCTGAGTTGACCTTCTCTTTGAACACTTTTTCCATGAGCTGCAGCATAATCGGCGCCGCAGTGGACGCTCCCGGCGAGGCGCCCAGCAGCGCGGCTACGGTGCCTTCGTCATCGCTGACGACCTCGGTACCGAGGCGCAGAACGCCGCCCTTCTTCTCATCGCGCTTGATAATCTGCACGCGCTGGCCGGCCTGCCATAAGCGCCAGTCTTCTTTGCGCGCTTCCGGATAGTATTCACACAGCGCCGCGTGACGATCTTTGTCCTTTTGCAGCACCTGGCTAATCAAATACTTCACCAGATCGAAGTTATCCAGCCCCACGTTGAGCATCGGCATGATATTCGAGGTGTTGGTCGAGGCCAGCAGATCCCAAAGCGAACCGTTTTTCAGGAAGCGGGTCGAGAAGGTTGCGAACGGCCCAAACAGCACCACGCGCTTGCCGTCGATAATACGGGTGTCGATGTGCGGAACCGACATCGGCGGCGCGCCAACCTCGGCCTGACCGTAGACTTTGGCCAGATGGTGATTAACCACTTCCGGGTTCTCACACACCAGGAACTGTCCGCCGACCGGGAAGCCCGCGTACTCTTTAGCCTGCGGAATACCGGTTTCCTGCAGCAGGGTTAGCGCGGCGCCACCGGCCCCGATAAAGATAAATTTAGCCTTGATAACCCGTTTCTGGTGACGGTTGTTCGCATCCGCCAGCGTAACGGTCCAGCTTTTGTCGGCGTTGCGCTTAAAACGGCGCACCACGGTCCCCAGCTGGAGAGAGAAATTATCATGGGTTTGCAGCCCGGCGATCAACTGACGGGTGATTTCGCCGTAATTCACGTCGGTACCCACCTCCGAGCGGGTCGCGGCCACCTTCTGCTGCGGATCGCGTCCTTCCATCACCAGCGGAGCCCACTCTTTTATTTGTTGATGATCTTCAGAGTAGCGGATACCGCGGAACAGCTCGCTTTGTTGTAAAGCCGCATATCGAGCGCGCAGGAAGTTAACATTGTCTTCGCCCCATACGAAGCTCATGTGCGGCACGCTGTTAATAAAGGATTTAGGCTTTTTCAGAATGCCCCGGGTCACCTGATGGGCCCAGAACTGACGAGAAATCTGGAAGGATTCGTTGATGTCGACCGCTTTATCGATGTTGATACCGTTAGCGGTTTGCGGCGTATAGTTCAGTTCCATCAACGCCGCGTGGCCGGTACCCGCGTTGTTCCATCCGTTCGAGCTCTCTTCCGCCACGCTGGACATCTGCTCGACCATGGTAATAGACCAATCCGGCTCCAGTTCCTGCAGCCAGGTTCCCAACGTGGCGCTCATGATGCCGCCGCCAATCAACAATACATCCGTCTCTTGCTCATGGCGGGTGTTGGTCCGAGTGTTATTGGAACCAACCGCCTGTGAGCTGGGTACGGCCATCTTTTTCTTCATCGGATTTGAGCCTTACTTTACTCGCTTTTTTATTTAGCGCAGGTGAAACGATTCTCGGCTTCAAAGGTAACACTGAAGAAAAAAAATTTAAATATTGTTTAAATTTTAAGTTGAGTTTTGAGATCTGTTATAAAAATGTTTAATAAATGTGTATCATAAATCACATTTTGTACTGGTATCAGAGGCGCTTCCGCGCTATTATCCTCGGTTTTGTGACCGACCGCACGTAACCAGCGACCGATCATGGCCCAAATTTTTTAAATTCTGCGAAATTTTTTTATGCCCCCTGTTTCTGATTCCGCTACCTCCAGCAACGCTGGCGCATTAGGCCAGATCCTGCGCTCGCCCGCGCTGCTGACGCGTGAAACGCTGGCGGGCGTACTCACCGCACTGGCGCTAATCCCCGAGGTCATCTCCTTCTCGGTTATCGCTGGCGTTGATCCGAAAGTCAGCCTGATTGCCTCCGTAGTGCTGTGCCTGGCGATGTCGGTTCTCGGCGGCAGACCGGCGATGGTCACCGCCGCCGCCGGATCGGTAGCGCTGGTGATTGGTCCGATGGTGCATCAATATGGCGTCGGCTACATTCTCCCGGCGGTCATAATGGCCGGCGTTATTCAAATTTTGTTTGGCATTTGCGGCATGGCGCGCCTGATGCGCTTTATTCCGCAGCCGGTGATGACCGGTTTTGTTAACGCGCTGGGTATTCTCATCTTTTTTGCCCAGGTACCGCATTTCTGGAGCAAGCAGCCGCTGATTATCGGCCTGTTCGTGTTAACGCTGCTGATTGTGCTGTGGGCGCCGCGCTATATAAAGGCAATCCCTTCTCCGCTCATCGCTATCGTACTGCTGACGCTGTTTACCGTTTTCAGCGGCCAGCTGCTGCCGACCGTCGGCGATGAAGGCTCAATGGGCGGCGGACTACCGGGGTTAACCAGCCTGATAGTGCCTCTGAATTTAACCACGCTGCACATCATCTGGCCCTGCGCGCTGAGTATTGCTTTTGTCGGCCTGATGGAGTCGCTTCTGACGGCAAAGCTGGTGGATGATTTAACCCAAACGCCTTCCAGCAAAGCGCGCGAGAGCGCGGGTCTGGGCATCGCCAACATTCTCGCCGGGTTCTATGGCGGTATCGCCGGGTGCGCGATGATCGGCCAGACCATCGTTAATGTTGAAATGGGTAAAGCGCGCAGCCGCGTGTCGACCGTTGCCGCAGGCCTGGTACTGCTCCTGCTGGTGACTGCCTTAAGCGAAGTGATGGCAAAAATCCCGATGGCCGTGCTCGCCGGGGTGATGGTGATTGTCGCGGTGAAGACCTTTAGCTGGCACAGTATTCGTCCGGCTGAGCTGGCGCGCAATCCGTGGCCGGAAACGCTGGTGATGCTGGTGACCGTCGGCGCAACCGTCGGCACCAGCAATCTGGCAATCGGCGTTCTGGCAGGGCTGATCTCAATGGTTCTGATCCCCCGCCGTCTGCGGACTCAAGCGCAGGCTACATCAGAAAAAGCGTCGCCAGCCCAAGAAAAATAAAGAATCCGCCGGTGTCGGTAATCGCGGTAATCATTACGCTGGAGCCGACCGCCGGGTCGCGTCCCAGCTTGACCATAACCATTGGGATAATGACGCCCATCATTGCCGCCATCAGTAGATTGAGCATCATCGCCAACGTCATCACGCCGCCCAGTTGCGGATCGTCGTATAGCCACCAGGTGATAGCCCCCATAATCCCGCCCCAGACGATCCCATTGATCAGCGCAACGCCCATCTCGCGCAAGATCAGGAAGGTAAAACTTCCCGGCTGAATATGCTGTAACGCCATTGCCCGCACGATCATGGTGATCGTCTGGTTGCCCGTGTTGCCGCCAATCCCGGCGACAATCGGCATTAGCGACGCCAGCGCCACCAGTTGGGAAATAGTATGTTCGAAGCCATCGATCACGCGGGAAGCGATAAACGCGGTGCAAAGATTCACCGCCAGCCAGGCCCAGCGGGTCTTCACCGCTTTGCTCACCGGCGCAAACACGTCGTCATCGTTGCTCAGGCCGCCCATCCGGCGTAAATCGTTATCCGTCTCCTCATAGACCACGTCAACGATCTCATCAATGGTTAAACGTCCCATCAGCTTGCCGTCGGCATCAATCACCGCGGCGCTAAGTAAGTCATCACGTTCAAAGGTACGCGCCACTTTCTCCGCGTCTTCGTGCGGCTGGAAGGTCACCGGATCGCCTTCCATCACTTCCCCTACCCGCTTCTGCGCATCGTTAAGCAGAATGGTTTGCAGCTCGAGTTCGCCGAGCAGCAGCTTATTGCGGGTGGTCACAAACAGTTTATCGGTATTCTCCGGCATTTTACCCAGTCGCCGCAGATAGCGCTGCACCGCTGCGAGAGTCGCTTCCGGACGGACGGTAATGACCTCAAACTCCATGATCGCACCGACGGTATTGTCGGCGTAGCGCATCATCTGACGAATACGCGCGCGCTTATCCGCAGGCAGGGTGGCCAGTAAACGTCCGGTCAGATCGCGGGGCAAGTGCTGTAGCAGGTAAACCTGTTCATCGATATCGAGATTTTGCAGCGCGAACAGCAGATCGTGATCGCTCATCTCTTCAATGAGGTCGCCCCAGACGCTTTCCGACGCCTCCAGCAGCACTTTGCCGCGCTTGTCATCGGCGACCAGCCGCCAGAGCGCGTTGCGCGCATCATAGGGCAGCGCTTCGAGTGCATCGGCAAGATCCGGCGGCGGCAGGTGTGAAACCAGCATTTCCACTTCCGCCAGATCGTCGGCCAGGGTACTGTCATCGTAGCGTTCAGCGAGGGTTAATTTACCCAGCAGTGAAGATGTGACGGCTTTATCGGTGCTCAGGAGCCAAATGAGGCGGGCGCGCTCTTCATCGCGCAATCTGGCGCTTTTTTTGTGCAAAACGGACATCGGTCAGGCAATCCTTGTAAAAATATCTGTCAGACCAGCAGGCCGGAAGCCTTAAGCATAGCGCGAGGAGGCGGAAATAATAACCGCTATGAATTCGGTCGACGGAAAAAACAGCAGCCTGCAGATACCCCGGAGGTCGACTAACGCCTCCGGGACGGCGTAAACCGATCAGGCGGTACGGGCAACCGCATCGCGGGTCGCCAGTTCGCGCTCATTTCCGGTCAGCTCTGAGAGCTGGCCGCCGCGCATTTCCAGCAGCCTGTCGGCGTGCTGAAAGTAGTGATCGTCATGGCTGATGGCAAAGAGGGTTTTGCCCATCTCCTTCATCAGCGGCAGCAGCACCTGATAGAATTCGCGGCGGAAATGGGGGTCCTGATCTGCCGCCCATTCATCCAGCATGATGATATCTCTGTCTTCCGCTAACGCCAGCAGCAGCGCCACGCGCTTTTTCTGCCCTTTTGACAGCTTCAGGTCGAGAATTTTGCCATCGTCCAGCCGTAGCTTATGGTTCATTTGCAGATAGCCCAGCCACTTCTCCACCAGCGCCGGATCCGCCGCCTTCCCTTCCGGTCCCAGCAGCCTGTCGAACAGCCAGACGTCGGTAAAGACCGCCGAGAAAAGCTTGCGGTAATCTTCCGGCTTATCCGCCGCCATCGGCTTCCCGTCAACCAGGATCTGTCCAGAAACCGGCTGATACAAACCGGTCAGCAGCATGGCCAGCGTCGATTTTCCGCTCCCGTTGCCGCCAATCAGGAATACCAGCTCGCCGCGCCTGAGAGTCAGATTAATCGGCCCGACCGCAAAGCTGTTGTCGGGATAATGGAAGGTAATATCGCGCAGCTCGAGCGTCTGCCAGTGGGGGTACGCCTGCGCCTGCGGGAATTCAGCGCGGTAGGGCGCGAGCGAAAACTTATTCAGCTTATTGAATGCCACCTGAGCGCTGAGCAGAGTCGGCAGCGCGCCAACCGCAGAGAGCAGCGGCGTGCGCAGGAAGAGCAGCGTCAACGAATAGGTGGCCGCCACCGCCGTATCGGCCCAGCCCAGGCTGTTAGCCATCCAGAAGACCAGGCCAATCGCGCCCAGCATCATAATATTCGACCAGTTGACCGCGCTCAGATGGAAGGTATCGGCGCGGACAATATGGTGGCGGTATTCGCGCGCGTCCGGGAGATAGAGCTGATTAAATACATATTCAGCGCGCTCGCGATTAAGGGTGAGCTCTTTGCGTCCTTCGAGAACCGTTTGATAATCGTGATACAGCTTATCTTCGGTTTCGCGCAGCGAGGCCATGTGCTTGTAGACCCGCGACACCAGCACAAATCCGCCCCAGATGGTTAACGCCAGCCACAGCGCGGTAACCAGCATCATTTTTCCGGACAGCCAGGCCAGATAAGCGGCGGAACCAAAGGTCAGAATAATCCCCTGTACCAGCTCCGGCAGACGCACGAAAGCAATGGTAATGTTGCGGATGTCGCTGGTTAACCCGGCCAGCAGCGACGCGCTGCCGATTTTCTCGATCTTCTCAATTTGCGTATCCAGAATGCGCTTAATAAATTCCCCGCGCAGGCGATAAACAAAATGGTGGCCGAGCGTAGTAAGCGCCAGCTGCGAGCCGAGGGTGACCGCCATCAGCAGCAATAATAGTCCCAGAAATTCCGGCAGTACCGTCAGGGAGGTATCGACGATAGTTATCAGGCGCAGGTTAATAAAGGCGATAAGCCCAATACCCAGCGCCGCGCTCAGCAGGCTCAGGGCTATGACGGAGATAAACGGCCAGCGGTACTGACGCCAGACAAGAAGAAGAAGTTCCATAACGCGTAATCCGGGCAAGCAAAAACAGCCAGCAGTTTAAACTGCTCGACGATGACAGCAAGAATAATTCTTATTTTTTTTCTTTATTCCCTGCCAGGCGGAAAGTGAGATTGTAGCGACAGGAGCCGGTATCCGGATGAACACCCTCTTTTAGCGGCTGAATGCCATGGTAAAACAGCCGTGATTCGCCGCCCCAGACCACCACATCGCCGTGCTCCAGCAGCACCCGCTGTAGCGGATCGCTACGCCGCAGGCCGCCAAACTGGAATATCGCCGGCAACCCCAGCGAGACGGAGACGATCGGCGCCCGCAGGTCGCGCTCGTCTTTATCCTGATGCAGCGACAGCTTTGTGCCGGGCTGATAACGATTAATAAGACACGCATCCGGGGTAAAGTGCGCATAGCCGCCCGCCGCCGCCGCCTCTGAGGCCAGCTCGTGGAAAAGCGGCGGCATCTGCGGCCAGCGCTTTCCCGTCAGCGGATCGTCGCTGGCATAGAGATAGCCGCGCGCGTTCGTGGTCCAGCCCAGCTCGCCACAGTTGGTCATCGCCACCGACATCGTATAGCCGCCGGGGGTAACCATCTGACGAAAAGGCGAACGATGGGCAATATCAGTGATTGCCTGCAAAAGCGCTGGCGCGCGTTCACGGGCGTAGCGGCGCAAAATTGTCGCCCCCGGAGCCAGTTGCTCCTGCCAGGGCGGCGTATCGGCAAAAAGATCGAGCATTATGTCTCCTCGTATTGCGCTTCTCGCGCCAGCAGCAGCGCCTTACGCGCCGTTCCCCAACGATAGCCGGATAGTGCCCCATCCTCGCGAACCACACGATGACACGGGATAACCAGCGCCAGCTTATTGGCGGCACAGGCGCTGGCCACCGCCCTCACCGCGCGGGGACGCCCCATACTTTGCGCCACCTGGCGATAGCTGCGGGTCTCCCCCGCCGGGATCTGGCGCAGCGCCTGCCAGACCTGAAGCTGAAAAGCCGTGCCGCGCAGATCCAGCGGCAAAGAAAACGGCTGGCGATGATCGTTAAGATGAGAAAAGACCTGCGCAACCCGCAGGCGAAAGACTTCATCGCCTGGATGCAGTCGCGCATTGGGGAACAGGCTGGCTAATTGATCATACAGCGAGCTGTCGCTATCTCCCGGTAGCACGGCACAGATTCCCCGTTCGCTCTCAGCCACCAGGCAGCGCCCCAGCGGCCCGTCGCCGCATACCCAGGTAATATCCATATTCTCACCGCCGCGGCGAAACTGACGGCCGGTCATCCCCAGCGCGGCGTCAGCCTGCTGATAGTAGCTGCTATTATCCGGGAAACCGGCGGATAGCGCCGCGTCGGTAATTTTCGCCCCCTGCCCTAACGCTTCGCGTAAACGGCGAGCGCGCCAGGCCTGTTGCCAGGCTTTGGGGGTCATACCGGTCACGGATTTAAAGAGGCGGTGAAAATGAAAGGGGCTGACCGCAAGCTGGCGTGCCAGTGCTTCCAGCGTTATCGGCGTCTCCTGCTCCAGCAGACGGCAGGCGGCAGCGACTTTCTCTACCTTCTGCTGCTGCGGATCGCTGTTTTCCGGCTGGCAGCGTTTGCACGGGCGAAAGCCTGCCGCCTGCGCGGTATCGACATCAGGATAGAAGCGAACATTTTCCCGCAGCGCGCGACGAGAGCGGCAGGACGGACGGCAGCAAACGCCGGTAGTCAGCACGGCAAAAACGAACTGACCATCGGCGCCGGTATCGCGTTCGCATACTGCCTGCCAGCGGCGCTCATCGGTATCAAACATTATCGGTTTCATCACGGACTCCTGCTGTAAGTGTAACTTCAGTCTGGGCCGAAGTCCGTTAGCAAAAACCCGAAATCTTGCGGTTTAATTTTTCTCGCCAACCAGGAAAGCGCGGAACTGCGGAGACATCCAGGTTTTAAACCCCTCCCCCTCTTTGACAATCATATAGACCGCCAGCCCCTGTTCACGCACCACCTCCTGCGCTTTTTCCGGCCCCAGTACCATCAGCCCGGTATCCCAGCCATCGGCTTCCAGCGCCGTCGGAGCGATAACGGTCACCGAAACCAGCTTGTGATCGATTGGTCGCCCGGTTTGCGGATCGATGACGTGCGAGATGCGCTTGCCGTCCAGCTCATAGTAGTTGCGATAGCTGCCCGAGGTACTGATACCGTGGCCGTTAATATCGACGATCGCCTGTACCGCATTTTCGCGATCGGTCGGTTTCTGGATCGCTACCCGCCACGGTTGACCTTCGGCATTCATGCCCCGGCTCACCAGCGCCCCGCCCACCGAGACCAGGTAGCGCGAGATCCCCTCCTGTTCCATCAGGCGCGCCAGATGATCGGCAGCGTAGCCTTCACCGACGGTGGAGAGATCGACGAACAGATCCGCAATGTCTTTTTGCAGATACTGCCCGTCGGCCCGGTTGATCACCGTCAGATGCTGTAAGCCGCTACGCGCTTTGGCATCGGCAATCTGCTGCGGATCCGGCGTTTTTACCGGCTGTTTGTCCGGGCCAAAGCCCCATAAATTGACCAGCGGCCCGACGGTAATATCCATAGCGCCGTGAGTTTTAGCGCCAATTCGCAGGGACATCGTCACGATATCCGCCATCGCCTCGCTGACCGGCCAGGGCGATGTCTCCGGCGAATGGTTAAAGCGCATCAACGCTGAATCGTTCTTCCAGGTAGAAAGCAGGCGATCGTCAGCATCCAGCTGAGCCTGAACTTTCTGACGCAGCGCCTCGGCCTTCGCCTGATCAAGGTCTATGACGCTGACCCGCCAGAATGTGCCCATGGTTTTACCGTCCAGTACGGTAGCGGCTGATTTTGGCGTCTGGGGAGAAGTGGCGGAATCACAACCTGAAAGTAATACCAGGGCCCCGAACAGGGCGGCGCGGAAAAATGTCATGTCCATAAAATTGGCTTCCTCTTGCTAAGGCCCAAAGAGTACACCAGCAAGGTTAAACCGGGCATAAAAAAAGGCGCCATCGGCGCCTTTTTTCAAACTTCAGCGTGCTTAGAACTGGTAAACCAGGCCCAGAGCAACGATGTCGTCGGTAGAGATACCGGCAGCACGGGTGAAGTTGTTTTCGTCCAGCAGGTTGATTTTGTAGTCAACGTAGGTGGACATGTTTTTGTTGAAGTAGTAGGTCGCGCCTACATCAACATATTTCAGCAGATCTTCGTCGCCGTAGCCACGTCCCAGATCTTTACCTTTGGACTGCAGGTAAGCCACGGACGGACGCAGACCGAAGTCGAACTGGTACTGAGCAACCACTTCGAAGTTCTGCGCTTTGTTAGCAAAGCCCAGGGAACCGGCGCGAGTTGCGTTGTAGGTCTGGGTGTACTGAGACGCCAGATAGATGTTGTTGGCGTCATATTTCAGACCGCCGGTGTAGGTTTCAGCGTTGTCGCCGCGGCCCAGTGCTGCTTTGGTGTTCTGATCGCTAGTACGTTTAGAGTGAGAGTACGCGAAACCAGCGCTGATACCGTCGTAGATATCATAGGTCAGAGAGGTGCCGTAGCCGTCGCCGTTCTGTTTATTCCAGTCACGACCATTGTTGGTGGAACCTTCACCGCTGGTGCTGCCGTTTTTACCCTGATACTGCAGAGCAAAGTTCAGACCGTCAACCAGACCGAAGAAGTCGGAGTTACGGTAGGTCGCCACGCCGTTAGCGCGAGACTGCAGGAAGTTATCAGAACCGTAGGTGTCGCCGCCGAATTCCGGCAGAACGTCGGTCCAGGAAGTCACGTCGTATACTACGCCGTAATTACGACCGTAGTCGAAAGAACCCGCGTCACCGAATTTCAGACCCGCAAATGCCAGACGAGTCCAGGACTGCTTGTCAGAACCTTCTACGTTGTTCGCCTGAACGTTGTATTCCCACTGGCCGTAACCGGTCAGCTGGTCGTTGATCTGAGTTTCGCCTTTGATGCCCAGACGCATGTAGGTCTGGTCGCCATCGGAAGATTTGTCGTCAGAGAAATAGTGCAGACCGTCGATTTTACCGTACAGGTCTAATTTGTTGCCATCTTTGTTATAGACTTCAGCCGCATTCGCTGCGCCTGCTACCAGCAGAGCCGGTACCAGGAGGGACAGTACTTTAACTTTCATGTTATTAACCCTCTGTTTGTTATATGCCTTTTATTATTGCCACTGCTTACTGATTACCCTTCTAATCAGTCGGCTATTTCATTGTGCTGCAAAATGCAGAATAATCCAACAAGAATATGATACTAAAACTTCTAAGATGTTTCAAAATACCCACAAGATGTTTCAATTTGTAAATACAAGGGAACTTTTTTTCTGCCACAAATGCGCAACTAAATAAGCACTAATAATCAAAAAATAAAAATTTTCAATCCCTGTCAATGAGTTACATGGTTACATCTCTATAGCACTGAATGGTAAAACAAAATTCTCGTCTGCGACTAAAATTAATCCCGCTATCATCATTAACTTTATTTATTACCGTCATTCAGTTCTGAATGTCTGTTTACCCCTATTTCAACCGGATGCCTCGCATCCGGTTTTTTTTACCCTTCTTTACACATCTTTAATTATTCCATGCTACTCGTGAAAAAAATAACGGTTATTAATCAAACAACTTACGTCTAAGCTCAACGCTATTTATATAATTTCTTGTTATTTAGTGCTATTTCCCTAAGACAATCCGTCAATAATTGTACAAAAACAACCGCGGTGTACATCTTTGCTCGCATTACTGGTTTAAGATAAATCTCAAGGCAAAAAAGTCATTGTAGGGTATTCAGATGTATGGATTTTGGACGTTAACCTTTATACTGTTCGTAGCATCTGCGCTGCCCCCGGTTAACTTGGTGCAACAGTCCGTTTACACACACTGATGAGTCGTACTCTCACACGATGACCCCGAAAAAATTTTCCCTGATACCCGGCAACATTACCCGCTTCTTTATTCTCATGGTCATCGTCCTGCTGGCGACGATGGGGGTCATGATCCAAAGCGCCGTTAACGCCTGGCTAAAAGATAAAAGCTACCAGGTTGTCGATGTCAGCTACGACTTGCATAAACGCATCGATACCTGGCGCTACGCCACCTGGCAAATCTATGACAACATCGCCGCAACCTCTGCCAGCTCAGCCTCCGAAACCGGGTTGCAGGAAACGCGTTTAAAGCAGGATGTTTACTATCTGGAGAAACCGCGGCGCAAAACCGAAGCGCTGATTTTTGGCTCTCATGACGGCTCAACGCTGGAAATGACGCAAAAAATCTCCAACTATCTCGATATCCTGTGGGGCGCCGAGACGATTCCCTGGTCAATGTATTATCTCAACGGCCTGGATAACAGCCTGATACTGGTTTCAACGCTGCCGTTAAAAGATCTCTCTTCCAGCTTCAAAGAATCGACGATCAGCAGCGTCGTTGAATCACGCCGGGCTGAGATGCTGCTGCAGGCCAATACCCTTGATGAACGCGAGACGTTTTCGTCGCTGCGCCACCTCGCCTGGCAAAACGGCTACTACTTCACCTTACGCACCACCTTTAACCAGCCCGGTCATCTGGCGACGGTAGTGGCCTTCGATCTGCCCATTAACGATCTCATTCCGCCGAGTATGTCTCTTGAGAGTTTCCGTCTGGAGCCCGATCCCTCGCAGAACGGAACCAGCAATCCGGATAAAGAAGCTGCCGACATCGTCAGCATTAACTTTAACGGCCCGCAGATTGAAATCATTACGACCATTAATACCACCGGTATGCGCCTGGTCTGGATGGTGCCCTTTAGCGAGCTGATTCTGGAATCGCTGCAAAATATTTTACTGCCGCTGTTGCTGAACATTGGTCTGCTGGCGCTGGCGCTGTTCGGATTTACCACCTTCCGTCACTACAGCGGACGTAAAAGCGTCGCGGGAACGGCTATCTCCTCGGCAGCCAATAGTGAACTACGCGCTCAGCGCGCCATTCACGAAGAGATCGTTTCCCTGCTGCCGCTCGGGCTGCTGGTGCACGATCTGGAGGCTAACCGTACGGTGATCAGCAATCCGATCGCCGATCATCTGCTGCCGCATCTGAACCTGCAAAACATCATTAATATGGCCGATCAGCATCAGGGCGTGATCCAGGCGACGGTGAACAATGAACTGTATGAAATCCGTCAGTTCCGCAGTCAGGTTTCGCCACGAACGCAAATTTTTATTATTCGCGATCAGGACCGTGAGGTGATGGTGAATAAGAAACTTAAGCAGGCCCAGCGTCTGTATGAGAAAAATCAGCAGGGCCGCACGGCGTTTATGCAGCATATCGGCGCGGCGCTCAGGCAGCCGGCGCAAACGCTGGCGGAAGAAGCCGCGGCGCTCGGCATGGCTGAAAGCCGCAGGCTGGCCCAGCATGCGGACGAACTGGTGCAGTTGGTAGATGAAATCGAGCTGGCAAACCTGCTGGAGAGCGATAGCTGGAAGAGCGCTCAGGGTCTATTCTCGATTCAGGAACTGATAGATGAAGTAGTGCCTGAAGTGCTACCTATCATCAAACGTAAGGGTCTACAGCTGCTGATTAACAACGCCTTGCCGGCCAATGAGCAACGCTACGGCGATCGCGACGCCCTGCGCCGTACGCTTTTACTGCTTATCCAGTATTCGGTTACCACCACGCCTATTGGCAAAATCACTCTGGAAGTGAGTAAAGATGAATCAGCGGACGATCGTCTGACCTTCCGTATTCTCGATACCGGCAACGGCGTTTCCGCAAACGAAATTGACAATATGCACTTTCCGTTCCTCAACAATACGCAGGCAGACCTCTACGGCAAGGCCAACGCCCTCACCTTCTGGCTCTGCGATCGCCTGACGCGCAAGCTCGGCGGGCAGCTCAATATCAAAGCACGCGAGTCGCTGGGTACCCGCTACTCCCTGCATTTAAAAATGGCCGCCAGCGCAGAGGAGAGTGAGTCAGGGGAACATCTGCTGGATGACGTGGTGATATTGCTTGATGTGACCGCCAATGAAGTCCGCCGTATTGTGACTCGCCAGCTGGAGAGCTGGGGGGCCACCTGCATCACGCCGGATGACAGAATCACAAGTCAACAATATGATCTCTTTTTAACGGATAATCCGTCTAATCTTACTGCTTCGGGCTTGCTTTTAAGCGATGATGAAGCCCGGGTTCATAAGATTGGTCCTGGTCAGCTCCGCGTAAACTTTAATATCAGCGCTGCGCTGCAGGAAGCTATCCTGCAATTGATTGAGCAGCAGCTTGCAGAGGAAGAGGAGCAGCCTTCCTCTGCCGGTAGCGAAAGTAACGCCGAACTGCATGCCAGCGGCTATTACACGCTGTTTGCTGACACGGTACCAGATGATGTTAAGAGGCTGTATAATGAACGGGCAACGGGCGATTTCGCCGCGCTGGCGCAGACCGCTCACCGCCTCAAAGGGGCGTTTGCTATGCTAAATCTGGTACCCGGCAAGCAGTTATGTGAAACGCTTGAGCATCTGATCCGAGAAAAAGATGCGCAAGGCATAGAAAAATATATCAGCGACATTGACGACTACGTCAAGAGCTTGCTGTAGCAAGGTAGCCTAATACATGAACAATATGAACGTAATTATTGCCGATGACCATCCGATCGTACTGTTCGGTATTCGTAAGTCACTTGAACAAATTGAGTGGGTGAACGTTGTCGGCGAGTTTGAAGACTCCACCGCATTAATCAACAATCTGCCAAAACTGGACGCACATGTCCTGATTACCGATTTATCCATGCCCGGTGATAAATACGGCGATGGCATTACGCTTATCAAATACATCAAGCGTCATTTCCCGGACCTGTCAATCATTGTACTGACGATGAATAACAACCCGGCGATCCTTAGCGCGGTTCTGGATCTGGACATAGAAGGGATTGTCCTGAAACAGGGGGCGCCAACCGACCTGCCTAAAGCGCTGGCCGCGCTGCAAAAAGGCAAAAAATTCACTCCTGAGAGCGTTTCGCGCCTGCTGGAAAAAATCAGCGCCGGCGGTTACGGCGACAAACGTTTGTCGCCGAAAGAGAGTGAAGTGCTGCGCCTGTTTGCCGAAGGCTTCCTGGTCACCGAGATAGCCAAAAAGCTCAACCGCAGCATCAAAACCATCAGTAGCCAGAAAAAATCGGCGATGATGAAGCTCGGCGTGGAAAACGACATCGCCCTGCTGAACTACCTCTCTTCCGTTTCCCTGAGCTCAACCGACAAAGACTAAGCTCTTTTCTTCCCGGATAGCGCGGCGTTATCCGGGAAGCTTCTCTACTCCCTTCCCTTACGTACCCGCGTAGCGTAGAGCGTTAACGTCTGCTTAATGATATCCAGCGTGACCGGCTTAGAAAGACAGCTGTCCATACCGGATTCCAGGCAGCGCTGCTTCTCTTCCGCCAGCGCGTTGGCGGTGACGCCAATCACCGGCAGCGTGAGCCCCAGCTGGCGAATACGTTGAGTCAGGCGATAGCCGTCCATGTTCGGCATGTTGACGTCGCTGAGCACGATATCAATATGCTGTTTGCTCAGGACATTCAGCGCATCGACCCCATCATTTGCCGTCACGCACTGATAGCCCAGCGATCCAAGCTGATCGGCCAGCAGGCGACGGTTGATCGGATGATCGTCAACAACCAGAATCATCATGTCATCATTGCTGGCGTTTTGTGCATCCGCGGCAGCTAGCGCAGGGCCGTTATCCGCACTGGCTACGGCAATATGGAAGATGCGTCCCAGCAGCGGCAGGAGCTCGTGCGGCGTGGCGACGCTATGCAGCCACTCGCCGGGTGCCCGCTCTTGCGGAATACCGATATGCCGACGAGAGAAGATCACCATCGCGCAGCCAGCCCAGGCTTCATGCGTCTCGCTATCGGTTAACAGAATATCTTCCGCTCCCGGCGTTTGCCCGTCAAAACGACGGACAGGAACGCCGTGGAAGGTCAGCAACTGCTCGACGAACACCGCCAGCGAGCTGTTATCAATCGCCAGCCAGCAGCATTTTTCAGCCAGTCCATCAATATTCAGCGGCGGCGTATTTTGCACGCCATAAAGCGGGATACGAATAGTGAATCGACTGCCCATACCCGGTTCGGTTTCGACGGCGATATCGCCATCCATCATGCTGATAAGCTTTTCACAAATCGCCAGGCCGAGCCCGGTTCCCTGGAAGTTGCGCTGCACGCCGGTACCGACCTGGAAGAACGGATCGAACAGGCGTAGCACCTCTTTCGCCGGGATCCCTTCGCCGGTGTCGCGTACGCTGATGCGCAGATAATCATCCGCCCGCTCTACGTGCAGGACAATACAGCCGGTATCGGTAAACTTAATCGCATTACTCAACAGGTTTGAAATAACCTGCTGCAGGCGCATCGGATCGCCGGACATCAGTTGCGGAACGTCTGGCTCAATAAAGCAGTACAGCCCAAGATGTTTACGCACCACCAGCGGCAGATAGTTGGCGGAGATATGGTTCATTACCTCACGTGGCGAAAACTCCCGCGGCTCAATTTTAAGCTGCTCGGACTCAATTTTAGAGAAATCGAGAATATCGCTAATGATTTTCAGCAGCAGGCTGGAAGAGTTGTTCATCGCTGTCACCAGACGATCGACGCCCTTCGGTAGCTCCTTGGTCTGCAAGAGATCGAGGTTGCCGATAATCCCGTACAGCGGCGTACGCAGTTCGTGGCTGACGGTGGCGAGGAACATCGATTTCGACTGGCTGGCCTGCTCGGCGGCCTGGGCCATCTCCTGCAGAGACTCTTCCATTTTGACGCGCGCCGATACGTCCACCAGTACGCAGATCGCCACGTTCTCGTTGCGATAGCGCGAATGGACAAAGCTGATTTGCAGGTTGGTATTATTGCTGGTCAGCACATCGACAAAGTTTACCTGCTGGCCGCAGATAATTTGCGTCAGCCGCTGCCGGTCCTCATGAGTTAACATGTTGAGATAGTTATGCGCCAGCTCGTTACTCAGGATATTGGTGCCGTCGAGGGTACGTAAAATACAGATCCCCACCGGCGCGGAGGCAACGATTTTGCGGTTGAACTGCTCATGCTCTTCCAGGCGCTGGGCATCATTTTCGGCCGGAATAAAAATCCGTCGTTCATACATTCGGGCGAGGGCGAAAAGGAGCGCGCCGGTGAGCAGATTGAGTACCACCGCGTTCAGTATCAGCATCCGAATGCGTTCCAGCACCTGATCTACCGGCACCGAATAGACAATACTTAAGGATGACGGCGGCAGGCTTTTTTTCATCGCCAGCTCGCGAAAACCCGCGGTATAGCCAAACCACAGACGCTCCTGCATCCACTTCGCGTCCGGTTTGATATTGCTATTCGACCCGGCAAGTGAAATCAGCGACTGTCCATTATCGTCAAGGATCGTCACGTTCATCGGCAAACTGCCCGGGGTAAAGAAACTTTCCATACGAATGGTTTGCTCTACGCCAAGCATCGCCTGCAGACGATTCGCCACATAGATGGGCGTGAGCGCATAGAAATAGCCAACGCCCGGGCGCACGCCCTGGCTTATCCAGAACAGATTATTGCCGCGCTCGTTTTGCGGCGCGTCGCGATACTGCTCAATGCGCTGATGCAGTACTTTAAGCGCCTGGTCCCGCTCCAGCGGGATATCACGCAGGCCGAAGTTGGCCATGCATAGATTGTCGCTACCAATCAAAAAAATACGATTGAGGTCGTAGGCCGTGGAGAAATTGTCGCGCCAGTAGCGCATAAACCACGCCAATGACTGCAGCGAATTACGCCAGGTGGAACTCATCAGCGCACAGTCGGAATCCGGATAGAGCGGTTCAAAATCAGGAATTGAAATATTGCCGCGCTGGGCCGGCGTATCGCCGCCTTCGCCGCCATCTATCGGCCGATTACCGGCAACATATTTCAGCTCCTTAATCACGTCGGCCGTACGCTGTATATAGCGCTGCGCCTGATCGGCATTGAGGTTAAATTCCTGGCGAATTTCCGATTCCCGATCGTGCAAAGCATTGACGATGTAAAACACCGAAACAAAAGCGACCAGCACCCACAGCAGTACCGCCAGCGCTCTGAACAGATAGCGTGAAACTTTTAACGTGTTATGGAAAGAAGCTAGATATTTCAATGTGGCGATGCTCGGCCGTCAGGGGCTCAACAGAATGGCGTTAAGGTAACGATAAAACTACGGTCCCGCAACGGGAAAACAAAAAGGGCCGGGGATGAGCCCGACCCTTTCAGAACAATTACCGCAGAGAATTACTCTTCATCTTCGGCGATGTCATCGTCAGTGTCCGCTTCCGGCGCGATATCTTCATCGCCTTCCGCCGCGCTGCCGTCGATGGCATCCAGCTCTTCGTCATCAACCGGCTCAGCAACGCGCTGCAGACCGACCACGTTTTCATCTTCCGCGGTACGAATCAGGATCACGCCCTGAGTGTTACGGCCGACAATGCTCACCTCGGAAACGCGGGTTCGTACCAGCGTGCCCGCATCGGTGATCATCATAATCTGGTCGCAGTCATCAACCTGCACCGCACCCACCACGGAACCGTTGCGTTCGGTCACTTTGATTGAGATTACGCCCTGGGTCGCACGCGACTTGGTTGGATACTCTTCAGCCGCGGTACGTTTACCGTAGCCATTCTGCGTAACGGTCAGGATGGCCCCTTCACCGCGCGGAATGATCAACGAAACCACTTTATCTTCGCCGGCCAGCTTGATGCCGCGTACGCCGGTAGCGGTACGGCCCATTGCGCGGACGGCGTCCTCTTTAAAGCGCACCACTTTACCGGCGGCGGAGAACAGCATAACTTCGTCCTGACCGGAGGTCAGATCGACGCCAATCAGCTCGTCGCCTTCGTTGAGGTTAACCGCGATAATACCGGCAGAACGCGGACGGCTGAATTCGGTCAGCGCCGTTTTCTTCACGGTACCGCTGGCGGTAGCCATAAAGACGTTCACGCCCTCTTCGTACTCACGTACCGGCAGAATCGCGGTGATACGTTCGTTGGCTTCAAGCGGCAGCAGGTTGACGATCGGACGCCCGCGCGCGCCGCGGCTGGCTTCCGGCAGCTGATAAACCTTCATCCAGTAGAGACGCCCGCGGCTGGAGAAGCAGAGGATCGTGTCGTGGGTGTTGGCCACCAGCAGGCGGTCGATAAAGTCTTCTTCTTTTATACGCGCCGCAGATTTACCTTTACCGCCACGACGCTGTGCTTCGTAATCGGTTAACGGCTGGTACTTCACGTAGCCCTGATGCGAAAGGGTCACGACAACATCTTCCTGGTTGATCAGGTCTTCGATGTTGATATCCGCGCTGTTAGCGGTGATCTCGGTACGACGCGCGTCGCCGAACTGTTCACGGACCAGCTCCAGCTCTTCACGGATAACTTCCATCAGGCGATCGGCGCTGCCCAGAATGTGCAGCAGTTCCGCAATCTGTTCCAGCAGCTCTTTGTATTCATCGAGCAGTTTTTCATGCTCAAGACCGGTCAGTTTCTGCAAACGCAGATCCAGAATCGCCTGCGCCTGCTGTTCGGTCAGGTAGTACTGACCGTCGCGTACGCCGAACTCAGGCTCCAGCCATTCCGGACGAGCGGCGTCATCGCCTGCGCGTTCCAGCATAGCGGAAACGTTGCCCAGATCCCATGAACGCGCGATTAATGCTGCTTTCGCTTCCGCCGGAGTCGGCGCGCGGCGAATCAGTTCGATAATCGGATCGATGTTGGCCAGGGCAATCGCCAGCGCTTCGAGGATATGCGCGCGATCGCGGGCTTTACGCAGTTCAAAAATAGTACGACGGGTCACCACTTCGCGGCGGTGGCGCACGAACGCGGCAATAATTTCTTTCAGGTTCATGATCTTCGGCTGACCATGGTGCAGGGCAACCATGTTGATACCGAAGGAGACCTGGAGCTGAGTCTGCGAATAGAGGTTGTTAAGCACCACCTCACCCACCGCATCGCGCTTCACTTCAATCACGATGCGCATGCCATCTTTATCAGACTCGTCGCGCAGCGCGCTGATGCCTTCAACGCGTTTGTCTTTGACCAGCTCGGCGATTTTCTCAATCAGGCGCGCTTTGTTCACCTGATACGGAATTTCATGCACGATGATGGTTTCGCGGCCGGTCTTCGCGTCAGCTTCCACTTCCGCGCGAGCGCGAATGTACACTTTTCCGCGACCCGTACGATAGGCCTCTTCAATGCCGCGGCGACCGTTGATGATCGCAGCGGTCGGGAAGTCCGGGCCGGGAATATGTTCCATCAGCCCTTCAATGCTGATGTCTTCGTTTTCAACGTAGGCCAGACAGCCGTTGATCACTTCGGTCAGGTTGTGCGGCGGAATATTGGTCGCCATACCTACCGCGATACCGGACGAACCGTTGACTAGCAGGTTCGGGATTTTGGTCGGCATAACGTCAGGGATTTTCTCCGTGCCGTCATAGTTATCGACGAAATCCACCGTCTCTTTTTCGAGGTCGGCCATCAGTTCATGGGCGATCTTCGACATACGGATTTCCGTATAACGCATCGCTGCGGCGGAGTCGCCGTCGACCGAACCAAAGTTACCCTGGCCATCTACCAGCATGTAACGCAGGGAGAATGGCTGCGCCATACGTACAATGGTGTCGTATACGGCAGTATCACCATGAGGGTGGTATTTACCGATGACGTCACCCACGACACGGGCAGATTTTTTATAGGCTTTGTTCCAGTCATTGCCCAATACGTTCATGGCGTATAGTACGCGACGGTGTACCGGCTTCAGGCCATCTCGGACATCCGGCAGCGCACGGCCAACAATGACCGACATCGCATAATCCAGATAGGAGCTCTTCAGCTCTTCCTCAATGTTGACCGGTGTAATTTCTCTCGCAAGGTCGCTCATCTAACCGCTATCCCTCTACTGTATCCCGGATTCAAAGGTCGCAAATTATAACACAGCCGCGGTGATACGGGTAAACCTATACCCAATGATTTTCGCGCTGTAACAGGGACAGGGATAGACGGTTTATTCATCGCGGAGGCCTGATATACTTGCCGGTCTGAACTGAACAGGAGTAATAGCGCCCATGAATGCCGAAAAACCGTCGGTGGCCCACAATGTTGATCATAATGAAATCGCTAAATTTGAAGCCGTCGCATCGCGCTGGTGGGATTTAGAGGGCGAATTCAAACCGTTACATCGCATTAATCCTTTGCGTCTTGGCTATATTGCGGAGCGCTCAGGCGGCCTGTTTGGTAAGAAAGTGCTGGATGTCGGCTGCGGCGGCGGCATCCTGGCAGAAAGCATGGCGCGGGAAGGCGCTACGGTCACCGGTCTGGATATGGGGTTTGAACCGCTTCAGGTCGCGAAACTGCATGCACTGGAGAGCGGTATTCAGGTCGACTATGTCCAGGAAACCGTGGAAGAACACGCGGCGAAGCACGCCGGGGAGTACGACGTCGTCACCTGCATGGAGATGCTGGAGCACGTGCCGGACCCGCAGTCGGTCGTTCACGCCTGCGCGCGTCTGGTCAAGCCTGGCGGCCAGGTATTCTTCTCTACCATTAACCGTAACGGTAAAGCCTGGCTGATGGCGGTTGTCGGCGCCGAGTACGTCATGAAGATGGTGCCGAAGGGAACCCACGATGTGAAGAAATTCATTAAACCAGCGGAGCTGCTTGGCTGGGTGGATGAGACAATTCTGAAAGAGCAGCACATTACCGGTCTTCATTACAATCCGCTGACCAATACCTTCAAGCTGGGGCCGGGGGTGGATGTTAACTATATGTTGCATACAACGGCGAAAAAAGCATAACGTCAGCAGTATTTCCTATGATGATTGCGCGGCATCAAGCCGCGTGATTATTTCTTCCGATGAAGAAATCAGCACTCGATCAAATTTTCATTTTTTTTTCAGATTTATTGACATCTTCTCCAGGCCTTATGGGGCGTGGATTTCGCGATTATTACCCTTCCGCAACCTCAATTTAACGTCAAAATCAACTCTTGTACTCAAAAGAATCCTTACTAGAATACTCACCATATAGCGTTTCTTTTATCGACCACCCCCTACATATAGTATTTATCCACAGAGTTAGTCACAACGGCGATCTGTGGATAAGTGGGGGATATTTTCTTTCACGGACAGGTATAAACCACATGAATCAGAGTCTGCTGGTGACAAAGCGCGACGGTAGCACCGAGCGCATCAATCTCGACAAAATCCACCGCGTGCTGGATTGGGCGGCAGAAGGGCTGAATAACGTATCCATCTCCCAGGTAGAACTGCGTTCCCACATTCAGTTCTATGACGGCATTAAAACCGCCGATATTCACGAAACCATTATCAAAGCCGCTGCGGATCTGATCTCCCGCGACGCGCCGGACTACCAGTATCTCGCCGCTCGTCTGGCGATTTTCCACCTGCGCAAAAAAGCCTACGGCCAGTTTGAGCCGCCAGCGCTGTTCGACCACGTGTCGAAAATGGTGAAAAACGGCAAATACGATACTCATCTGCTGGAAGACTACACGGAAGAAGAGTTCAAGCAGATGGATTCGTTCATCGAGCACGATCGCGATATGACCTTCTCCTACGCTGCGGTTAAGCAGCTCGAAGGCAAATATCTGGTACAGAACCGCGTCACCGGTGAGATCTACGAAAGCGCCCAGTTCCTGTACATTCTGGTGGCCGCCTGCCTGTTCTCCAACTATCCGCGCGAGACGCGTCTGGACTATATCAAGCGTTTCTATGACGCGGTGTCGACGTTTAAAATCTCGCTGCCGACGCCGATTATGTCCGGCGTGCGTACCCCGACCCGTCAGTTCAGCTCCTGCGTGCTGATCGAGTGCGGTGATAGCCTGGATTCTATTAACGCGACCTCCAGCGCGATTGTTAAATACGTTTCTCAGCGCGCCGGTATCGGCATCAATGCCGGCCGCATCCGCGCGCTGGGTAGCCCGATTCGCGGCGGTGAAGCTTTCCACACCGGCTGTATTCCGTTCTATAAGCACTTCCAGACCGCAGTGAAATCCTGCTCGCAGGGCGGCGTCCGCGGCGGTGCTGCCACCCTCTTCTACCCAATGTGGCATCTGGAAGTCGAAAGCCTGCTGGTGCTGAAAAACAACCGCGGTACCGACGCCAACCGCGTTCGTCATATGGACTACGGCGTACAGATCAACAAGCTGATGTACACTCGCCTGCTGAAAGGCGGAGACATCACCCTGTTCAGCCCGTCCGACGTTCCGGGCCTGTACGATGCGTTCTTCGCCGACCAGGACGAGTTCGAGCGCCTGTATACCCAATACGAGCAGGACGACAGCATCCGCAAGCAGCGCATTAAAGCCGTAGAGCTGTTCTCGCTGATGATGCAGGAGCGTGCCTCCACCGGTCGTATCTACATCAAGAACGTGGACCACTGCAACACCCACAGCCCATTTGACCCGGTTGTCGCGCCGGTGCGCCAGTCCAACCTGTGCCTGGAAATCGCCCTGCCGACCAAGCCGCTGGAAGATGTAAACGACGAAAACGGTGAAATTGCGCTGTGCACCCTGTCCGCTTTCAACCTCGGGGTTATCGATAGCCTGGATGAGCTGGAAGAGCTGGCGGTGCTGGCCGTTCGCGCGCTGGATGCTCTGCTGGATTACCAGGACTACCCGATCCCGGCGGCCAAACGCGGCGCGATGGGCCGTCGTACGCTGGGTATTGGCGTGATTAACTTTGCCTACTATCTGGCGAAGCACGGTAAACGCTACTCCGACGGCAGCGCTAACAACCTGACGCATAAAACGTTCGAAGCGATTCAGTACTATCTGCTGAAAGCTTCTAACGAGCTGGCGATCGAACAAGGCGCGTGCCCGTGGTTTAACGAAACCACCTATGCAAAAGGCATTCTGCCGATCGATACCTACAAGAAAGACCTGGATGCTATCGTCAGCGAATCTCTGCACTACGATTGGGAGCGGCTTCGCGAGTCGATCAAAACGCACGGCCTGCGTAACTCCACGCTCTCCGCGCTGATGCCGTCCGAGACCTCTTCGCAGATCTCCAACGCCACCAACGGCATTGAACCGCCGCGCGGTCACGTCAGCATCAAAGCGTCAAAAGACGGTATCCTGCGCCAGGTGGTGCCGGATTACGAAAAACTGCAGAACGGCTACGAGCTGCTGTGGGAAATGCCGAACAACGACGGTTATTTACAGCTGGTCGGTATTATGCAGAAGTTTATCGACCAGTCGATTTCCGCCAATACCAACTACGACCCGACGCGCTTCCCGTCAGGCAAAGTGCCGATGCAGCAGTTGCTGAAAGACTTGCTCAATGCCTATAAGTTCGGCGTCAAAACGCTGTACTATCACAACACTCGCGATGGCGCGGAAGATGCCCAGGATGACCTGGCGCCGTCTATTCAGGACGACGGCTGCGAAAGCGGCGCATGTAAGATCTAAGTTTTTTGCCGGGCGGCGCGATGCTGGCCCGGCCTAAGGTTTTGTAGGCCCGGCAAACTCACTGCCGCCGGGCGATACAATCTCAACAGGACTCACTTCAATGGCATATACCACTTTTTCTCAGACTAAAAACGATCAGCTGCTTGAGCCGATGTTTTTTGGTCAGCCGGTGAACGTCGCCCGCTACGATCAGCAAAAATATGACATCTTCGAAAAGCTGATTGAAAAACAGCTCTCTTTCTTCTGGCGTCCGGAAGAAGTTGACGTTTCCCGCGACCGTATCGACTACCAGGCGCTGCCGGAACACGAAAAACACATTTTTATCAGCAACCTGAAATATCAGACGCTGCTGGACTCGATCCAGGGACGCAGCCCGAACGTTGCCCTGCTGCCGCTGATTTCCATTCCTGAGCTGGAAACCTGGGTTGAAACCTGGGCGTTCTCGGAGACCATCCACTCGCGCTCCTACACCCATATCATCCGTAATATCGTTAACGATCCGGCGATGGTATTTGACGATATCGTCACCAACGAGCAGATCCAAAAACGCGCGGAAGGCATTTCCAGCTATTACGATGAATTGATTGAGCTGACCAGCTACTGGCATCTGCTGGGCGAAGGCACCCACAGCGTGAACGGTAAAACCATTACCGTGAACCTGCGCGAGCTGAAGAAGAAACTGTACCTGTGTCTGATGAGCGTGAACGCGCTGGAAGCCATCCGTTTTTACGTCAGCTTCGCCTGCTCTTTCGCCTTTGCCGAGCGCAAGCTGATGGAAGGTAACGCCAAGATTATCCGTCTGATCGCCCGTGACGAAGCGCTGCACCTGACCGGCACTCAGCACATGCTGAATCTGCTGCGCTCCGGCGTTGACGATCCGGAAATGGCGGAAATCGCCGAAGAGTGCAAGCAGGAGTGCTACGACCTGTTCGTGCTGGCGGCACAGCAGGAGAAAGAGTGGGCGGATTATCTGTTCCGCGACGGTTCGATGATCGGCCTGAACAAAGATATTCTTTGCCAGTACGTTGAGTACATTACTAACATCCGCATGCAGGCGGTAGGTCTCGATCTGCCGTTCCAGACCCGCTCCAACCCGATCCCGTGGATCAACACCTGGCTGGTGTCCGATAACGTGCAGGTCGCGCCGCAGGAAGTGGAAGTCAGCTCTTATCTGGTCGGGCAGATCGATTCCGAAGTCGACGCTGACGATCTGAGCAACTTCCAGCTCTGATGAAACGCATTTTCTTGAAGATTTCTGACACTCGCCTTGAGTGTCAGGATGAACATCCCTCCCTGCTGGCGGCCCTGGAATCGCACAATATCGACGTGGAGTATCAGTGCCGCGAAGGATACTGCGGATCGTGTCGTCTGCGGCTGGTTTCCGGTCAGGTTGACTGGCTCACCGAGCCGCTGGCGTTTGTCCAGCCGGGAGAGATTTTGCCCTGCTGCTGCCGGGCAAAAGGCGATATCGAAATTGAGATGTAAGTTTTGTCGGGCGGCATAACGCTTATGCGCCCGACAAAACTGCCGTTCACAGGCCGGGTAAACCCGGCTTTTTACTGCTTAGCGTGCAGAAACTGCACGGCTTTATCCGGAAAATCGGTGAACAAGCCGTCGACATCCGCCTGATGGTACAGCACGTTATAGAGCTGATTGACGTCGATGGCGTAGTCAGGCAATTGATCCGCGCGAACCGTGTATGGATGTACCTGCATGCCGCTGGCGTGCGCCTCTTTCACCATTGCCGTCAGCTTCACGTCTCCCGGTTTCGAGCCTTCCGCCACCAGCATATGGTAGTCCGGACCAATACCGTCAGCGTACTGGGCGATCTGCGCCATTGCCCCTGGTTTGAACATCCAGTCATAGCTGTAGTTCACCCACTTGCCGTCAGCCTGCCGCTGCTGGGTCTCATTCCAGTCGGTATAGGCGATAAGCTGCACCAGATTGAGATCCATCCCCATTTTCGGCTCCAGCTCATGCTTAATACGCTTGAGCTCGTTGGCGTCAAAGCACTGCAGATACACCTTATCCTGCTTGCCGGTGTAACCATATTCCTTCAGCACTTTCAGCGTGCTGGCGGCAATATCCTTGCCTTCCTGATGGTGGAACCACGGCGCTTTGATTTCCGGGTAGATGCCAATGTTTTTGCCGGTCGAATGGTTTAACCCCTGGACAAACTCAATCTCCTCTTCGAAGGTATGAATGCGGAAATCAGATATCCCCATCGGGAAGCGACCCGGATAAGTTTGCACGTTCTTGCCATCTTTCGGTTCAAACCCTTCGGTAAACTTCAGCGACTTTATCTCAGCGAGGGTAAAGTCGATAGCGTAGAAGCGGCCATCTTTACGCGCCCGCTGCGGAAAACGCTGGGCCACGTCGGTCACCCGATCCAGATAGTGGTCATGCAGGACCACCAGCCGGTCATCTTTGGTCATCACCAGGTCTTGCTCAAGGTAATCCGCCCCCTGCGCGTAGGCCATCGCTTTCGCCGGCAGGGTATGTTCCGGCAGATAGCCGCTGGCGCCGCGGTGGGCGATAACGATTTTCTCTCCCGCCACGGCGCTGAAGGAGAGCGCCGTGGCGGCCAGCAGCACTCCGCTCATCAGGGTGGTTAATTGACTTTTCATCGCCGCACCTTAACCTTGTTTCATCTGTTGATGGTGGCGTCGTTCACCCAGCATCACGATAATCAGCAGCACAACCGCCAGCACGCTGCCGCCGATCATCACCATAAAGCCGCCGTCCCAGCCGAAGAAATCGACGGTATAGCCAACGATGGCGCTCGCGGCCACGGAACCGCCGAGATAACCGAACAGGCCGGTGAAGCCCGCAGCGGTGCCGGCGGCTTTTTTCGGCGCCAGCTCCAGCGCATGCAGGCCAATCAGCATCACCGGGCCATAAATCAGGAAGCCGATAATAATCATACAGGCCATATCCACGCCCGGGTTACCCGGCGGGTTCAGCCAGTAGACAACGGTGGCGATGGTGACCAGGGTCATAAAGAAGACACCGGTCGCGCCGCGGTTGCCTTTAAACACTTTATCCGACATCCAGCCGCACAGTAGAGTGCCCGGAATCCCCGCATATTCATAAAGGAAGTAGGCCCAGGAGGATTTATCCAGCGCGAAGTGCTTAACCTCTTTCAGGTAGGTTGGCGACCAGTCAAGAATGCCGTAGCGCAGCAGGTAAACAAACACGTTTGCAACGGCGATGTACCACAACAGCTTGTTCGGCAGGATATACTGCATAAAGATCTGCTTTGCGGTCAGCTCCTCTTCATGCTTCTCGCTGTAGTCATCAGGATAATCGTTTTTATACTCTTCGATCGGCGGCAAACCGCAGGACTGCGGAGTATCGCGCATCATCGCGAAGGCGAAAATCGCCAGCAGGATCGCGCCGAAAGCCGGCATATACAGCGCCGCATGCCAGTCGTTAAACCACGCCATTCCCAGCAGGAACAGCAGCGGCGGGATCCCGCCGCCGACGTTATGCGCGCAGTTCCATACCGACACGATACCGCCGCGCTCTTTCTGCGACCACCAATGCACCATCGTACGTCCGCACGGCGGCCAGCCCATCCCCTGGAACCAGCCGCACAGGAACAGCAGAACGAACATCACCATAATGCTGGAGGTCGCCCAAGGGACGAAGCCCATCACCAGCATCACCAGCGCGGCAAGAATCAAGCCTGCCGGTAAAAAAATGCGCGGATTCGAGCGGTCGGAAACCGACCCCATGATGAATTTCGAAAATCCGTAGGCAATGGAGATACCGGAAAGGGCAAAACCGAGGTCGCCACGGGAGAACCCCTGCTCGATAAGGTAGGGCATTGCTAAAGCAAAGTTCTTACGAACCAAATAGTAAGCAGCATATCCGAAGAAAATACCGATAAAGATCTGCCAGCGTAATCGACGATATAAAGGATCGATTTCCGCGGTTGGCAATCGCGCTTTATGCGCTGCGGGTTTAAATATACTTAACATATCAGCCTCCGTGGCCATTGCTGTTCTTCTGACGTCGACGCAAAAAAACGTAATTTATTCACCAACTTCTGATTTGGTCGCGATAGTAGGCAAAGCGTAAATCTAATACTGTGAAATGTCGCACACTTTGTTACAGAAATATGACAGCATTTTCTAATATGCGCACAAAGTCACAACAAACGCTCGAATTGCGCGCAAATATGCTCGAAATCAAACATTAAATGCTGTCGATATGGCTAAATGATGTAAAACGAAAACAGAGGACGGGGAGATGGCCGATAGTCGTGAATATGACGTCATTATTATTGGCGGCGGCGCCACCGGCGCCGGGATCGCGCGCGACTGCGCGCTGCGCGGGCTAAAGGCAGCGCTGGTGGAGCGCTACGATATCGCCACCGGCGCGACTGGCCGCAATCACGGTCTGCTGCATAGCGGCGCGCGCTATGCGGTCACCGATAGCGAATCAGCGCGCGAGTGCATTAGCGAAAACCGTATATTGCGCCGTATCGCCCGCCACTGCATAGAGCCCACCAGCGGTCTGTTTATTACCTTGCCGGAAGATGACCCGGCGTACCAGTACACCTTTATCAGCGCCTGTCAGCAGGCAGGTATCGAAGCCCAGCCTCTGACGCCCGCCGAAGCGCTGCGTATTGAGCCCGCGGTTAACCCGGCGCTGCTCGGCGCGGTACAGGTTCCCGACGGCACCGTCGATCCTTTCCGCCTCACCGCGGCGAATATGCTCGATGCCCGCGAACATGGCGCGACGATCCTCACCGGCTGCGAAGTCACCGGTCTGCTGCGGCAGGGCGATCGCGTCCATGGCGTCGCGATCTACAATCATCAGCGCCGAGAATCGCGCACGCTGCGCGCTCAGGTGGTGGTCAACGCCGCCGGGATTTGGGGGCAGCGCATCGCAGAGTACGCCGACCTGCGCATCGCGATGTTTCCGGCAAAAGGATCTTTGCTGATCCTCGACCACCGCATTAACCGTCAGGTTATCAACCGCTGCCGCAAACCGGCTGACGCCGATATCCTGGTGCCCGGCGATACTATTTCGCTGATTGGCACCACCTCGATGCATATTCCCTATGACGAAATTGACGACAACCGGGTAACCACCGAGGAAGTCGAAACGCTGCTGCGGGAGGGAGAAAAGCTGGCGCCGATCATGGGGCGGACGCGGGTCCTTCGCGCCTATTCCGGTATACGCCCGCTGGTCGCCAGCGATGACGATCCCAGTGGCCGTAGCGTCAGCCGCGGTATCGTGCTGCTCGACCACGCCCGCCGCGACGGTATGGAAGGCTTCATCACCATCACCGGCGGTAAGCTGATGACCTATCGTCTGATGGCGGAGTGGGCCACGGATGCGCTATGCCGCAAGCTCGGAAATACCGCCCCCTGCACGACCGCCGATACGCCGCTGCCCGGTTCGCAGGAACCGGCGGAAGCCACGCTAAGTAAAATCATCTCGTTACCTGCGCCGCTGCGCGGGTCGGCCATCTACCGCCACGGCGATCGCACCCCGGCATGGCTTGGCGATAGCCGCCAGCGGCGTAGCCTGGTCTGCGAATGCGAGGCGGTCACTGCCGGAGAAGTAGAGTACGCGGTTGAAAACCTGGCGGTGAAAAACCTGCTTGACCTGCGCCGCCGTACCCGCGTCGGCATGGGAACCTGTCAGGGCGAACTGTGCGCCTGCCGCGCCGCCGGGCTGCTCGCGCGTTTTAACGTCACCACCTCCGCGCGATCCCTCACCCAGCTGTCCCAATTTTTGAACGAACGCTGGAAAGGCGTTCAGCCGGTGGCCTGGGGGGATGCGCTGCGCGAAAGCGAGTTTACCCGCTGGGTTTATCTCGGTCTGTGCGGATTAGAAAAGGAGCACCAGGATGAAGTTTGATTGCGCGATTATTGGCGGCGGCCTTGCCGGGCTGCTCTGCGGGCTGGCGCTCAACCAGCGCGGCCTGCGCAGCGTGATTATCAGCCGGGGCCAAAGCGCCCTGCACTTCTCTTCCGCCTCGCTGGATTTGCTCTCGACACTGCCGAATGGCGAAACCGTCACCGATGTTGCTTACGGTATCGGCCAGTTGGCCCGCCAGCTTCCCGAACACCCTTATGCCAGGCTCGGCGCCGAAAGGGTGATGAATTACGCCCGCCAGGCTCAGGCGCTGTTTGCCGACTGCGGGATTGCCATGCAGGGCGATGCCAGCCAGCCGCATCTGCGCGTGACGCCGCTGGGAATCTTACGCGCGGCCTGGCTTTCTCCGCAGGAAATCGCCACCGCGCCGCTGCCCGTCAGCGGCGTCTGCGTCGTTGGCATCAGCGGGTTCGGCGACTTCCAGCCGCATCTTGCCGCGGCCTCTCTGCACCAGCACGGCGTGACCGCCGAAGCCCACGAGATAGAATTACCCCTTCTTGATGTTCTGCGCGATAGCCCATCCGAATTTCGCGCCGCCAATATCGCCCGCCGGCTGGACGATGAAGCGCACTGGCCGGCGCTGCTGGCGGCGCTGCGCCCGCTGGCGCAGCAGCATAATTTACTGATTATGCCCGCCTGCTTCGGCCTCGCCGACGATCGCTTGTACCAGTGGCTGCGGCAGCGTCTGCCCTGCCCGCTGCGCCTGCTGCCTACCCTGCCGCCATCGGTGCCGGGCATGCGCCTGCACGCCCAGCTGCAGCGGCAATTTATCCGCAGCGGCGGGACCTGGCTGACCGGGGATGAAGTCATTGATATCAGCCACCAGGACGGTAGGGTTAACGCGATCTGGACGCGCAATCACGGCGATATTCCGCTGCGTCCGCGCTTCGCTGTGCTGGCCAGCGGCAGCTTTTTCAGCAACGGGCTGGTCGCCGAACGTAGCGGCGTGCGCGAGCCGATCCTCGGTCTGGATCTGCAGCAGACGCTGCCGCGCGAAAGCTGGTATCAGCAGGATTTTTTTGCCTCGCAGCCCTGGCAGCGTTTCGGCCTGAAAACCGATGAGGCTCTGCGTCCCCAGCGTCAGGGGCGGACGCTGGAGAATCTGTTCGCCGTCGGTTCGATCCTCGGCGGTTTTGATGCCATCGCGCTGGGATGCGGCGGCGGCGTGTGCGCAGTGACCGCGCTTCACGCCGCAGGGCTAATTGGCGAGCTTGCCGGAGGTGAGTCATGAACGACACGCGCTTTGAACACTGTATTAAATGCACCGTTTGCACCACCGCCTGCCCGGTCAGCCGGGTTAATCCGCGCTACCCGGGGCCAAAACAGGCCGGGCCGGACGGCGAGCGCCTGCGCCTGAAAGACGGCGCGCTCTACGACGAGGCGTTAAAATACTGCATTAACTGTAAACGCTGTGAAGTCGCCTGCCCTTCAGACGTCAAAATCGGCGATATTATCCAGCGGGCGCGCATGGAATACGGCCGGCAAAAGCCCACGCTGCGCGATACCATCCTCAGCCACACCGATCTGATGGGCACCCTCTCCACGCCGTTTGCTCCGCTGGTAAACGCCGCCACCGGGCTGATGCCGGTACGTCGGGTACTGGATGCCGCGCTCAAAATCGATCACCGCCGCTCGCTGCCCAAATATGGCTTCGGCACCTTTCGCCGCGCGTATCGACAGCTGGCTGGCCAACAGGCGCAGTACGCCGAGCAGGTAGCCTTCTTTCACGGCTGCTATGTGAACTACAACAATCCGCAGTTGGGTAAAGATCTTATCCGGGTGCTCAACGCCATAGGCATCGGCGTGCAGCTATTGCATAAAGAAAAATGCTGCGGCGTGCCGCTCATTGCCAACGGTTTTTTTGCGAAGGCGCGTAAACAGGCACAGAGCAACGTTACCGCGATGCGGGAAAATAACCTGCCAGTGGTGGCGACGTCCTCGACCTGCACTTTTACGCTGCGCGATGAATATCCGCACGTCCTTGATATCGATAATCACGATGTGCGCGACCGGGTTGAACTGGCGACCCGCTGGATCTGGCGTCAGCTGGACGCCGGACGGAAGCTGGCGCTGAAATCGCTGCCGCTGAAGGTGATCTATCACACGCCCTGCCATATGGAGAAGATGGGCTGGTCGCTGTATACCCTTGAGCTATTGCGGCTGATCCCCGGCTTGCAGCTGGAGGTGCTCGACTCGCAATGCTGCGGTATTGCCGGCACCTTCGGCTTCAAGTCGGAGAATTACGACTCATCGCAGGCGATTGGCGCGCCTCTGTTCCGACAAATTGAGGAGAGCGGCGCGGACCTGGTAGTGACCGACTGTGAAACCTGTAAATGGCAGATAGAGATGTCCACCAGTAAACGCTGCGAGCATCCCATCACTCTGCTGGCGCAGGCGTTGGCATGACGCCAGCGCCAACGCCGGGGGGCTAGTAGCTCCCCTTGCCCTCCGCCTGTTCGGCTACCGGCCTGAACATCGCCAGTCGTTTATCCAGCGCGCTGGTATAGAGGTTGGTATCGACGCCAACGGCAACGAAATTCGCCCCCCACGCCAGCGCTTTGTGCGCCATCTCTGGATCGACGGCCAGGAATCCGGCCGCCTTTCCCGCCGCGCGAATGCGGCGGATGCTCTGTTCAATAACCCGCTGCACTTCAGGATGACCGGCGTTATCCGGGTAGCCCAGCGAGGCCGACAGGTCCGCCGGGCCGATAAAGACGCCGTCAATCCCCTCGACTTCAAGGATCGCATCCAGATTATCGAGGGCGGTTTTGCTCTCAACCTGAATCAGCAGGCACAGCTCATCGTTGGCCTGCGCCATATAGTTCTCTACCCTTCCCCAGCGCGCGGCGCGAGCTACCCCGGCGCCGACGCCGCGGGTCCCCAGCGGCGGATAGCGCGTCGCCGAGACAATGTCCCGCGCCTGTTCTGCGGTATCGACCATGGGGATCAGCAGCGTTCTGGCGCCAATATCCAGCACCTGTTTAATCAGGCTACGATTGCCCTCTACCGGACGAATCACCGGCTGGCTGGCGTAGGGCGCAATGGCCTGTAGCTGATGATAAAGATCCTGAATAGTATTCGGCGCATGTTCACCGTCAATCAGCAGCCAGTCGTAACCCGAGGTGGCGGCAATCTCAGCCATATAAGAGGAGGTCGAGCTCAGCCACAGGCCAATTTGTGCTTCCCCTTGCAATAACCCCGCTTTAAATGGGTTCGATAAAATTGCGTTCATAGTTCTCCCTTAAATTAATGCTGTACGCTGCCGGCCTGCGGTACCGTGCGGCTCACGCGCAGTGAAAAGATAATAACAACCCCGATAACCGCCACGCAGGCGAGCGTCAATAATCCGGCAGAATTATTGCCGAACATCGTTTCAGCCTGGACGCGTATAATCGGCGCTAAAAATCCGCCGATCGCGCCAAACAGGTTGACGAAACCAATGCCTGCGGCCAGCGCCGTGCCGGATAACAGCTGCGTCGGCATAGTCCAGAAGACCGGCTGTACGGCAATGACGCCGACGGCGGCAACGCACAGCGCGATGATGGCCAGTACCGGCGACACCAGCCCGGAGACCGCAATGCCAATTGCCGCCGCCAGCAGGGTCAATGCCGCAATATTACGCCGCTCGCCGGTGCGGTCGGAGTAGCGAGGAATCAGCCAGGTACCGAACAGCGCTGCCACCCACGGGATCGCGGTCACCACCGATGCTACAAACCCCACTTTAGTGCCGAGCAGCGCCGCAACCTGGGTCGGCAGGAAGAAGATCAGGCCGTAAACCGCCACCTGAATGGTGAGATAGATAATCGCCAGCTGCCAGACGCGGCCGTTGCGCAGCGCATCGGACAAACGCGAAGTAATCTTTTTCTGCTCTTCGCTGGCCAGCTCGCTGATGAGCGCCTGCTTTTCGGCAGCGGTCAGGAAGCGGGCGTTTTGCGGCGTGTCGTCAAGCCAGAAGAAAGTGAAGAAACCCGCGCCGACCGCCAGTAAGCCTTCAATAATAAACATCCAGAACCAACCGGGATGCCCCATAAAACCGTGCATTTCCAGCAGCGCGCCGGAGAGCGGCGACCCGAGGGTGAGCGCCAGCGGCGCGCCCATATAAAATAACCCCATAATGCTGGCGCGGTTCTGCTGCGGAAACCACTGTGAGGTCAGGTAGATCATGCCCGGAAAGAAACCCGCTTCGGCGGCGCCAAGCAGGGTGCGTACCAGCAGAAATTTCGCTTCCGTATCCGCCCACGCCATCGCCGCTGAAAGAATGCCCCACAGCAAGGTGGTGCAGCCAATCCATTTTCTCGCGCCGAATTTGCGCATCAGCAGGTTGGCAGGTACCCCAAGAAAGGCGTACACCACAAAGAAAATCCCCGCCCCCAGCGCGTAAGCTTCATTGCTGAGGCCGGTATCCAGCTGATAGGTCTCTTTCGCAAAGCCGATATTCGAACGGTCAAGAAACGCCAGCACGTACAGCGCCAGCATAAAGGGGATCAAACGGGCGCGGTTTTTCTTCACCACGCTCTCAAGCAAGGTGTTGCTCATCGTAATATCCTCAACAATAGGCCGCACATCAGCGCTGTGCGGCACGACGGGATCAGTGGCTATAAGGACGTTTCAGGTTGCAGTCGCGGTTCAGCTCGACGCCGAAACCCGGTTTATCCAGAACGGTTTTATGAATGCGCCCGTTCACCGGTACCGGCTCATCAACCAGAATCGGGTCAAACTGCGGACGCATCGTTGAGCAGTCCGGGCTGGTCATCAGGAATTCGCTGAACGGCGTGTTGGTAAAGGTAATGACCGCATGATGCGAATAGACCGACGAGCCGTGCGGCACCACCAGCTGGCCGCGCGATTTGGCGATCGCCGCAATCTCCACCAGCGTGGTCAGACCGCCGCACCAGCCTACGTCAGGCTGCATAATATCGATGCCGGTTTCCGACAGCGTGCGGAAGGATTGCAGCGTGCCGTGGTGCTCGCCGCTGGTGACCATCATTCCGGCCGGGGCATTGCGTTTCAGCTCGCGATAGCCTTCATACTGCTGCGGCGGCAGGCACTCTTCGATCCACTTAAGGTTATAGGGCGCGCAGGCGTGGGCCAGTTTAGTGGCGTAGTTAACGTCCTGGCTCATCCAGCAGTCCAGCATTAGCCAGAAGTCCGGGCCGCATTTTTCGCGCATATCGGCCACCATGGCGGCATCTTTGCGGATCCCCGCATCGCCATCGTGCGGGCCCCAGTGGGTCGGCATCTTGCCGCCAATAAAGCCCATCTCTTTCGCCAGGTCCGGACGGGCCCCGGTAGCGTAGAACTGAATTTCATCGCGTACCGCGCCGCCCAACAGTTTGTATACCGGTAATCCCACCACTTTGCCGAACAGATCCCACAGCGCCAGGTCGATACAGGAGATGGTATTCATCACCAGGCCGCCGGAGCCGGAGTAGTACATGGTGGCGTTGAGCATCTGGTCATGGATCAGTTTGATATCGCTGACGCACTTCCCTTCGATAAAGCGGTTCAGGTGCTTTTCCACAATAAAACAGCCCATCTCGCCGGCGGTTGATACCGCAAAGCCGGTCTGGCCGTTTTCGGCTTCGACTTCAACAATCAGCGTGCCGAGAACGTTGATGCCAAACGACTGGCGGGACTGTTCATACTGTTTATATTTGCTCATCGGCGTGGCGATATGATCGTCAATCCAGTGGTTTGCGCCCTGGTCATGATAGTCGCCGCCGCCAGCGCCTTTCTCTGCGGTAGCGCCGCCGATAAACCAGGCGCGGACGTGTTTAATTTTCGGTAGGGTCATGATCTTCTCCTTATTATGAGGCTTGTTGTTCGAAGGGGCTTTTCCACCCCAGCAGACGAGAAATGTCTTTGGCGCAGGCAATCGCCCTGCCAGCGAGATAATCGCGATTGTCTTCATTGATTTGCAGACGAGTACCCACCACGGAGATGGCGGCGGTCAGCTCGTTATTGGCATTAAAAACCGGCGCCGCCACGCAGCGAACGTCGGGATAATCTTCGCCGTTATCGAAGCTCCAGCCGCGGGCGCGAATACGCCCCAGTTCATCGCGAAGCAACTGGGCGCTGGTGATGGTGGTTGGCGTTGCCCTCTCCCACTGCAGCTCGCTGATAATTGACTCCTGAACCCGCTCGGGCTGCCAGGCAAGCAGGCATTTACCGATACCGGAGCGGTACAGCGACAGGCTTTTACCTTCGTGGGAACGCACGCTGATGGTGGCCGGGGATTCAATCTTCAGAATGTAGTAGGCGTTACCGCCATCGATAATGCCCAGATGGCAGAGCAGTCCGCACTGATCCATTAGCTGCGTCAGGCGCGGACGCGCCAGTTCGCGCAGATCCATTTTGCTCAGCGCGTGACCGGCCAGCTCAACCAGTTTGGTCCACAGACAGTAGTTGTCCTGATTATCCATGCTGAGGAAGCGCTGTTTTCTCAGTTCTCCCAGCAGCAGGTAAGCGGTGCTTTTCGGAATACCCAGTTCGTCAATAATGGTCGCCGCGCTGCACGGACCAATGCGGGCGATCAAATTGAGAATATCGATGGCGCGGGTTAGCGCCGGGACTTTGCTTGATTCCAACATACTGGACTCCAATCCTGAATACTGGAATCAGTGTTGCGGTTGTCGGGTCTGTAAATTGTGAGCGACTTCAAATGACGACGCTATTCCAGCAGGGTGGACGTTCAAGGGGATAGAAATGCGAGATAGTGCACAGAATTTTTAAAAGCAAGTACAGCAGGTTGGACTGATTGCGCGTCGGGTAGGGCTCCCGACGCGGTGTTTTATCTAAACGGCGAGATAGTCAACGACGTTAATCCAGCCGTGTTCACCGGCCACGGGCTGGCCATTCAGCCAGCGGCGCAGCATGTTGAGAGCCATCATCGCGCAGACCTCCTGACGCACCTGCACGCTGTGGCGGTTGGTCGCGAACTTCACCCGCAGCGCGTGGGTGCCGTCCGGCGTGGAAAGCGCAAAGTTCAGGTGATCGCTCTCCTGACCACTCACCGCCAGCGCCAGACCGGCAAAGTGTTTTTCGCGCCGTTCCGCCGCCCAGCGTGCAGACTGCGCCAGGGTCTCCTCCTGCGCCGGAATGACTTCGCTGGCCAACAGCGGGGCATTGACCCGTGAAAGCTGTAGCGCCAGCAGACCGCCGGTGAACTGCTCGCTTAGCGTCAGGCTTAGCTGGCGCTCCTGCAGACGACGGGCGATCTGCGCCGGCAGGCCTTCGGTGCCTTCGAAAACGATGCTCTCTCCGGCCACTTTTTGCACTTCCGGCCACAGCGCCAGCATCGCCTCGCGCTGTTCGGCAGGCCCGGTCAGCTTCAGTTCGATAATCGGCATTGAGGAACGATAGCCCATCACCACGCCCGGCGGCAGTTGTAAATGCTCGAGGCTCTGCGCCAGCTCGCTTTCGGAACGACCGAAGGTGGTCAGACGCAGACACAGCGGCGCGGCGGGCAGCGGAAAACGTTCGCGCAGGCGCGGTAAGATTTCCTGCTCGACCATTATCTTAAATTCAGACGGCACGCCGGGAGTGAAAAACATCTGGCAGCGGTTTAGCTGAACGGCAAAACCGCAGGCGGTTCCGACCGGATTGTTGATCATCTCGGCGCTTTGCGGAATTTCCGCCTGTTTACGGTTGCTGGCGGCCATAGGCCTTCCGCGCTCGGCAAAGAAACGGGTCATGGTTTCCAGCCACGCTTCATGCAGAATCAGCCCTTCACCTTTGGCGGTCGCTGCGGCAAGCGCGCTTAAATCATCGCTGGTCGGGCCCAGACCGCCGTTGACGATCAGCACATCGGCATGCTCGCTGCGCTCGCGTAAAATCGCCACCAGGGAGTCAAGATCGTCACCCACGGTATGGCGACGCTTTAAAGGTAATCCTTGATTAAAAAAGAAATCCGCCAGCCACGCGGCATTGGTATCGATGATTTGCCCATGCAGCACTTCATCGCCGGTGGACAGCATTTCCACGTTTAACATTGTCAACTCCAGCCTGATAAGTAGAAATACTATATCGCAAAGCGGCTGGCGAAAAAGCCTGAAAATCAGGCGCGGCGGAATACCGCGCCGAAGGGGTTAGAAGCTGGCGTTAACGCCGACGTACGGGCCGTCCGCGACCGCGTTATCGCGGTTGCCGTCTTTACCCGCCAGGTTAAGGTAGCGATAACCGGCTTCAATGCTCAGAGGACGCATAATGGTAAAGCGCGCGCCGGCATTAGCTTCCTGATAACTGTCGATACCGCTGGAGAGCGAATCAGGAGAATAATAATATTCGCCGAACAGGCGGAAGCTGTCGCCGATCTTCCACTGCAGGCCGCCGCCAACCGCTGCTGCGTAGCCCTCATCGCCGTTATTCGGATTGGTATAAACCCCTTTACCGCCAACGGTGGCAAGGAATGGACCTAAAGGGATGTTCAGCCCCAGTCCCAGGCCTGCCGCATCGCCGTCGTCATCGTTATGCAGCCAGTTGCCGGTTACCGCCAGGCCGGTAGATTCCGTGCCAAATCCGACGCCAAGGTTCGTGTAGTGCTCGCCGGCCTGTCCGCTGAAGCTGATCGCATGCGCCGCCGTTGAGACGAACATCATGCCAGCGAGGGCCGCAAATATACTTTTTTTCATTTTTACTCTATCCAACAAACAAGAATTAAAAAGTCCCAAAAAACCGCGAAATTGTACTGCCGAACGTTAAGGAATCAATGCGCTAAGACGAGCTTTACCATTGTGATTGTAACCAGTTGCTACCGGAGCCAGGCCAACGGACGCGGGTATCAAATCGATAGCCAGAGCCAGATTGTCCGTGTTGGATATTTATTCTACAAATAGCGCTCAGCTTATTCTGCCCTTGCGGGAAATGAATAAGTTACATAAAACTTTGTCAGGAGATAAAGATGAGCAAAAAAGGATTAACCACCGGCTCCGGCGCGCCGGTTGTCGATAATAACAATGTCATCACCGCAGGTCCTCGCGGCCCGATGCTGCTGCAGGATGTCTGGTTTCTGGAAAAACTGGCCCACTTCGACCGGGAGGTTATCCCGGAACGCCGAATGCACGCAAAAGGCTCCGGCGCTTACGGTAAATTAACGGTCACTCACGATATCAGCCGCTACACGCGCGCAAAAATGTTCGCCGAGGTCGGTAAAACCACCGATCTGTTCCTGCGCTTTTCCACCGTTGCCGGAGAACGCGGCGCCGCAGACGCCGAGCGCGACATCCGCGGCTTCGCTATCAAGTTTTATACCGAAGAGGGCAACTGGGATCTGGTAGGCAATAATACCCCTGTTTTTTATCTTCGCGACCCGCTGAAATTCCCGGACCTGAACCACGTAGTGAAGCGCGATCCGCGCACCAACCTGCGCAACCCTACCTGGAAGTGGGATTTTTTCTCCCTGCTGCTCGAAACGCTGCATCAGTTGACTATCGACTTCAGCGACCGCGGCATCCCGCGCTCTTATCGCCATATGCACGGCTTCGGCAGCCACGCGTTCAGCTTTATAAATGCCGACAATCAACGTTTTTGGGTGAAATTCCACTTTAAATCCCAGCAGGGGATCGCCAACCTGATGGATGATGAAGCAAAACGTCTGGTGGCCGAGGACCGCGAGAGTTCGCAGCGCGATCTCTATGAGTCGATTGAAAGAGGCGATTTTCCGCGCTGGACCTTTTACGTGCAGATCATGCCGGAAGCAGAAGCCAGCCGGGTCCCTTACCATCCTTTCGATCTGACCAAAGTATGGCCGCATAGTGATTATCCGCTGATAGAAGTGGGGGTACTTGAGCTCAACCGCAACCCGGACAACTATTTCGCCGAGGTTGAGCAGGTTGCGATGAATCCGGCTAACGTGGTGCCTGGCGTCAGCTTCTCTCCGGATCGCATGCTGCAGGGTCGTTTATTCTCCTACGGCGACACCCAGCGCTACCGCCTGGGCGTTAACCATCATCAGATTCCGGTCAATGCGCCGCGCTGCCCGTTCCATAACTACCATCGCGATGGCGCGATGCGCGTCGACGGCAATAGCGGCAACGGCGTCACCTATGAGCCAAACAGCTTCGGCCTCTATCAGGAGCAGCCGGACTTTAGCGAACCGCCTTTAAATCTTGAAGGCGCGGCGGCTCACTGGAATCATCGGGAAGATAACGACTATTTTAGCCAACCGCGCGCGCTGTTCGGGCTATTAAGCGAAGACGAGCATCAGCGTATGTTCCATCGAATCGCCAGCGATATGCGGGATATCCCTGAATTTATCCAGCAGCGACAAATTAGCCTGTTTAGTCAAGTCCATCCCGAGTACGGCGCGGGCGTGGCCGCGGCGCTGAAAGTCTTACAGAAAACCCTGTAAACACAAACGGCAGCCGCACGTGGGCTGCCGTTTGACGAAAACGTTTTAGGGGTTAGTGCTGAAGCTTAGCGAGCTGCCGCAGCGACAGTCCGGTTAGCTTTGCGACCTGGTCACGCTCAAGCCCCTCTTCCAGCATCGCCCGGGCGATGCGTTTTGTCGCCGCTAGTTGCCCTTCATTTCTGCCTTCATTACGACCTTCCTGTCGGCCCTTGCGCAAACCTTTTTCTATCCCCGCCTTCATTCCCTGAAGCATCCCCTCTTTGCGACCTCGCTCTTCGAGAAAATGAGCAATATTCTTCATCGTCTCCTTATGCGGCTTGAGTGACGTCTTTTGCGCTAGCTTGCGTAAAAAAGCCACCGGATCGGCGGCGTTGCCCGCCTGAAGCATATAATTCAGCAACGTTTTAAACTGCCGACGGGTAGTGTATCCCGGGGACAATATTCTGACCAGTTGCTCTGAGATGTCCATCATATCCCGCTGCCGAATATGCTTTTGCAACAGTTCCAGCATAGCGACCCGCCGGTGCTGTATCAGCTGGTCATCTGGGATCTCAGTCACGTCTATTAGCGGAAAGTTCTGGCTATAGAGCCGCTCGGCCACCTCTGGTAGAGAAAAACCGTCCAGCCAGCGCGTTGAGTACGGGTAGGGACTGATTCTGCCGTGATAAAACAGCAGAGGAATAACCAGCGGCAGCTAATGATGGCCCCAACCCATTAACCTGCGCTCACCCTACCACCGCTCGCGCTCAACGCGTATTTTCGCTTGCGGTTTGCCGAGGCAGCTCGCAAACTGGACCATCCCGTGATATATCCCTGCCACCATTAAGGAGAAGTTATGCGTCAAAGGACTATTGTCTGCCCGCTCATTCAACATGAGGGTCACTATCTGTTGTGCAAAATGGCCGACGATCGCGGGGTATTTCCCGGGCAGTGGGCGCTCTCCGGCGGCGGCGTCGAGCCCGGCGAACGCATCGAAGCGGCGCTGCGGCGGGAAATTCGCGAAGAGCTGGGCGAAAAACTGCAGCTAACCCACATCACACCATGGACCTTTAGCGATGACGTACGGGTTAAAACCTACGCCGATGGCCGTCAGGAAGAAATATATATGATTTATCTTATCTTCGACTGCGTCAGCGCCAATCGCGAAGTAACCATCAACGAGGAGTTTCAGGACTACGCCTGGGTAAAAGCGGAAGATCTTCCCCACTATGATTTGAACGAGGCGACCCGGAAGACGCTCACCCTGAAAGGCCTACTCTGAACCCACAGTCAAAAAGCGCAGCCTGACCATCAGCCCGCCCAGCGTTTCGCTACGCAGCAGCTGCGGATGGCTGCGATGCAGGCGTGCAATATCGCTGACCAGCGCCAGTCCGAGCCCGGCGCCGGGGTTATCACCAACGTTTTCCAGACGGTGGAAAGGCATGAGCGCCTGCTGGATCTGCGCATCATCAATTCCCGGCCCGCTGTCTTCAACATCCAGCAGCACCGCCTCCCCTTAACGATGCAGGCTGACCGTGACGATACCGCCCTGCGGCGTATAGCGGATCGCGTTATCCAACAGATTTGCGCACAGCTCGCTCAACAGCACGCCATCGCCAGCGATAGTCACCGTTGAGGGTTCCCCCTCATAGCCGAGATCGATAGCTTTGCTCCGCGCCTGCTGAAGACGGGAAAAGCAGCTGTTGTGGACGATCTCATACAGATCCACCGGCGGAAACGCGTGTTCTCCCTGCTCTTTACGTTTGATGGTAGCCAGCTGTAGCAGGCGTTCGGTAAGCAGAATCGTACTGTCCAGCGTGCCGCTCATCGCCTCCAGACTCTCTCGCCACAGCCGGGGATCGCCGCTCGCCAGCGCCACCGAAGCCTGGGTTTTCAGCACCGCCAGCGGCGTTTTTAACTGGTGAGAAGCATCGGCGCTAAACCGCTCCTGCCGGGAGATCATCGCCCGCAGCCGGTCGATATAGCGGTTAAAAGCAACAATCAATAAACGGGTTTCCGACCACGGCAGCAGTTCCGGCAGCGGCGTCAACAGGCCGGGTTCGCGCCGCACCATGAGCGCCGAAAGCCGACGCATCGGCCGCAGCACCCGACGCAGCAGCCAGCCGGTGAGCACCAGCGTCAACAGCACCAATAGCCCCTGCGAGATCCACGATGAAAACAGCAGCTGTCCCGCCAGCCAGCGCCGCGACTGCAGCGTTTCGGCGATATAGATTTCCGCCATTCCCACAACGCCGCCTTCGTTAACCGGCTGCAGCAGCCGCGCCACGCGGATGGCCTGACCGCGATACTCGGTATGATAAAACCACGCCAGCGCCGGATAGAGCTCGGTACGAGAGGTTGAGGGCGGCATCGATGGCAGATCGTCAAAACCGGAAATCACCCGCTTACCGGGATCGAGTACCTTATAGTACAGGCGATCGTTCATATTCAGCTCGAAGCTATCGAGCACCACCCAGGGGACATTCACCTCCAGTCTGCCGCCGCGTACCACCAGGCGTTCCGCCACCGTGCGGGCGGAGGAGAGCAGCGTACGATCGTAAGCCTGAGTCGCCGCCTGCAGAGCGCTGACGTAGCTATTGAATGCCGACAGCCCCCACAGTAACACCAGCGGCAGGCCAAGAAACAGCAGCAGCTGAGCGAATAACGACTGCGGCTTACCCCACCTCATCGGCGAGCTCCAGCACGTAACCCAGGCCACGCAGGGTCACAATTCGCACGTTGCTCTCCTGAAGTTTCTTCCGCAGACGATGGATATATAGCTCGATGCTTTCCGGGCTGACGTCATCGTTAAGGCTGAAGACCTGTTCAAACAGCTGCTGGCGCGACACCGGACGCGTGCGGCGAAACATCAGCACCGTCAGCAGCGCCTGCTCGCGCGGGGTCAACGATAGCGTCTGTCCGCGCAGTAAAAAATAGCCTTCATCGCGATATTCCAGAGAGCCGATCTGCTGAATCTCATGCACCTGGCCTTCGCTACGCCGCAGCAGTGCGCGCAGCCTGGCGTCCAGCTCTTCAAGTTCAAACGGTTTTGGTAAATAGTCATCGGCGCCGACGTTGAGCCCTTTTACCCGATCCGCCACCGCGCTGCGTGCGGTCAGCAGCAAAACGGGAAGGGTTTGTCCGCGCTTTCGCAGACGCTGCACGACTTCCAGGCCATCGAAGCCCGGCATGCCGATATCCAGTACCGCCAGCGCGTATTTTTCGCTTTGCAACAGATGATCGGCCGCCCGGCCATCAAATACGCAGTCCACGGCAAACCCGCCCTGTACCAGCGCTTTCTCCAGCCAGTGAGCCAGCTCACGGTTATCTTCTGCCAGTAAGAGACGCATATCACATCCTGTAAAGTTGCTGCCGCATTGAAAGGGAAATGAAAGGTAATTGTTTTAACAATCACGCAACCGAATAGCCACAAGCCGGTTCACATAATCAAAAAAACGTCCCCTGTATCTGACTGAGGAAGCCTATGAATATCCCGTTCCTTCGCCCTCTTAGCGCTATCGCGTTATGCCTTTTTACCGCCTCTGCCTGGGCCGCCGAAGCGCCTTCCCGTACCGAATGTATCGCGCCCGCCAAGCCCGGCGGCGGCTTCGATCTCACCTGTAAGCTGATTCAGGTGAGCCTGATGGAAACCGGCGCCATCCAAAAACCGATGCGCGTCACCTATATGCCCGGCGGCGTAGGCGCAGTGGCCTATAACGCTATCGTCGCCCAGCGCCCCGGAGAACCCGGCACCGTTGTCGCCTTCTCCGGCGGCTCGCTGCTCAACCTGGCGCAGGGCAAGTTTGGCCGCTACGGCGTGGATGATGTCCGCTGGCTGGCCAGCGTCGGCACCGATTACGGCATGATTGCCGTCCGCGCCGACTCGCCGTGGAAAGATCTGCCGTCGTTTATGGCGGCAATGGAAAAAAATCCCGCCAGTATCGTCATCGGTGCCGGCGCCTCAATCGGCAGCCAGGACTGGATGAAAGCGGCGCTGCTGGCGCAGAAAGCAAACGTCGATCCGCACAAAATGCGCTACGTGGCGTTTGAGGGCGGTGGCGAACCGGTCACCGCGCTGCTGGGTAATCACGTGCAGGCAGTATCCGGCGATCTCAGCGAAATGGTGCCTTATCTCCAGAGCAATAAAATCCGCGTGCTGGCGGTTTTCGCTAACGAAAGGCTGCCCGGCGCGCTCGCCGATGTCCCTACCGCCAAAGAGCAGGGCTATGACCTGGTGTGGCCGATTATTCGCGGTTTCTTCGTCGGCCCGAAAGTCAGCGATGCCGATTATCAGTGGTGGGTGGCGGAGTTCACTCGACTGCAGCAGACCGACGCGTTTAAAAAACAGCGCGAGCTGCGCGGCCTGTTTGAATTCAATTTGAACGGGAAAGAGCTGGACGCCTACGTCAAAAAGCAGGTGGAAGAGTATCGCCTGCAGGCGAAATCTTTTGGCCTGGCCAAATAACCCACGGAGGCTGCGATGAGCGATCGTATTTTTGCCGGAATATGGCTGCTGCTCTGCGTAGGGGGGATGTTTATCGCCTGGCAAATCCACAGCGAATACGCCTATGAACCCGTCGGCCCACGCCCCTTTCCGGTCGGCATTATCGGCCTGATGCTGCTGTGCTCCGTTTTGCTGCTACTGCGGCGGCCCGACGCAATCTCCTGGCCCGGGCGTCTGGTTTTACAACGGCTGTTGACGATGGTCGTGGCATTGGCGGTTTATGCGTGGGGTTTTGAATGGCTGGGGTTTCCTCTGGCCACCGCGCTGCTGACCGCTGTTTTTGGCCTGCTGTTTGGCGCCACCCTGCCCGCTGCTGGGGTAGCAGGCGTCGCGATGGGCATCGCGCTGTGGTACGTCTTTGACGCCCTGCTTGATGTCACCCTGCCGCTCGGCGTCTGGTTAAGTTAACGGAGAAGGTTATGGATATCTGGATTTATCTGTCGCAGGGCTTCGCTGTCGCCATGACGCCGGGCAACCTGACGATCGCGCTGATCGGCTGCTTCGTCGGCACCATCGTCGGACTCCTGCCGGGTCTCGGCCCGATTAACGGCGTGGCGATCCTGTTGCCGCTGGCCTTTGCCCTGCACCTGCCCGCAGAATCGGCGTTAATTCTGCTGGCTACGGTCTATATTGGATGTGAATACGGCGGGCGTATTTCGTCGATCCTGCTCAACGTGCCCGGCGATGCCGCCGCCATTATGACCGCCATCGACGGTTACCCGATGGCGCAGCAGGGACGCGGCGGCGTGGCGCTGTCGATCTCTGCCGTGAGCTCCTTTGTGGGTTCAACGATCGCTATCGGCGGGATCATCCTGTTCGCGCCGGTGCTGGCGCAGTGGTCGCTGGCGTTCGGTCCGGCGGAATATTTCGCCCTGATGATTTTTGCCATCGCCTGCCTCGGCAGCATGATGGCGCAAAATCCGCTGAAATCGTTTCTCGCCGCGTTAATCGGGTTGGGGCTGGCGACGGTGGGCGTTGATGCCAATACCGGGGTGTACCGTTTCACTTTCGATAGCGTTCATCTTTCAGACGGCGTGCAGTTTATCGTGGTGGTGATTGGGCTCTTTTCGGTTTCGGAGATTTTGCTGATGCTGGAGAGCACCAGCAGCGGACAGAGGCTGGTACGTAAAACCGGGCGCATGCTGTTTAACGCCAAAGAGGCGGGCCAGTGCGTGGGCGCGACGCTGCGTTCATCGGTGGTGGGCTTTTTTGTCGGTATTCTGCCGGGCGCGGGGGCGACCATTGCCAGCGCCATCACCTATATGACCGAGAAAAAGCTCAGCGGTAACAGCGATACCTTCGGTAAGGGCGATATTCGCGGCGTGGCGGCGCCGGAGGCGGCAAATAACGCCTCCGCCTGCGGATCGTTCATTCCGATGCTTACCCTCGGCGTCCCCGGCTCCGGAACTACCGCGGTGATGATGGGCGCCCTGACCCTCTACAATATCACTCCGGGTCCGGCGATGTTTACCGAGCAGCCGGATATCGTCTGGGGATTAATTGCCGCGCTGCTGATCGCCAACGTGATGCTGCTGATTATGAACATTCCGCTGATCGGTCTGTTCACCCGCATGCTGACGATCCCGCTGTGGTTTCTGGCCCCGGCCATCGCCGCCGTGTCCGCGGTCGGCGTCTACGCGGTACACAGCACTACCTTCGACCTGCTGTTGATGGTTGGGCTGGGCGTGCTGGGCTACATTATGCGTAAGATGCACTTCCCGATGTCGCCGTTGATCTTAGGGTTTGTGCTGGGCGAGATGCTGGAGCAGAACCTGCGCCGCGCGCTGTCCATCAGTAACGGCAACGTGGGGATTTTGTGGCAAAGCGGCGTAACTAAAACGCTCCTGGTGTTAGCCATCGCGGTGCTTGTTGTCCCTCCGCTGCTGCGTTACTGGCGCAAACGTCAGCTTAACACGCAGGGCGACCTGCCCTCTTCCTGATGCGCAACGAAACTGGCGGTCGCTCAGCGCCGCCAGTCTCGGTATACGTTGAATTTTCACCGCACCTGCCTGATAGTTATGGTTTTAACTTTCTGGTGATCCGTTATGACCGTCGCAGCATCCCGCTCGGGGTTAACATTCGCAGCGCTGGCGCTGGCCCTGATTCTTATTTATACCGGTATCAGCGCAGGGGAAAAGCTTACCTGGCTGATGGAAGTGACGCCGGTGATTATCATCGTTCCGCTTTTGCTGGCCACGCGCGCTCGCTATCCGCTGACGACGCTGCTCTATGTGCTGATTTTCTTCCATGCCATCATTTTGATGGTCGGCGGTATGTACACCTACGCGAAAGTGCCCATCGGCTTTGATGTCCAGGCGTGGCTGGGTTTGAGTCGTAATCCCTACGACAAGCTGGGGCACTTTTTCCAGGGGCTGGTGCCAGCCCTGGCGGCGCGGGAGATTCTGCTGCGCGGCGGCTACGTTCACGGGCGTAAAATGCTCGCTTTCGTGGTCTGCTGCATTGCGCTGGCGATTAGCGCCGTCTACGAGCTGATCGAATGGTGGGCGGCGCTGGCGCTGGGACAGGGGGCGGATGATTTTCTCGGCACCCAGGGCGATCCCTGGGATACTCAGTCCGATATGTTCTGCGCCCTGCTCGGCGCGCTGACCACCGTTTTTGCGCTGGGCCGCTGGCATACGAAGCAGCTATTGCACGTCCAGCGCATCTGAGGCGGAGCTCTGCTGCTGGCTGACCCAGTCACGTAACGCCCGGCGGGAAATTTTAATTCCGCCGGTTTTCAGCGATTCAGGCAGCCGTAACCAGCGCACAGGCTGCTGAAAGCGCGCCAGCTTATCGGCGCACCAGTCAGCCAGCACGGATGGATCGCCATGATCGCGACACTCTACTACCGCCACCGGCCGCTGGCCAAACTCCGCATCATCCTGCGGCACGATAAAAACTTGCTCAATCAACGGGTGTGCGCCGATAACCCGCTCGACTTCCTCCGGCTGAATGCCTTCTCCACCGCTAAAAAAAAGATTATCCATTCTCCCGAGGATGGTCAGCCTGCCGTTGTCAAGCCGACCCCGATCGCGGGTGGCGAACCAGCCATCGGCGTTGGTGAGCGGTATCGTTTGGCCGCCTCGCCAGTAGCCTGCGGCCATGCTGTCCGATCGAAGCCACACTTCGCCATCCACGATGCGCAATTCGCGCCCCGGCAGCGGCAGCCCGACATCCGCCAGGCCATCCGCTTCCTTTGCGCATACCGTGGAGGCAAACTCGGTCAGTCCGTAGCCGCACCAGCAGCGGATACCGCGCCTGCGCGCCTGTTCGGTTAGCGCCACCGGGATGGCCGCGCCGCCGAGCAAAACCGCTTTTAACGACACCTCGTCATCGCCGCTCAGCAGCCGCCAGAGCTGGGTTGGCACCAGGGAGGCGTGAGTACAGCCGCGTAGCGCCAGCGCCAGCGGCTGTTTGTCGCGCACCGTCAGGCCTGCGCCGGCAACCAGCCAGCGCCAGAGAATACCCTGGCCGGAAACGTGAAACAGCGGCAGCGACAGCAGCCAGTCGTCCTGCGGCGCAAAGGGTATCAACGCCAGTACCCCTTCAGCGCTGGCAATATGGGCGCGAAAAGCGTGTACCGCCGCTTTCGGTAGCCCCGTCGACCCCGAAGTCAGCGTCATGGAAGCCATACGATCTTCTCGCCAGTCAGCCGCGCGCTCGCCGTCGACAGGGTACAGAGTCAGTGGATTAAGCGTTACCGGAAGATCGCCGCCGTTCAGCACCAGCGCGTGGCGCAGGTCCAGGGTCGGCAGCAGTTCAGCCAGCAGTGGCCCGGGCAGCTGCGGATTCAGCGGCAACACGCGCGCACCGCACTGCAGGAGCGCCAGCCATGCCAGCAAAACATCGGGCTGGTTGTCAGCCCGCAGCAGTACGCCATCACCATCGCGAACGCCCTGGGCGTGCAGTCCTGCCGCCAGCGCATCGATTTGCGCGCACAGTTCCCGCCAGCTTAGCCGCCGCTCGTTCAGGCGCAGCGCATGCGCCTCCCCTCGCTGCTGGCGCCAGTGGCGCCAGGGCCAGTCGCTAAAGGTCACAGCAGCGGCTCCAGTTCATCGACGGTCAGACACGGCAGCTCGCTTTCCGGCCAGCAGCGAACCAGCTGGCCGCGCATGAGGCTCAGGGTATCCAGACCGGGAATGGTATTCGGCGTCAGCCAGGCGGCAATTCGCGCCAGCTGCGTCAGGCCAAGGCTGGACTCAATGGCTGAACTGATAACCGCCGTCAGCCCCAGCGCATGAGCCTGCGCGACCTGCTGCTGGACCTTTTGCAGACTGCCGGTCAACGTCGGTTTAATCACCACCGCGCGCAGACCCGGCTCGGCAGCAAACGTAAAGTCCGCTTCGCGCAGGCTCTCATCCCAGGCGATAGCGATGCCCGTTTGTTGGGCAAACGCGCGCGAATCATCGCGGTTTTTGCAGGGTTCTTCGAGAAAGGCGATACGGTTGCGATAGTGCGGGCTCACGTATTTAGCGAACTGCTGCGCCTTCAACGGCGTCCAGGCGCGGTTAGCGTCGAGACGCAGCGTCAGATCGGGAATCGCTTCCAGCAGCAGATTGACCACCATGCCGTCGCGCACCGCCTCATACAGGCCGACCTTGACCTTGGCGACCTTCTCGCCGGGCATCTGCGAAAGCCTGGCGAACAGTTCATCCGGATCGCCGGAACAGAGCGGCGCGGCGCGATAATCCGCCGCCAGCGGCAGCTCACCGCCCAGCTCCGCCAGTGCGCAGCTTATCCCGAAGGCGGCTGAAGGCGGCGTCGGCAACGCGCCATCCTGGCCTTCGCGCCAGGCGTTCGCCCATGCCAGCAGCGCTGCCTGCGCCTCATCCAGCGTTTCCAGGCTGAATCCAGGCAGGGGAGAAATCTCCCCCCAGCCTTCGCGCTCGCCATCGCGCAGCTGCAGAAGCAAGCCATCGCGGGTTTTTAACCGCCGTTCACGCAGCACCACTCCCGCGTCCATCGGTAGCTGCCAGCGGTAGACCTGCGCCTGCCGCATTACGGATTCCGTTTAAATTTGCTGAAGTCCGGCTGGCGCTTCTGGTTGAAAGCGTTGCGTCCCTCCTGACCCTCTTCGGTCATGTAAAACAGCATGGTGGCATTGCCCGCCAGCTCCTGCAGTCCCGCCTGACCATCGCAGTCGGCGTTCAGCGCGGCCTTCAGGCAGCGCAGCGCCATCGGACTGTTCTGCAGCATTTCACGGCACCAGCGCACGGTCTCTTTTTCCAGATCCGCCAGCGGCACGACGGTATTGACCAGCCCCATATCCAGCGCCTGCTGCGCGTCGTACTGGCGGCACAGGAACCAGATCTCACGGGCTTTTTTCTGCCCGACAATGCGCGCCATATAGGAGGCGCCCCAGCCGCCGTCAAAAGAACCAACTTTCGGGCCGGTCTGACCGAAGATTGCGTTTTCCGCCGCGATGGTCAGATCGCACATCATATGCAGAACGTGGCCGCCGCCGATGGAGTACCCCGCCACCATCGCCACTACCGGTTTCGGACAGGTGCGGATCTGGCGCTGAAAATCGAGTACGTTGAGATGATGAACGCCGGAGTCATCCTGATAGCCGCCGTAGTCGCCGCGGACTTTCTGATCGCCGCCGGCGCAAAAAGCTTTATCGCCTTCACCGGTCAGGACGATCACGCCGATATTGTCGTCATAGCGGGCATCCGAGAGCGCCTGAATCATCTCTTTGACGGTCAGCGGACGAAACGCGTTACGTACCTGCGGGCGGTTGATGGTTATTTTGGCAATCCCGTCCGCCGATTTGTGGTAGCGAATATCGCTGTAGCCTTCGGAGCAGTCCTGCCATTCAATCGGAGCGTAAAGCATTGCTTCATCAAGAGAGATCATAAAGTGTCCTTCGGTTAACTCGCTAAAAACTGCGCCAGACAAGCCACGACTGCATCGGGGTTTTCCCGATGCGCGTTGTGTCCGGCATGATTAATCACGTGCGTGATGGCGGATAGCTCATCGGCGAGGGCGCGAAACTTGCCGTCGCGTTCGCCGCAAAGGTAATGGAATGGGAAATCGCGCGCCCGTAATGCCTCGCGCAGATCGGGCTGTTCAGCCAGTGAGCTGGCCTGCAGCATCGCGGCTAACGCCCTGCCGTTGTTGCAGCTGCGTAGCGCAACCAGCGCCGCACGCTGCGCTGCGTCCAGGGAGGCGAAGACCGGCTGCTGATACCAGTCGGCAAAGACCTGCGTAAGCGGCTCTCGGCGAAAGCGTTCAGCCCAGGCGGCATCGCTGCGCCGGCGCTGCGCACGCTGATTATCGTCCGCCAGACCCGGATGCCCTCCCTCGACGACCAGCCCGCAGAGCCCCTCATGCGACTGGCTGGCATAATACATCGCCACCCGTCCGCCGAGGGAGTACCCCACCAGCCAGTACTTATGCATGTTGTAACTAATTAGCGTATTCTTAATCAGCTCGCAGACATCCGTAAAGCGGTTAACTGCCCTATCCGCCGAGCCGCCGTGGCCCGGCAGGTCAAGATAGAGACGCGGATACGCGCCGAACGCCTGCCCCACCGTGCGCCACTCATGACTATCCCCGGCAAAACCATGCAAGAAGACCAGCCAGGGATAGCCCGGCTGCCCGCGTTCCGCATGCGCGTGCAGAATCATAGCTGACTCACCTGCGCAAGCAGCTGCTGGAGGGTTTGCGTACCGTCGGTTTCATTAACCACCAGCTCGATCAGCGTTGCGCCGGGCGCTCGCCAGGCAACGTCCAGCGCGCGCTCCAGCTCACTCCAGTCCGCGGGGCAATGATAAGTCAGGTCGAACATCGCCGCCGCGTGCGCAAAATGGATATTCTGCGGCATCAGATAGAACTGGCTGCGCTGCTCCTGCGGCGTTGGCAGCAGGGAGAAAATCTGCCCGCCGTTATTGTTGACGACAATCAGCACCAGCGGCGCGGAGGCCTGACGCAGCAGCGCCAGCGAATTGAGGTCGTAAAGCGCCGAGAGATCGCCGACGATGGCCAGGGTCGGACGCGCGCTGGCGCGCTGCACGCCAGCCGTCGTCGCCAGCAGACCATCTATTCCGCTGGCCCCGCGATTGCTGTAGACCGGGTAGCCTGCGGGAAGCTGCGACAGGGCGTCAATTAAGCGCACCACCAGACTGTTGCCGACAAACAGCTGGCCCTGATCCGGCAGGTAGCGACGGATTCGCTGCGCCAGCTGGGCCTCGCCGAAATCCTCGCTGCTGGCGACAGCCGCCTGCCATGCCTGGCGTGAAAGCGCAGGAATGACGGTAGCCCACGGCTGCCGCTTTTCCGCCGGATGCTGCTCAAGCCAGCGGTCGATGGCGCACACCAGTCGGCGACCACGATGTTGGGCGGGATCCAGACGACCCGGCAGGTTGTCGATCAGCCAGTACTCTTCAGGTTCGCAGGTGGCCTGCCACTGCAAAACGCGTTTGCTGGTCAGGCTGCTGCCCAGCTGAACGATAATTTGCGCCTGCGCCAGTTCGCTAACCGCTTGACCGTTACCGAGCCACAGATCGGCGCAGGGCAGCGGCTGCCCGGTTTGCGAAAGGACATCGCCAATCAGCGGCCAGCCGAGCGTTTTCGCCCATTCGGCAACCTTCAGGCCCTCTTCCGCGCTCATTCGTCCGGCAACCACGACGCCGCGTTTTTGCCGCCAGAAAAACCAGTCGCGCTGCTTTTCGCTTTCCAGATGCAGATTGTGACTCAGCCAGGGCTTGTCGCTCTGCCACCAGTCGCCGAGCTGCTGCTGCCACGCGACCCCGGTGTCGTCCATATCGCCGTACAGCGGTTCGGCAAAAGGACAGTTAATATGAATGCCGCCGCAGTGCAGCGCGCCGAGCGCCTGGTCGAGGGTCGAGACCAGCCAGCGGGCGGAGATATCCTGCGACGGGCGCGGCAGGGCCAGGGTCTGCGAGGGATGCGAAGCAAACATGCCCGGTTGACGAATGGCCTGGTTCGCACCGCAGTCGATGAGCTCCGGCGGCCGGTCGGCGGTCAGTAAAATGAGTTTTTCGCCGGTCAGACCCGCTTCTATCAGCGCAGGATAGAGGTTGGCCGTGGCGGTGCCGGAAGTGACAATCACCGCCACCGGCTGGCCGCTGGCTTTTGCCAGCCCTAACGCCAGATGGCCAAGGCCGCGTTCATCAAAGTGGGTATGGTAAATAAACGCGCGGTTTTCCGCCGCCGCCAGGGTCAAAGGGGTCGAGCGCGATCCGGGCGCAATGCAGATATGCTGCACGCCGTGGCGCGTTAAAGCTTCGAGGATCACCGCCGCCCAGCGTCGGTTAAATGCGCTTACTGACATGAATTTGTCCGATATCAAATATTGACGCTAAGTATAGATAAAGCCCGTTATTGCCGTTTTGATATGCATCGTTTTATCTCTGCTTCTGTGAGCAGTAACGAACGCAAGCCTGCAGCTTTATTTTCAATTTCCTGCCACTCGTGCTCCGGGTCAGAGCCGCTGACGATGCCCGCTCCGGCGTAGAGCCTGAGCGTATGCTGCTGTACCTTCGCCGAGCGTAGCGAAACGCAAAATTCGCTTTGCGCCAGCGACAGATAACCGGCAGAGCCCGCATACCAGTCGCGGGTAAAAAGCTCGTTCCGGGTGATAAAATCCAGCGCCACCTGACGCGGCAGCCCGGCGACCGCCGCCGTGGGCTGGAGCTGGCGCAGACAGCGGGCATCATCGGGGACGTCCAGCTCGGCCCATATACAGCGCCGCAGATGCTGCACTTTACGCAAACGGACGATCTGCGGCGGCAGCACCTCCAGCGCGCGCGTCTCCGCCTGCATACGCTGACAGATATCCTCAACCACCAGCATATTTTCCCGCTGGTTCTTGTCATCGCCCATCAGCCAGTCGCCCAGGCGCTGCGCCTGGCGATCGTCCTCATGGCTGGCCGCTGTTCCCGCCAGCGCCTCGGTACGCATCAGCGCGCCGCGCCGTCGCCATAGCCGTTCCGGCGTTGAGCCGAAGAAGGCTTCTTGCGGATTAAAGGCCATCAGATAATGAAAACAGTGCAGATTGCTGCGGCGGCTGGCGGCCATTATCGCCCCGGCGTTCAGCGGGGCGGCAAACTGCAAATCGGTGGCGCGCGCCAGCACGACTTTATCCATCTCCCCTGCCGCTATCGCCTGTGTCGCCTGTGCAACCAGATCTCGCCACTGCGAATAAGCCGGGAAATGCTGCTCACTGAGCAGAGAAGGAAGCGTGCCGGGCTGCGCTTGCCGGGTCGTCAGCGAGCGGAGAAACTCGCGCGCCGCGCAGGCATCGTCACGCAGTGAGGTATCGCTATACAGCGTCAGGCGTAGCGTGGCGTGACCGCCAAGCCGACGCCACTCCAGCCTCGGCAACAGCAGCATGCCGCGCTGCGGATCAAACGCATTAAGGCCGCAAATCCGCAGATCGTCACGCGCTTGTTGCTGAAGAAAAGCGTGCGCCTGCGGCAGAGAGGAAAAGATTTTTACCGCCCCCAGAGCGGCCAGCTCTTCATCGCCGCTGCGCTGCTGCCAGTAGAACTGCGGCCACTGCTGCTGATGGGTACACCACAGAAGCGGATCAAAAGCGTCATTCAGCGCGAAGGGGATATCGAAGATGCGCCAGCCGGGCGATGGCGGAAACGCTTCATCCAGGCAGCGGTACAGGCTTTCCAGCGCGGTGGACACAGACAGCACGCAAACCTCCACGGAGTAAAAACCCCACATTATACGGGGTACTGCTGCGGAATAGCAGTACCCACGATGAGGGAGCGGCTTTTAATCAGCCCGGCGGCTAGTGGGTGGCGATTTCGTATGCCATGCCAATATGGTCGATGCCGTCCTCGTCGTAGACGTCGGTCACCGGCACAAAGCCGAAGCTGGCGTAGAATTTTTGCAGATGCGCCTGGGCGCCAAGATAGATGGCCTTTTGCGGCCAGTGTTGACGGCAGCTGGCCAGCGCCTGCTCCATCAGCTGATAGCCCAGCTTTTCGCCGCGCACCGCCGGGCTGACGATCACCCGGCCAATCACGACCGGCTCATATTCATCATCGCTCTTGAGAATGCGCGCATAGGCCACCAGTTCATCGCCGCGCCAGCCGAGAAGATGGCGGTTTTCCCCTACCAGGTCGTCGCCGTCGATATCCTGATAGGCGCAGGTTTGTTCGACAACGAACACCGCACAGCGTAATTTCAGCACAGCATAGAGCTGGGGGACGGTCAGTTCAGCGTGGTGAAGATCCTGCCATGTCATCATCTGCGGTTCCTTAGTTGGTATACTTTGTTTTTTGACCCACGCCCTGAGGACACTGGACGATGGAATTACTCTTTTTGGGGACATCCGCTGGCGTGCCAACCCGTACGCGTAATATGACGTCGATGGTGCTGAATTTGCAACAGCCAACTATGGCGGAGATGTGGCTGTTCGACTGCGGGGAGGGAACGCAGCATCAGTTTCTCCACACCCCTTATCATCCCGGCAAGCTGAATAAGATCTTTATTACCCATTTACATGGCGATCATCTGTTCGGTCTTCCCGGCCTGCTGTGCAGCCGCTCAATGCAGGGTAATTCTCTGCCGTTAACGCTATACGGGCCAAAGGGGCTTAAGGAGTTTGTGGAAACCGCCCTGCGTCTTAGCGGTTCCTGGACCGATTATCCACTGGCAATCGTCGAAGTCGAACCGGGTCTGGTATTTGATGAAGCCGGTTTCCGGGTCACCGCCTGGCCGTTAAACCATCCGGTTGAGTGCTACGGCTATCGGATCGAACAGCATGATAAGCCGGGTACCCTTGATGCCGCACAGCTTATCGCCGAGGGCGTGCCTCCCGGTCCGTTGTTCCACCGCTTAAAACTGGGGCTGACGGTTGAACTGGAAGATGGTCAGTTGATTGACGGCAGCCGCTACCTTGGGCCGGCAACGCCCGGTAAGAAGCTGGCGATTTTCGGCGATACCGCCCCCTGCCCGGAGGCGCTGGAGCTGGCGCGCGGCGTGGACGTTATGGTTCATGAGGTTACGCTCGAACAGGCGATGGCGGAAAAAGCCAACGGTCGCGGGCATTCATCCAGCCAGCAAACGGCGGCGTTAGCGAGGGAAGCAGGCGTCGGGACGCTTATCGCCACTCATTTTAGCTCGCGCTATGATGCCGAAGGCTGTCAGCGGCTGTTGGCTGAGTGTCGGGAGGTCTTTCCCCCTACCGTGCTGGCGGAAGATTTTCTGGTTTATAACATCGAATAAAAAAATAGGCGTAACGCGGGAGATGAACGCTACCCGCGATTACGCCAAAAATTACTCTTCAACATAACCGTTATAACGTAGAATAGATTTTAAATTGCGATAGCCCAGATAATCCTGGATAGAGTCATCATCTATGCCTTTTTTACCCAATTCATATCCGCAAGCATGGCGCAGCATCCGCGGGTGAATATTTTGCTTCAGTTTCGCCAGCTCACAGCATTCACGAATGATTTGATAAAAACGCTGGCGAGTCATCTGATTTCCCCGCGAAGAGATAAAGAGTAAATCATTATGGGCTGGATAACACTCTCTGGCCAACAGCCAGCGCTGTAATGAGATAATCTCTTTGGGTTGTAATGGATGATACCCCGAGATCCCGTGACGCGCCCGGCGAATATAAATTCGTTTTCCCGGCAGGTCGACATCCCGCAAAGTTAATGCGGTAATTTCATTAATCCGACAACCGTGCAAAAAGCACATTTGGATCATGCAGCTATTTCTCTCGGGGTGCGCACAATAATGTGCGGCAAGCACCAGGCGCTCAACGTCTTTAACGCTCAGATATTCCGTCTCATCCTGCATATGACATTCCTTTTCATCCATTTAATACATACAATTACTGATAGGTAAAAGTCAGCTGCACCACCGACTCGAATTTTCCCACTTTTGCTCCGCCCTGCGTTGAATATAAGCGCGCGGCCAGCGTGAATTCGCCTTTGCCGGTGCTACCGTTAATAGCAATAGTCATCCGATCCTGGTTTTTATAGGTTGTGGAATGATCGGTATTGGTTATCTGCAGCGCGATATTTTGCGCCGCATCGCTGGCGGCCATATTGGCGAAATGCGTGGCATCATCGCCGTCGGTCACGCCATCAAATTTCACCGTCGCTTTCGTCGTACCCGCCGGGCAATTTTCAACATTCAGGCTAAAGGTTTTCCACTCAGAAGCGGTGCCGGCAGTTTGAAAATCGATATTCAGCAGCGTGCCGAAATTCACCTCCTGATACTTCGTGTCGGTGCTAACGTCGCAGGGGAGATAATAAATATTACCCATCACGTTCAGAGGGATGCCGCCCCAGGATGAAAAAACAGGCAGCAGCAATGCCAGCCATAGCGCCTTTTTCATTATTCACTCCTGCTATTCGATTTCTGCTTGAATGGTTGCCGTCGCCGTAAATCCGCCACCATCGGGTACATTCCCGGTGGTATTAATCGGATAGATTTTCATGGTCGTGTCCCCTTTCTGGGTCGCGTAATTCAGATTGACCGGCAGCATTCCGGATATAACGGGGATTTTGACACCAGTAATATTTTCTATACGAACCGCAATATCACTATTTGTGGTCGCCAGCGCGGTACTGTCATTCGTATCCGCCGTTCCCTGGAAGGAAAGCGCAATTTTTACCCCTGAGGAAATATTAGTACAGGCTACCGTCATATTGACAACATGCGGCGTAAAGCCCGTCGGCATCTGACCTGAAGTTTTAAAGTTATTCGCGGCAATATCGCCGAAGTCGATATTAATCGGCTGACCGGTATTAATCTCGCAGGACTGCGGTACTGTTACCGAGCCGCTCATTGAGATCTGCGTGAGAGGAATACTGCTATAGCTCCCCGTTTTCCGCGACCCGTAAACGTTCAGGATCACCGTTGGCGGGATCGTCACCTGACCGACGAACGGCCGGGTAAAGTAGAGCGAGATATATCCCACTGAACCGGTATTAAACAGCGTACCGCCCGGGTTACAGGCATAACCCTGATTATTTAGATTGCTTTTATCCTGAATGGGCGTCGGTAAATACTGATTCACCCCGCCGGCAATAAATAGCTCGCTGGCGATTTCCAGGTATTTATTCAGCTGATAATAATTCAAGCCGCTTCGGGTTTGCGTCGCGACTAATCCCGGAACAGTGGCTCGAAAATACGTAGTACCAGTAACATCGCTACCGCAATCACATTTCGCCTGATAGGTTCCCCCGGTAGTCCAATGGTACAGACGAGGGAACGCCATTCCGGCCTGGTTTTGCGAAGGGTTAGTAAAAGTTTCAATAAATGAAAAGCTGTCCTGGAAAGGAGCTCCGCCATTACCCGTATTCTGACACCAGCCCGTTTCCGCCATAGTCTGCGGCGATATCGCCAGCGCCGCCAGACCGGTCAGTAATCCCCATGAAAATCGTTTCATTGTCTCTGCATCCTTTCGATTAACGGCATAGCCCCTGGGCTACGATAATGCCGGTGAGGCTTTTCCCTGACGGCAGCGCATACTGGACCCGGCAGCGATCTTGCGCGCTGGCCCCCCATTTCACGTTAAGTACCCCGCTAGATTCCAGCCCGGTCAGATAGACCTGGCCGCTATCGCCAACGATAAAAGCTTGCTCAGATGACGCGGCTCCAGGAATGCTGACCATGGCGCCAAAAGGCACCGGCCGCCCGTTATCCTGACGCACCGTCATCAGCACCCGGCTACCGACGCTGGTAGCGTAATTAGCGCGCACTACCGCCCCGCGGGTTGGCACCACCGTTTGCGTCGTTAGCTCAAGGTCGACATCATCCGGCATCATGCTGGTATCAAGCGTTAAGGTGTTTTTACGATACGGCGAGGTGTAAGGTACCAGGGCATAGCCCCGCCAGTCGGTTCTGACGCCGGTCTGGTTGTTGATGCCAACGCCCGCGGCGCCCGGGGCTTTAACTAAAGCGAGGGTTTCACCAAATGGCTGCCCGAGCGTCAGCCCATTCTCATGCGCCAGTACTCCGCCGCGCAGGGCGTAGTTCAGGCGGTGGCTGTATTTATCATGACTGTAGCCGCCGGTCAGTTCCGCGTAGGTCGCACGCCAGTCGGCGTTAACGCTGCCGCTCTCCCCTCTTCCCTGGCTGGTGTAACCTTCCTGTACGCTCCAGCTCAGGTTGTTACGCTCCAGCAAGGTACCGGAGAGGCCCAGGTTGTTGGTAGTCGAGCCATTTTTGCTGCTGTTAAGGGAGTAGTTAGCATAGACCGGATTAGGCAGCCATTCGCCCAGCGGTATGCTGATGCTTAAGGCGAACAGATGGTCTTCATCATTACGTTTACCGGTGTTCTGATCGGTGGTATTGCGATTGTAGCTATAGTTCATGCTATAGCTGATGCCGCGCCAGCTATTGTTGTAACCGACGCCCACTGACTCCATGGTACGACCGGTGTTCCAGTAGTCCTCGCGAATATAGCTTAGCGACAGCGACCCCATCTCATCACCAAGACTCTGGCTGATCGTCACCTCTCCCCGGTTGCGCCGCCGTTCCACTGAAGGCGTATAGGCGTCATCGCGATAGGTATCCAGCACCTCCTGCATATCCCAGTAACCGCTGGTGGCATAGCGATATCCTGCCAGGCTGACGTTGGTCCCTAATCCCGGAAGATCTTTGCTGTAACGAACACGAACCGACTGACCGCTCTCTTTATCTTTATCCTGGCGATTCGACCAGGCCTGGGTAACGTCGGTCGATACGGCCCCCAGTTCGCCGAGGTTTTTGCCCATACCCAACGCCAGCGACTGATATTTGCTACTAAACTGACCGCCGCCGTACAACGTCCATCCCCATGGCAGACCGTAGATGGCCGTTGCCTGAGAGAGAGGCGTCTCGTCAATACTGTTGTCGTAGGCGCGATACACCCCAGTAGTTACGCTATATTTCAGACGCCCTTCACGCTGCAGAACGGGGAGTGAAGCATAGGGCACGATCAGGTTCTGCTCGCTGCCATCGGCCTCTTTGATAGTCACCGACAGATCGCCAGAACCCCCGGTCGGATACATATCGGTGATTTCAAATGCCCCGGGGGAGACGTAGGTCTGATAAATCTCATAGCCGTTCTGGCGAATAATGACCTGGGCGTTAGTCCGCGCGATCCCGCGCACAACCGGCGCATAGCCGCGCAGGCTTTCCGGCAGCATATCGTCATCGGAAGCCAGCATCGCTCCGCGAAAGGGAATACCTTCAAAAACGTCGGCGTCGGTGCTACTGTCGCCCAGCGTCATCACCCCTTGCAGAGCATTAATATTGCGCTGCGCATAGGTGTAGACCGTATCCCAGCTGTTACTCGACTCGCCGCCGCCGCTGCTGCGGGTCCAGGTCGTGTAGTTACGCAAACGCCACGGTCCGATGTTAATACCGGGACGGAGGTTAACGTATTGATTATCGCTATCCGGCGTGTCGTTCTTGCGCGACCAGTTGTTGGCTCCGCTAAAAGCGTAATTCAGCAGCAGCGCCGTCACTCCGTCATCCCACTGTTTAGGATCGACCCAGCCCCGGGCTGCGCTGGACACTGCCGCCTGAGGGAAGCTTAATAACAGCCGCTGTTGGCTGAAACGAAACTCGGCTTTCGCCTGCGGTATGACGCTCATATCCGCACAGTTTGCTGACTTACGCCCCAGCTCTGGAAATCGGGAGACGCGCACGCCCCATTCCGCAAGCTCTTCAACCTTCAGGCACGGCTGCAGTTCCGTTTTCCCGGCGCCTTCACCCTGCTGAAAAGTCACATCGCGGGTATCCATAAAAACGTTATTAAGGTAAATATCCACCCGATAGCTGCCCGGCTGCTGGCCTCCGACCTGCTCATAGGCTGATAAATCCCTGATGCCCGTCTGAGGTCCATCCATTTCCAACAGGGCCGGGTTGAAAACATCCCGCGCCAGGACCTCGTCACACAGCGGTAACAGCGCAACGGCCAGAGCTCCGGCTATCCGGTTAAGCCGCCATTTTTTATGATTATTTTTCATTTTCTCTGGAACTCCCTGGCCAGACAGCCTCTACAAATTAGCGCGGTGCTGCGCGCCGATTCCGCCGTAATCGTTAATCAGCTTCCACTGCAAAGCGCCGGCGCTGCCGCGCGGTAGTTCAAAGCGCGCCGTTTCCCCTGGCCCCACCCAGTTGGCGTCCTTGACTTCGGCCCCGCCTATTTTGACCTCGGCGAAATTCATATAGAACGCGGTCGGATTAGTTACCTGGAGCGTGTTACCGCTACGCGCCCAGCGAAGCTGTTCCGTTACCATCTCCGGCGAACCCACGACGGATTTAGGTCGATAGATAAGTTTGATGCGCGTTTTGATCGCGATCTGCAGGGTGTTGGCCCCGGCTTTCGCTTGCGAAGAGGGAATCGCTTTGATGTTCATCCAGAACATGCTCTCTTTGTTTTCCGGCAGGCCGCCGCTATAAATCACTCGCAGACGGGTTTGCTGCTCACCATCCAGGCGAAATAAAGGCGGAGTCAACAGAAAAGGGGCGGCCCCCTGCGCAGCTTCTACCCAGCTTTGAATGAGATAAGGCGTAGCATCGGTATTGGTAACGCTCAGAGAGGATTCTTTTTTGCCCCCGGGATATATCAGGCGAGTGCCCCCGGTGACGACGCCCGCATGTGCCGCAGCGCCCACTAACAGCCATCCAGCCATTAGCACTTTCAGGTATCGTTTCATCTCCAGCTCCCTGGAAAAGCGAGCCACGCAGGGCTCGCTAACACTGTCATACAAACGGAGAATCAGTTGTAGCTGATAGTGAAGTTCGCGCTACCGTCTGCCTTACCGGCAACCACTGTGGTATCAGTCTGGATATAACGAACGCGGAACGGCAGATCGATTTTGCCGGTAGCCGGAATATTCAGGCTGGTGGAACGGGTGAACAGCGGCAGGGTATTGTTGTTGCTGCCATCAACCAGCTGCAGGGCCACGCCTTCGGCAACGTCAGGATCGGTACCGGCGCCGGTCAGCTCCAGTTTTTCATTATCACCGTTGACGTTAGGGCCGGAGAACAGTACCGATGCTTTGGCGACGGTCGTCGGGCAGTTTTCCAGTTTGATCGAGAAATCCTGTTCAGCCGCAGTAGAACCGGTACCACTAAACGCGGTCTTGGCAATCTGCCCCATCTGAACTTCCAGCGGGTTGGTCATGTTATTAATCACGTCACAGCCAGTATCGATGATTTCGCCGAGAAACTTCACCTGACCGTCATCCGCCAGCGCAGCACCAGAGAACGCCGCGCAACCGGCAACTACAGCAGCAAGTAATGTTTTTTTCATGATTTATCCTTTTCAATGCAGTCAATGCATTAATTTAAAAGCGCAATACTGAGCGCATCCTTTTATTTACGCTTGATATTAATAACGCTTCAAAACATTGACCCATGAATGGATATAATATTTTGAAGTGGTCATTTTGTATCAATTTGACCACTTCAATTAATTGAAATATAAATTGCCAGGGAAGGCATATTTGATTTTATATTTGCCAGGTGAAACCTTAATAAACACGATAAAACACTAAGGGTCGGGAGGAGAGACAACTCATGCATTAAGCTAATTTAAATAACCCCAAGAATAAATGACACCAATATATAATTTAAGCATATGAAAAACATAACAAAAAATATTGTTAATCATAAATTGACATTGTTACCACCTGTGGATAGCATAGGAGACAGTTTGATACAAAATGACTATTTCATTTACCAAACCTCTCTAAATCTTGCATCATTACTTGCCGTATAAATGACCGTATGCTGAATATTCCTGTGGCCGAGAAAATCCTGGATTAATCGCGTATCGACACCGTTGTTAGCCAGCGCAAAACCGCAGGCGTGGCGCAGCATATGGGGATGAGCGCTGATCTCCAGCTGGGCGACAAGACTCAGGTTCTTCATCATCTGATATATTCGCTGCCGGGATAAAGGTTGACCATTGCGCGATAAAAAGAGCCAGCCGGAATGATTACCGGGATAATCCTTACGCACACGCAGCCATTCCTTAAGAACTTTCACCTCTTGTTTATATATGGGATGGGTCGTTGAAAAGCCATTTTTTAACCGTCGAATATAAATAACCCCGCTTTGAATATCGATATCCGAGAGCTTCCAGTGACGAATTTCACTCACCCTGCATCCATGATTAAAACACATCCACAATAAACAGACATCGCGTTCCGGGTTAGCCCCCCGTCTGGCTGCATCAACCAAACGCTGAACTTCACCGACAGTCAAATGCTTACGCCTTGTTTTCATTCACTTTCTCCATCTACAGAACACAACAGTGTGCGTATCAATAATAGTACGGAAAATAAGAGGATGAGTGGAAACGTAAAGTGAGATTAATATGATAAAAAGCATGAATAATACGAAAAATAGGCAATATTAAAGAAAATTCCCATCGCTTGCTGGTAGAGATAAAAAAAGGACCGCCGAAGCGGTCCTTGTTCGTTCCCAACCTGCGTGCAGCATTACATCAGCGGCGTCGCCAGCTGTACGATGTTGATGAGCGGTTGCGGCCACACGCCGAGCACCAGCACCAGCAGCGCGGAGATCAGCACGACGATACCGCCGGCGCTGTACTGCCAGTTAGACGGCGCATCGCGATTCAGTTTCTCCGGCGCGCTGAGGTAGAGGCTCACCGCCACGCGCAGATAGTAGTAGAGGCCAATCGCCGAACCCACGACCACCGCCCCGACCAGCCACCACAGGTGCGCATGCACACCCACCGCCAGCACGTAGAACTTACCGATAAAGCCCAGCGTCATCGGGATACCGGCAAGAGACAGCATCATCACCGTCATCACCGCCGACAGAATAGGTCGGTGCCAGAACAGGCCGCGATAGGAGTAGAGCGAATCCGCATCCGGTCCGCGATACGGGCTGGACATCAGGCTCACCACGCCGAAAGCGCCGAGGCTGCTGAACAGATATCCGGCCAGATAGACGCCCACCGCTTCCATCGACATCTCACCGCTCTGCAGGGCAATCAGCGCCACCAGCAGATAGCCAAGATGGGAAATAGAAGAGTAGCCGAGCAGACGTTTGATGTTGGTCTGGCTCAGGGCCATCAGGTTACCAAAGATAATCGATGCAAAGGCGATCAGACCCAGAACCACCCGCACTGCTTCGCTGTCGCCCACCGGCATGTAAAGGAACAGACGCATGACCACGCCGAAGATAGCAATCTTGCTGGCGGTGGCCAGAAAGGTCGATACCGGGGCAGGCGCGCCCTGGTAGACGTCCGGCGTCCACAGATGGAACGGCACCAGCGACAGCTTAAAGCCAAGACCGACAATCATCAGGCCGAGACCGGCCAGCAGCAGCGGCTCATGCAGCATGCCATCCGTCAGGCTCTTACCGAGCGCCAGGAAGGAGAGGTTACCGGAATTGGCATACACCAGCGCCATACCGAACAGCAGGAACGAAGAGGCAACGGCGGACAGGATCGTATATTTGATACTGGCCTCCAGCGAACGTTTCTGGCGGAAAGCGTAGCCGACCAGGCCAAACAGCGGCAACGAAATCAGTTCAATGCCGAGGAACAGCGCCGCAAGATGGTTCGCGCCCGCCAGCAGAATGCCGCCCAGCGCGGCAATCAGCACCAGCAGATAGAACTCTTCTTTATTGTCCTTGTAACCCTCAAGCCACGGGTAGGCAAAGGTGCAGGTTGCCAGGCTGGCCAGCAGCACCAGGCCGGTATAGAGCATGGCGTAGCCGTCAACGCGAATCAGCGGCGTGACGTCCATCGCCCCGTTCTGGCCTACGAACCAGAGTGAGATCAGCGCGGCGTTAAGGCCGAGAACCGACAGCGTGGCATTAAGGAAATGATTGCGTCGCCACGCAATGGAGAGCATCACAACTACCACCGTCAAGCCGACGATCAGCAACGGTAGCAGTGCGATCAGTTGTTGTGGAGTTATTGTCATGGCGAATTACGGCCTTGTAGTAGAAACAGAATTAACAAACCACTGCTGAATGTTGCTCATCGCAGAGTGCGAGGTGTCCAGAATCGGCTGCGGGAAGAAGCCCAGCAGCACCAGCAGAACAACCAGCAGCAGGATGATCGACAGTTCACGCAGGGACATTCCCGGCAGCGCTTTGGCGGCGATTTCGCTTTTTGCTTTACCGAAGTACGCGCGATGCAGCATCGACAGCGAGTACACGGAAGCGAACACCAGACCAAAGGTAGAAATAACGGTAATCACCGGCACGGTCTTATAGCTACCGAACAGAATCATAAATTCGCCGACGAAGTTACCGGTGCCCGGCATCCCGAGGGTCGCTACCGCAAAGAACATCGACAGCGCCGGCAGCCACTTAATTTTGCTCCACAGACCGCCCATCTGGCGCATATCGCGCGTATGCAGACGCTCGTAAAGCTGACCACAAAGGATAAACAGACCGGCTGCTGACAGACCATGAGCGATCATCTGAATCACCGCCCCCTGGTAAGCCAGCTGGCTGCCGGTGTAGATAGCAATCAGCACGAAGCCCATATGGGAGACGGAGGTGTAAGCGATCAGACGCTTAATATCGTACTGGCTGAAGGCCATCCACGCGCCGTAGAAAATACCGATGACGCCAAGCCACATCGCGATCGGCGCAAATTCGGCGGAAGCGTTCGGGAACAGCGGCAGCGCAAAGCGCAGCAGGCCGTAGGCCGCGGTTTTCAACAGGATCCCCGCGAGATCAACGGAACCCGCGGTCGGCGCCTGAGAGTGCGCATCCGGCAGCCAGCCGTGCAGCGGAACCACCGGCATTTTTACCGCGAAAGCGATAAAGAAGCCCAGCATCAGCAGGTATTCCACGCCGTGCGACATCGGCGTCTTCAGCAGCTCTTCATAGTTGAAGGTCCATACGCCGGTAGCGTTGAAGTGCACAAACGCCAGCGCCAGGATGGATATCAGCATCACCAGACCGCTCGCCTGGGTATAAATGAAGAACTTGGTTGCCGCCGTGATACGCGTTTTACCGTCGGAAGCCTTATGGCCCCACAGCGCGATCAGGAAGTACATCGGCACCAGCATCATTTCCCAGAAGAAGAAGAACAGGAACAGGTCGATAGCCAGGAATACGCCGATCACGCCGCCGAGGATCCACATCAGGTTAAGATGGAAAAAACCCTGATATTTCTCGATTTCGCGCCATGAACAGAGCACCGCCAGCACGCCGAGCAGCCCGGTCAGCACCACCATCAGCAGCGACAGACCGTCGATAGCCAGATGAATGCTAATCCCGAATCGCGGGATCCACGGCATCACGAATTCCGACTGCCACTGCGGAATACCGGTAGATTGCGTGAGAGAATAGCCGCCCTGCATCCACAACTGCAGGCCAAGCAGAAACGTCAATCCCATAGTGATCAGCGCGATCCAGCGCGGCACCTTTACGCCAAAGCGTTCAGTCTGCCAGCACAGGAAGCCGCCGATGAAGGGAATTAATATTAGCCAGGGTAATAACATGGCGATCTTTATTCCTTGTTAAAGTCCCGTTCAGGACCGATTTTCAACGAATTCTCACAGAAAATTCACTTCGGATTGCGGGTGTTATTGCCCGGCAGCGCTATGCTTGCCGGGCCTACTGCTTGTAAGTCGGGTTAACCGACAACGCCCACAATCCTCAAACTCAGCGCAATACCATCAGTAACGCCAGCACCACGACAGCGCCAATGCCCATTGAAGCCACATACCAGCGCAGATAGCCGTTCTCGCTTACCACCAGGCCTTTACCTGCGAAGCGGGAAAGGATCGCCGGAATGTTCATCAGCGCATTCAGCGGATCGCTCTTCAGCAGCCACGCCACGCCGAGGAACGGCTTGACGAACACTTTGTCGTACAGCCAGTCAAAGCCCCAGGCGTTGTACCACCAGGTCCCGAGCAGACGACCCGGCGCGCTGTTGGCAATCGATGTGACCAATGTGCGTTTACCCAGCCACAGCCAGGCGGCAATCAGAATACCGGCGATGGCAATCACTCCGGAGGCAATCTCCAGGGTCATGACGCGTCCATGCTCAAGCTCGGTGGTCTGCGGCAGTACGCCATCCAGCGGCGGCACAATCAGCGCGCCAACGAAGGTTGAGAGCACCAGCAACACAATCAGCGGCAGATGATGGGTAATCCCCTTCCCTGCGTGAGCATGAATTTGTTCTTTGCCGTGGAACACGATGAAAATCATACGGAAGGTGTACAGGGAGGTCATAAATGCCCCGACCAGACCGGCCACCATCAGATTCAGATGGCCGTTCGCCATCGCGCCCGCCAGGATCTCATCCTTACTGAAGAAGCCTGCCGTCACCAGCGGCAGTGCGGACAGCGCCGCGCCACCCACCAGGAAGCAGACGTACACCAGCGGAATAGACTTACGCAGGCCGCCCATCTTGAAGATATTCTGTTCGTGGTGGCAGGCGAGGATCACCGAACCGGACGACAGGAACAGCAGCGCTTTGAAGAACGCATGGGTCATCAGGTGGAAAATCGCCGCATCCCACGCCTGCACGCCGAGCGCGAGGAACATGTAGCCAATCTGGCTCATGGTGGAATATGCGAGTACGCGTTTGATATCGGTCTGCACCAGCGCGGCGAAGCCTGCCAGCACCAGCGTTACCGCTCCGACGATCCCGACGAGATGCAGAATTTCCGGGGTCATCAGGAACAGGCCATGCGTGCGCGCAATCAGGTAGACGCCGGCGGTCACCATGGTGGCGGCGTGGATCAGCGCGGAGACCGGCGTTGGACCAGCCATCGCGTCCGCAAGCCAGGTCTGCAACGGCAGCTGCGCAGATTTACCCACCGCGCCGCCCAGCAGCATCAGGGTTGCCCACATCAGCATGTTATTACCGGCGGCAAAGTGCGCAGGCGCCAGCTCAACCATTTCGCGGAAGTTCAGGGTGCCCAGTTCGTTGTAGAGAATGAACAGCGCGAACGCCAGGAACACGTCGCCGACGCGGGTCACTACGAACGCTTTCATTGCCGCCGCGCCGTTCTTCGGATCGGTGTAGTAGAAACCGATCAGCAGATAGGAGCAGAGGCCCACGCCTTCCCAGCCGAGGTACATCAGCAGCAGGTTATCAGCGAGCACCAGAACCACCATGCTGGCGATAAACAGGTTGGTATAAGCGAAGAAGCGGGAGTAGCCCTCTTCACCGCGCATATACCAGGAGGCGAACATGTGGATCAGGAAACCGACGCCGGTGACCACGGACAGCATGGTCAGAGAGAGACCGTCCAGCACCAGGTTGAAGCCAACATTGAAGTCGCCCACCGACATCCAGGTCCACAGCGGAACGCTGACCGCCTGTTTGCCGTTGGCAAAGAAGTCGACGCCAACAAACGCCGTCGCCAGCGCCGCCAGACCGACCGAACCCACCCCCACGGTGGCGGATAAATTCTCCGACCAGCGTCCGCGAGAGAAGGCCAGCAAAACAAAGCCAATCAATGGCAAAAGAATGGTTAGGGTAAGCATGTTCATCCGCGCAACTCACTTACTGAATCGATGTTCAGGTTCTGGCGACGACGATGGAGCTGCAGCAGCAGCGCCAGGCCGATACTCGCTTCCGCGGCGGCGAGGGTGATGGCGAGGATATACATTATCTGGCCATCGGTCTGGCCCCAGTAGCTTCCTGCAACCACGAAAGCCAGCGCCGCGGCATTGATCATGATCTCCAGGCTAATCAGCATAAACAGCAGATTGCGGCGGATAACCAGCCCCGTCAGGCCGAGGACAAACAGGACAGAGGCGAGGATCAGTCCATGTGTTAAGGGGATCATGCGTGTTCCTCCGTTTTTCTTTTATCGCTGTCGTTCGGGCGGTTGCTCAGCACTTCCCCGGCGCGCTCTTCGCGGCCGATATGGAAGGCAACAACCAGGCCCGCGAGCAGCAGCATGGAGGCCAGCTCCACCGCCAGAACGTACGGACCAAACAGCGCAATACCGACCTCTTTGGCGTTAATCGCCGCACCGTCAATTCCCTGATCGTTAATACCGAGGATGGCGTAAACGATAACCACCAGCAGTACCGCAGAGAGGATGGCGGGGCCAATCCAGATCCCGGGTTTCAGCCACTGGCGCTCCTGCTCGATTTCGCTGCCGCCCAGATTGAGCATCATCACCACGAACACGAACAGCACCATAATGGCCCCGGCGTAGACGATAATTTCCAGCGCACCGGCAAAGTAAGCACCTAGCGAGAAGAACACCCCGGCGATCGCCAACAGCGAAATGATCAGGTACAGCAGCGCATGCACCGGATTGGTGTGGGTGATCACCCGCAGAGTAGCGAGGATGGCTATCAGGCCACAGATATAAAAAGCGAATTCCATTGCCCTCTCCTTACGGTAACAGGCTCTTGACGTCGATAGGCTTAGCTTCGTTCTCTGCTTCGCCCTTATCTTTGCCGTCGATTGCCATACCCGCCATCCGGTAGAAGTTATATTCCGGGTATTTACCCGGACCGGAAATCAGCAGATCCTCTTTTTCGTACACCAGATCCTGACGTTTGTATTCGCCCAGCTCAAAGTCCGGGGTCAACTGAATCGCCGTCGTCGGGCATGCTTCTTCGCACAGACCGCAGAAAATGCAGCGTGAGAAGTTGATGCGGAAAAACTCCGGATACCAGCGGCCGTCTTTAGTTTCGGCTTTTTGCAGAGAGATACAGCCTACCGGACAAGCTACCGCACACAGGTTACAGGCAACGCAGCGCTCCTCGCCGTCCGGATCGCGCGTCAGCACGATGCGGCCACGGTAGCGCGGCGGCAGATATACCGGCTCTTCCGGGTACATCCGAGTTTCACGTTTGGCAAAGGCGTGCATCCCGATCATGCAGATACTGCGGACCTGGGTGCCAAACCCTACCAATAATTCTTTTAAGGTCATGGTCAATTCACCCCTTATTGCGCCTGCCAGAGAATGACAGCCGCCGTTACCAACAAGTTGATCAGCGTTAACGGCAGGCATACCTTCCAGCCAAAGGACATTACCTGGTCATAGCGCGGACGCGGTAATGATGCGCGGATCAAAATGAACATCATCATAAAGAACGCGGTTTTCAGCGCGAACCAGATGAAAGGAGGTAACCATGGGCCATTCCAGCCGCCGAAGAACAGCGTCACGATCAGCGCCGATACGGTAACAATCCCGATATATTCACCGACGAAGAACAGACCGAACTTCATGCCGGAGTATTCGATGTGGTAACCGTCAGCCAGCTCCTGTTCCGCTTCCGGTTGGTCAAACGGGTGACGGTGACATACCGCCACGCCCGCAATCGCAAAGGTCACGAAACCAAAGAACTGCGGGATGACGTTCCACAGATGCGCCTGGTTATTGACGATATCGGTCATGTTGAATGAACCGGCCTGCGCCACTACGCCCATCAGGGAAAGGCCGAGGAACACTTCGTAGCTCAGGGTCTGGGCAGAAGCACGCATCGCGCCAAGCAGCGAGTATTTGTTGTTGCTCGACCAGCCGGCGAACAGCACCGCATAGACCGCCAGGCCCGCCATCATCAGGAAGAACAGGATACCGATGTTCAGATCGGCCACCACCCACGTCGGGCTGACCGGCACGATGGCGAAGGCCAGCAGCAGCGAAGTAAAGGCGATCACCGGCGCCAGAGTAAAGATCACGCGATCCGAGAAGCGCGGAACCCAGTCCTCTTTAAAGAACATTTTGATCATGTCGGCGACAAGCTGCAGCGAACCGCCCCAGCCCACGCGGTTAGGTCCGTAACGGTTCTGGAACAGGCCCAGCAGACGACGTTCGCCAAAGCTCATAAACGCGCCGCAGGTGACCACCACCAGTAGAATCACTACCGCCTTAAGGATGCCTAACAGAATGTCGATGAGATCGGGAGTTAACCAACTCATGCTTTCGCCTCCTGCAGAGTATCAATACGCGCTCCGGTCAGCACCGGCGCAATCCCTGGCAAGCCCATCGGTAAGCCAACCTGCCCTGCCGTCAGCCCCGCCGAGATTACCAGCGGCAGGCTAAGCGCCTGGCCATCAACGCTGAAGGAAACCATCGCCCCTTCGTTCACGCCAAGCTTCGCGGCATCTGCCGGGTTGAGCTTAACGTACGGCTGCGGCATGCGGCTCTGGAATACCGGAGCACGCTGCGACAGCTCGTCGCTGCCGAACAGATGGTAGTAAGGCGCGATACGCCATTTCCCTTCTTCAGCCTGGAAGCTTGCCGGTACCGCGGTAAAGTACTCAAGACCGCTGGCGGAGGCTTCAATCAGACGCACGCCCGGATCGCCGTGGCGCAGTTTACCGCCCACTTCATCCTGGAACTTGTTCCACGCCTGAGGGGAGTTCCAGCCCGGAGCCCAGGCAAACGGAATTTGCGAACGCGGCGCGGACGGCTGGTTGTTCCCTTCCATAGAGAAGGCGAACATGGTGTCTTTATCCTGCGGCTGACGTGGTTCATGCACGCTGATGTTGGCGCGCATCGCCGTACGTCCGCTGTAGCGGTGCGGTTCACGAGCCAGCTTCTGACCGCGAATGCGGAAGGTCGCATCCGGCGCGGCGTCTTTGATCCCGGCCAGCTGCGGCAGGGCGGCAATGGCGGCGTCAATCACGTGGTCCAGCTGCGTCCAGTCAACCTGACGATTGTTCACTGTGCTGTGCAACGAGTGCAGCCAGCGCCAGCTTTCCAGCATCACGGTTTTCGCATCGTAATAGGCCGGGTCGTAAACCTGGAAGAAGCGCTGGGCGCGACCTTCGTTGTTGACCACGGTGCCATCGCTTTCCGCAAAGCTTGCCGCGGAGAGCACCAGATGCGCTTTTTCCATAATCGCCGTACGCTGATGGTCAACCACCAGCACCAGCGGCGCTTTCGCCAGCGCCGCATCTACGCGGGCGGCTGAAGCGTGGCGGTGCAGATCGTTTTCCAGCACGATAACCGCATCGGCTGCGCCGGTTTCCAGTTCACTCAGCGCCTCTTCAAGCGAGCCGCCGCCGATCATCCCGAGACCAACGCTATTCACTGCCCGGGCGACCATGGTCACGCCAACATCGGCGCCGCGGCCTTTGAGGGCTTTCGCCACGTTCGCTGCAGCCTGAATCACCTCGATGCTGCCGGCGTTAGTTCCGGAAACAATCAGCGGTTTTTTCGCTCCGGCTAACGCCTGAACGATCACCTCGATTTTGCCTTTCAGCTCGCTGCTCAGACCTTCGACCGCCGGCGCGCTATCGTCCAGCGCGTGGGCAATGGCGAAGCCAAGACGCGCCTGATCTTCCACCGGCGCGCGATAGGTCCATGCCGCAATGTCATCAAGACGGGTGTCGTCGATGTTGGTCACGAACAGCGGATGCTTCGCACGCTGGCCGATGTTAAGGATCGCGGCGATCTGCCAGTCGGCGACCTTCTGCGCCGCCGCCATTTCGCGCGCTTTGCCTTTCACCGCCTGACGCACCGCCAGCGCGATACGCGCGCCGGTCTGGGTAATATCTTCACCGAGGATCAGCACCGCATCGTAAGATTCGATCTCACGCAGCGCCGGGGTATGAATACCGCCTTCGCGCAGCACTTTCAGCATCATCTGCAGGCGTTCCTGTTCGCCCTTCGCGATGCCGGTATAGAAGTTGTCGGCGCCGACCAGCTCACGCAGCGCAAAGTTGCTTTCAATGCTGGCGCGCGGGGAGCCGATACCAATCACTTTCTTCGACTGGCGCAGAATATCTGCCGCCCCCTGCATCGCCTGCTCGGCGTTAAGGGTAATCAGATCGTCGCCGCGACGCTGAACCGGCTGACGCGGGCGATCTTTCAGATTCACATAGCCGTAGCCAAAACGTCCGCGGTCGCAGAGGAAGTAACGGTTAACGGTACCGTTATAGCGGTTTTCGATACGACGCAGTTCGCCGTAGCGCTCGCCGGGGCTGATGTTACAGCCGATGGAACACTGCTGGCAGATGCTTGGTGCAAACTGCATATCCCATTTACGGTTATAGCGCTCGGAGTGTGTTTTATCGGTAAAGACGCCGGTCGGACAGACTTCAACCAGGTTGCCGGAGAATTCGCTCTCCAGCACGCCGTCTTCCGGGCGACCGAAGTAGACGTTATCGTGAGCGCCATAGACGCCCAGGTCGGTACCGTCGGCATAGTCTTTATAGTAGCGAACGCAGCGGTAGCAGGCGATGCAGCGGTTCATTTCGTGGGAGATGAACGGCCCCAGATCCTGGTTACGGTGGGTACGCTTGGTAAAGCGGTAGCGACGGAAGCTATGACCGGTCATCACGGTCATATCCTGTAAGTGACAGTTGCCGCCCTCTTCGCACACCGGACAGTCGTGCGGGTGGTTGGTCATCAGCCACTCAACTACGCTTTCGCGAAACTGCTTCGCTTCTGCGTCGTCGATAGAAATAAAAGTGCCGTCGGATGCCGGAGTCATACAGGACATCACCAGGCGGCCACGCGTGTCTTCCGCGTTCTGATATTGCTTCACCGCACACTGGCGGCAAGCACCAACGCTTCCCAGCGCCGGATGCCAGCAAAAGTAAGGAATATCAAGACCCAGAGAGAGACAAGCTTCTAACAGGTTGTCCGCTCCGTTGACCTCGTACTCTTTGCCGTCTACATGAATCGTAGCCATTAGCGTGCTTCCAAAGTAAAAAAATCTTTTCCACTTCTTCATTCAGGCGGCCTCTGCGTTGGCTGCCTTCGTTCACCCCGGTCACTTACTGTAGTAAGTCCTGGGGGTTCACTCAGTTGCCGCCTTGATGCAACCTGAATGATCTTGTGGATACATTACCAGCGCGTCTTAAGCAGGTTCGGCTGAATCCCGTTGATTGCATGGGTATTGCTGAACTGCTGTTTAATGCCAGCTTCGAATTCTTCGCGGAAATATTTAATCGCGCTCTGTAGCGGCTCAACCGCACCCGGCGCGTGCGCGCAGAAGGTTTTACCCGGTCCGAGGAATCGACACAGTTGCTCAAGCGTCTCGATATCCCCCGGCTGCCCTTCGCCGCGCTCGAGAGCGCGCAGAATTTTCACGCTCCACGGCAGACCGTCCCGGCAAGGCGTGCACCAGCCGCAGGACTCGCGGGCGAAAAACTCTTCGAGGTTGCGCACCAGCGATACCATGTTGATCTCGTGGTCAACGGCCATCGCCAGCGATGTCCCCAGGCGGCTTCCCGCTTTACCGATGCTTTCGAACTCCATCGGCAGGTCAAGATGCGCTTCAGTCAGGAAGTCGGTACCCGCGCCGCCCGGCTGCCAGGCCTTGAACTTCAGGCCATCGCGCATGCCGCCGGCGTAATCTTCGAGGATCTCGCGCGCGGTGGTGCCGAACGGCAGCTCCCAGACGCCCGGATTTTTCACCCGCCCGGAGAAGCCCATCAGCTTGGTGCCAGCATCTTTACTGGTGGAAATGTTCTGATACCACTCAACGCCGTTAGCCAGAATCGCCGGCACGTTGCACAGGGTTTCAACGTTGTTAACGCAGGTCGGTTTGCCCCATACGCCGGAGCTGGCCGGGAACGGCGGCTTAGAGCGCGGGTTCGCGCGGCGGCCTTCGAGAGAGTTAATCAACGCGGTTTCTTCACCGCAAATATAGCGCCCTGCCCCGGTATGGACGAACAGCTCGAAGTCAAAACCGGTGCCGAGTATGTTTTTACCGAGCAGGCCCGCTTCGGTCGCTTCGGCAATCGCCCGGCGCAGATGCTGAGCCGCTTCAACATATTCTCCGCGCAGGAAGATGTAGCCGCGGTAAGCTTTCAGCGCAAAAGCGGAGATCAGCATACCCTCCACCAGTAGGTGCGGCAGCTGCTCCATCAGCAGGCGGTCTTTATAGGTACCCGGCTCCATTTCATCGGCGTTACACAGCAGATAACGGATGTTCATGGATTCGTCTTTCGGCATCAGGCTCCACTTCAAACCGGTGGAAAAGCCCGCGCCGCCGCGCCCTTTCAGGCCAGCGTCTTTTACCGCCGTGACGATTTCATCCGGCGCCATCCCGGAGAGCGCTTTACGCGCCCCGGCGTAGCCATTTTTGCTCTGGTATTCATCCAGCCAGACCGGCTGCTTGTCGTCGCGCAGCCGCCAGGTCAGCGGATGGGTTTCGGCAGTACGAATAATGGTTTTCATTTATACCGCTCCAGGAGGTCAGGAATCGCTTCCGGCGTCAGATAACTGTGAGTGTCCTCATCAATCATCATCGTCGGCCCCTTGTCGCAGTTGCCCAGACAGCAGGTCGGCAGCAGAGTGAAGCGGCCATCAAAGGTCGTTTGACCCGGTTTGATATCCAGCTTCTTCTCGATCGCCGACTGAATGCCCTGGAACCCGGTAATATGGCACACCACGCTATCGCAGTAGCGAATCACGTGACGCCCTACCGGCTGGCGGAAAATCTGGCTATAGAACGTCGCCACGCCTTCTACGTCGCTGGCCGGGATCCCCAGCACATCGGCGATAGCGTAGATTGCGCCGTCCGGCACCCAGCCGCGCTGCTTCTGAACGATCTTCAGCGCTTCAATGGACGCCGCACGCGGGTCTTCGTAGTGGTGCTTCTCGTGCTCAATCGCCTCACGCTCTGCCGCACTCAGCTCAAAAGCCTCGGTTTGTGGTTGTTGATTCTCGTGCATAATTAGCGGTCCACGTCTGACATAACAAAATCGATACTACCCAGATAGACAATCAGGTCAGAGACCAGACTGCCGCGAATGGCGGCCGGGATCTGCTGCAGGTGCGCGAAGCTCGGCGTACGCACGCGGGTACGGTAGCTCATGGTGCTGCCGTCGCTGGTCAGGTAGTAACTGTTAATCCCCTTCGTCGCTTCAATCATCTGGAAGGATTCCTGCGCCGGCATCACCGGGCCCCAGGAAACCTGCAGGAAGTGCGTAATCAGGGTTTCGATATGCTGCAGCGTGCGCTCTTTCGGCGGCGGCGTCGTGAGCGGGTGATCCGCCTTGAACGGGCCTTCCGGCATGTTATCGAGGCACTGCTGAAGAATGCGCAGGCTCTGGCGCAGCTCTTCCACTTTCAGCATCACGCGGGTATAGCAGTCGGAGACGCCACCGCCGGTCGGGATCTCAAAGTCGAAGTTTTCATAGCCAGAATAGGGACGCCATTTACGTACGTCGAAGCCGATGCCGGTGGCGCGCAGGCCCGCGCCGGTGGTGCCCCACTCCAGCGCTTCTTTCGCATTATAGGCGGCAACCCCTTTCGAACGACCGATCAGGATAGTGTTGCGTAGCGCGGCTTTCTCATAGGAATCCAGACGCTTCGGCATCCACTCGAGGAATTCGCGCAGCAGGCGATCCCAGCCGCGAGGCAGGTCGTGCGCGACGCCGCCGATGCGGAACCAGGCCGGATGCATACGGAAACCGGTAATCGCCTCCACCAGATCGTAGATCTTCTGGCGGTCGGTAAAGGCAAAGAATACCGGCGTCATCGCCCCGACGTCCTGGATAAAGGTGGAGATGTACAGCAGATGGCTGTTGATGCGGAACAGCTCGGAGAGCATCACGCGGATCACGTTGACGCGGTCCGGCACGGTAATACCCGCCAGTTTCTCTACCGCCAGTACGTACGGCATTTCGTTAACGCAGCCGCCAAGATATTCAATACGGTCGGTATAAGGAATGTAGCTATGCCAGGACTGGCGTTCGCCCATCTTCTCCGCGCCGCGGTGGTGGTAACCGATATCGGGTACGCAGTCGATAATCTCTTCGCCATCGAGCTGCAGAATAATACGGAACGCACCGTGCGCTGAAGGGTGGTTCGGGCCGAGGTTAAGGAACATGAAGTCCTCGTTTTCGGTCCCGCGCTTCATGCCCCACTCTTCCGGTTTGAAGGTCAGCGCTTCCATTTCCAGATCCTGTTTGGCTTTGGTCAGCTCAAACGGGTCAAATTCGGTGGCGCGCGCCGGATAGTCTTTACGCAGCGGATGGCCTTCCCATGTCGGCGGCATCATGATGCGCCTGAGGTTCGGGTGGCCGTCGAAGGTCACGCCAAACATCTCCCAGGTTTCACGCTCATACCAGTTAGCGTTAGGGAATAGTTTGGTGAAGGTCGGCAGATGCAGATCGTTTTCAGACAAGGCAACCTTGAGCATGATGTCGCGGTTGCGGTCTATTGAAATCAGGTGATAGAAAACGGAAAAATCCGCGGCGGGTAAACCGTCGCGGTGCGTGCGCAGACGTTCGTCCATGCCGTGCAGGTCGAACAGCATCACGTAAGGCTTCGGCAATTTCTTCAGGAAATCACCCACCTCAAGCAGCTGTTCGCGCTTAACCCAAACCACCGGAACGCCGGTGCGGGTAGGCTGAACGGTAAAGGCATCCGGCCCAAAACGGTTGCGCAGTTCGCCGATCACCGGGTCATCAAGGTGATCGCGGGTTTGCCAGGCTGGTGCGGCGTCATGCGCGGTTAAATCGGTCATATTGTTCACCATTGCAAAAGGTCCGTGGTGACTGCTGGCGAGGCTTCGCGCTGTAGTAGATTGATTTGCGAAGTTTTTATCCCGCCCGCAGGCGCAAGTTAAATCTCGTCCGGAGTCCGCAGATTGGTCACTGCAATACGCTCGCCGCGTTTACGCTCGCGTTCCGACTGCATATTGGCGCGGTACACGCCCTGATCGCCTACCACCCACGAGAGCGGACGGCGTTCTTTACCAATGGATTCCTGCAGCAGCATCAGCGCCTGCATGTAAGCTTCCGGACGCGGTGGACAGCCCGGGATGTAAACATCGACCGGAATAAACTTATCCACGCCCTGGACGACGGAGTAAATATCGTACATTCCGCCGGAGTTGGCGCATGCGCCCATCGAGATAACCCACTTCGGCTCCAGCATCTGGTCATAAAGACGCTGAATGACCGGCGCCATTTTGGTGAAGCAGGTACCCGCAACCACCATCAGGTCAGCCTGACGCGGGGAGGCACGTAATACTTCCGCACCAAAGCGCGCAACGTCATGCACCGCGGTGAATGACGTCACCATTTCCACGTAGCAGCAAGAAAGGCCGAAGTTATAAGGCCAGATTGAGTTCTTACGGCCCCAGTTCACCATGTCATGCAAGGCGTGTTCGAGTTTCCCCATATACACGCTTTTATTGACTTCTTGCTCCAGGGGGTCGGTTACGATCTCCTGTTTTTGCAGGGGGTAACGGTCGTTCTCACCGTTAGGATCGATGCGGGTGAGCGTATAATCCATCTTATTGCCTCGCTTTTACTGCGTATGACGGTTAGTGGGACTGTCTGTTTCCGGGTTAACCAGCGTGCGACGGGAGCGCGCAGGCGTCCAGTCCAGTGCGCCGATACGAACGAGGTAAACCAGACCAGCCAGTAGCACTAAAATGAAAATTGCGGCTTCCACAAAGCCGACCCAGCCGCTTTCACGGATAGAGGCCGACCATGCGTAGAGATACAGGGCTTCCACGTCGAAAATCACGAAGAACATGGCTACCAGATAAAACTTCGCAGAAAGACGTAAGCGAGCCGAACCGACGGAGTCGATCCCGGATTCAAACGGCGTGTTCTTGCTACGCGCGCGCGCGCGTCCGCCAAGATACCAGCCGCCGACGAGCATCAGGCAGCACAGGCCGATAGCGATGATGAGAAATATAGCGAATGCCCAATGATGAGCGATGACTTCAGTGGATGTTGACATACGCATTGCTTAACCAAAAAAGTGTAGCGCTAAAACCCTCTGCTCTTACTGGCAGATGAACGCCACAGCGTTTCACGGGGAGGAATAAAAAAAATGCCGTGCAAAAAAGCGTCCCTGGGTGATGTGGAAGGCCAGTTGCGGTGGCTTTTTACTCCTTTCATTAACCTTTTGTCAACTTTAACAAAAGTTTTCACAACATTAATTTACATTGGATTTTTTTCATTAACATTAAATGCCCTTTCATGCGGAATAACCTTGCATACTGTTCGGCTTTAGTGTTGTTGAATCGTGTCCGTTTCCGCCGTAAATCAAAATTACCCGTCTATTTTGACAGGATTCAGACACGATTCCTCCCCCTAAGGAGGGGTATTTTCTTGATCTGCGACACGCTTTTGTTAATTCAACCAAGAAAACAGCAACAAACCAGATGGTTTTTTAACATTAGCAGGAAGTATTGAAAGTGCAGAGAAAAGTGGAGAAATGAGAGGAAGAGCAGAACTAAGCCACTGATTTACATGCAAAGAAATCAACAAAACATTTAATTCATCAATAAAATTTGAAAAAAACGAACCACAGTGGCGATTTTGCAGGTCTGTGGTTCGTTTTTGCACTTACATTTTGTTACCAGTTTTTGTGATGTTTGTTAGCTTTTTCCCTTCAGGAAACAAGGGAATTATCTCCCCCTTCAGGGGTATAAATACGCTGGCTAGACCATGGCTGGTACTCCGTGCTCAACGACTGGAAAATCGCCTGAGTGAGCTCGCTTGCCTTCTGAGGGTTACAGTTCAACATGTAGTGGGTATCCGGCAGCACCGGTAACCCGTCGCTTCTGCCCGGCACGCGAAACTCCGGGCTCATCATCTCTACCGGCTGCGCGGTTACGCCAAGTCCGGCTTTCACCGCCGCTTTGACCCCAGCCATTGATGACGCCGTATGGGACAGATGCCAGGGAACCCGGGCAACATCGAGTACCGTAGTGATATCTTCGCGAAACGGATCTGCGGCATCCAGCAATACAAGCGGGACCGACTCGCCCTGCGGGAGAACGTAATCCGCCGCGCAGTACCACAGGGTTGGCGAAGTGCGCAGCGTCAGCATTTCCGAACCCTTCGTTGGTCGGGTAGTTAGCGCGAGATCGATCGCCCCATTGTTCAGCATATCTACTATATCGGGATGATTGAGGACTTTAATTTCAAGGGTCAACTTGGGATAAAAACTGCCGATCCGATTTAATAAGAACGGTAAAATGGTATCCGCTGTCTCATCAGAAGCACCCACTGTCAGCGTCCCCTGGAGGCTGCCGAACATGAGCGACATACAGGCTTCATCGTTAAAACGCAGAATCTTCCGCGCATAGCCTAACAGCTGAATACCCTGTTCTGTCAGGAGTTTATTGCGCCCGTGGCGAGCAAAAAGTTCTTTGCCGACCAACTGCTCCAGCCGCTGCATCTGCTGGCTTACCGCTGACTGAGTCCGGCACACCGCAACGGCGGCAGCGGCAAATGTACTGAGATCGGCGACGGCAACAAAGGTTCTCAAGAGGTCGAGGTCTAAATTTAGTATCGAACGATTTTCATTTATCATATTTGCTTCACTTTCAGGCGGCTAATGCTTACCTGCCTTGTTGATGCTGTGCTCCAGGCTTCCGGCTAATCCTTCAGCTTCGCGTTATCCGCCAGGAGAGAGGCGAATGAACAACTGGACGAACGTTATTGCATTAGAAAGCACTCATCCGCAGCAAATGTGCGGAATTTCTGAGTAATATTTTGTTCGTAGGCCTAAGCGCTTTTAATTACGACGCGCTGGCTTTTTGTGATGTGACGCAAAAAAACAGCCAGCGATGGCCATCTTCGGCATCCTCACGGGCGACAAACTTGCCATAGCCCTCAGGAAGATAACAAAAACCTGCAATAACAATGTATTAATAAAAAGACTAGCTACCGGGTATAGCTCTACGTCCGTATTAACGGCGATATTCTAACCGAAAACCACAATATTTATAAGAGTTAATCAGTATTAACTCAGCTAATTTTAAACGCTTTTCAGAACCTTAATTAAATTAACAAATCTAAGAATATTCCTTATGTAAAATAAAGCTCATTTATCGATTAAATACTTTCATTAAAAATAGCGCGTCAAGTTGTTACAACCTGCTGTGTATTGTGAAATAAACGTTCTCATTTAAGAGACGCTTTATTGCGCAAAAAATAATCCGCTCATCCTCCAGGCAGAAAAAACCATATAAACGTTCGCAAAAACATGACATCACACAATATAAGACCAATTATAAAACCAGAGAAGGCATAATGTATAAACAAAATCGCCTGACGCCAGGGAAATTGATTAAACCAAAAAAACATGAATAGCAAAATCTTCTCCTGTTAACCCTTCAAAACAGCGGGGATGCGGAGTACATTGTTCCGTGCTGACTTCCACGGCAGGGAGTGGCGATAACAGCTAAAAGGTCAAGGTTCATGTCCCCCATCGAAAAATCCAGCAAGTTAGATAACGTCTGTTACGACATCCGCGGCCCGGTTCTGAAAGAGGCGAAACGCCTTGAAGAAGAAGGCAATAAAGTCCTGAAGCTGAACATCGGCAACCCAGCGCCGTTCGGCTTTGACGCTCCTGACGAAATCCTCGTTGACGTCATCCGCAATCTCCCCACATCCCAGGGCTATAGCGATTCAAAAGGTCTTTATTCCGCGCGTAAGGCCATCATGCAGCACTATCAGGCCCGCGGTATGCGCGATGTGACGGTCGAAGACATCTATATCGGTAACGGCGTTTCCGAGCTTATCGTCCAGGCCATGCAGGCCCTGCTGAACAGCGGTGATGAAATGCTGGTTCCGGCGCCGGATTATCCGCTCTGGACCGCCGCAGTCGCGCTTTCCAGCGGTAAAGCGGTGCATTATCTTTGCGATGAATCGTCCGACTGGTTCCCGGATCTCGACGATATTCGCGCCAAAATCACCCCGCGCACCCGCGGCATTGTGATTATCAACCCGAATAACCCAACCGGGGCGGTATACTCAAAAGAGCTGCTGATGGAGATCGTAGAGATCGCCCGGCAGAATAACCTGATTATTTTCGCCGACGAGATCTACGATAAGATCCTCTACGATGATGCGCAGCACCATTCGATAGCCCCACTGGCCCCGGATCTGCTCACCGTAACCTTTAACGGTCTGTCAAAAACCTACCGCGTCGCCGGCTTCCGCCAGGGCTGGATGGTGCTTAACGGCCCGAAGAAACACGCTAAAGGCTACATCGAAGGCCTGGAGATGCTGGCTTCCATGCGCCTGTGCGCCAACGTTCCGGCCCAGCATGCAATTCAAACGGCCCTCGGCGGTTATCAGAGCATCAGCGAGTTTATCGTTCCCGGCGGCCGTTTATATGAACAGCGTAATCGCGCCTGGGAGCTGATTAACGAAATCCCCGGCGTCTCGTGCACTAAGCCGAAAGGCGCGCTGTATATGTTCCCGAAAATCGACGCTAAACGCTTTAATATTCACGATGACCAAAAAATGGTGCTCGATTTTCTGCTGCAGGAGAAAGTCCTGCTGGTTCAGGGAACCGCCTTTAACTGGCCGTGGCCGGATCACGTACGTATTGTGACCCTCCCGCGCGAAGACGATCTTGAAATGGCGATTACCCGCTTCGGACGCTTCCTTTCCGGCTACCATCAGCTCTGATTTAGCCTGTCCAGCCGCCGGTATTTGCATCCGGCGGCGATCCCTGCGCACAATGGCACCCGACGTCGTAACTGATTAAGGGTTCCTATGAGTCAGAGTCATTTCTTTGCCCACCTCTCCCGCCTGAAACTGATCAACCGCTGGCCGCTGATGCGCAATGTCCGCACAGAAAACGTCTCCGAACACAGCTTACAGGTCGCCATGGTTGCCCATGCGCTGGCGGCGATTAAAAATCGCAAATTTGGCGGCCAGGTTAACGCTGAGCGAATCGCGCTGCTGGCGATGTATCATGATGCTTCGGAAGTGCTGACCGGCGATCTGCCGACGCCGGTGAAGTATTTCAATTCGCAAATTGCGCAAGAGTACAAAGCCATCGAGAAAATCGCCCAGCAGAAGCTGGTCGATATGGTTCCTGACGAGCTGCGCGACATTTTTGCGCCACTCATTGACGAACATCACTATAGCGAAGAGGAAAAATCCATTGTCAAACAGGCCGATGCGCTTTGCGCCTACCTGAAGTGTCTGGAAGAGCTATCGGCGGGTAACAATGAATTTCTGCTGGCCAAGGGCCGCCTGGAGAAAACGCTGGAATCGCGCCGCAGTCCAGAGATGGACTACTTTATGCGGGTATTTGTACCGAGCTTCCATCTTTCCCTTGATGAAATTAGCCAGGATTCGCCTTTATAAATCACTTCCCGGCCGGCGCGCGCCTGACCGGGAATTTTTACAGCGCTATCAAAACGGGAACAGTACCGGGATTAGCAGTACGCACACCACCATCACCATGATGGTAAACGGTACGCCAATTTTGACGAAATCGCTAAATGAGTACTTACCTGGCCCCAGCACCAGCGTGTTCACCGGTGAGGATACCGGCGTCATAAACGCCGCAGAAGCCGCCATAGCCACGACCATCGCAAAGGGATATGGCGATACGCCCATCGACTTCGCCGCAGCCAGCGCAATCGGCGCCATCAGCACCGCGGTAGCGGTATTGGAAATAAACAGGCCGATAGCCGCGCACATCACGAACAGGCAGCCCAGCATCAGATAGGGCCCTTTACTCCCCGCCACGTCCATCAGGCCTTTCACAACCAGATCCACCCCGCCGGTTTTCTGCAGCGCCAGGGCAAAAGGCATCATTCCGACGATCAAAATAATGCTCGGCCAGTGGATGGCTTTATAGGCGCTTTCCGCGTTGATGCAGCGGAATTTACCCATCAGCAGGCAGGCAATGATGGCCGCTATAGGGTTAGGTATTTCGTCAGTCAGCATCAGCGCCACCATCAGCACCAGACAGAAAATGGCGTGCGGCGCCTGGCTGTGCGCCGGCGAGGCGTCATTGACCTCAATGGGCATATTCAGCACCACGAAGTCCCGCCCCCGCTTGGCCAGCAGGGCTATCTGCCGCCAGTTGCCAACCACAAGCATGATATCGCCAAGCTGCAGGGGTTCATCGGTGACTGCGCCGTCAATGGCTTTGCCATCGCGCTTCAGGCCCACGATGTTCAAATCAAAACGGGTACGAAAAGCGATTTCGCGCACCGACTTGCCAATCAGTTCTGAATCCGGGATCAGAGAGACTTCCGCCATCCCTACGTCCAGCGCCTGATCGGAAAAATATTCACCGCGCAGCACCATCGGCTCAAGCATCTGCTCGCCGCAAAACTGGCGTAAATCAACGTCCGAAGCCGACATATCGATCAGCAAAACGTCACGGGCGCGGAATTCTGATACCCCATTAACGTTCACGATAACCCGTCGAAAGCGCCGCCAGCGCTCAACGCCGATGACGTTCGCCCCATAGCGCTCGCGTAGTTTCAGGTCGTCCAGGCGCTGGCCAATCATCGGCGAGCCGGGGCGAATAGCCAGGCGACGCGCCCTGCCGGTCAGATGATAATCTTTGATGAGATCGCGAAAGGTGCTGCGTTTACGCCCATCTCTGACCTGTTCGCTTTCATCTCCCTTAAGCATAAAGCGCATCACCAGCATATAGAAAACGCCCAGAACCAGCACCACCAGGCCTATCGGCGTGACGCTAAAAAAGCTGAATCCTTGCAGCCCTTCGCGTAATAGTTCGCTGTTGACGACCAGGTTGGGCGGCGTGGCGACAAGCGTCATCATCCCGCTGATAAGCCCGGCAAAACTGAGCGGCATCATTAACCGCGAAGGCGAGGTGTTCATGCGCATTGATACGCTGAGCACCACCGGAATAAAAATGGCCACCACGCCCGTCGAGCTCATAAAAGCGCCCAGCCCGGCAACGGTCAGCATCAAAAAAACCAGCATTTTGGTTTCGCTGTTACCGGCAACCTTCACCAGCCAGGAACCCATTTTAGTGGCAACCCCGGTACGCACCAGCCCATCGCCAATAATGAAAAGCGCGGCAATAAGGATAACGTTGGGATCGCTAAAACCGGAGAAGGCCTCGCTGAGCGTCAAGGTATCGCTGAGGACAAACGCGACAATCACCAGCAAAGCAATAGCGTCCATGCGCACTTTTCCGGTGGCAAAGAGCACGACGGCTACGGCAAGAAGAGATAACACCCAAATCAATTCACCGTTCACAACTTATCCTTGTCAGAAGATGGAGTTGGAAGTTTGGCATAAAAAAGCCCCGCCAACGCGGGGCTAAATCATGAGATTAGTTTTTAAGGCTAACATTCACCTTGCCGTCAGGCAGACGCTCAACCTGCAGGCTTTCCAGCGTCGTTAATACTAAATCCGCTTCATCAAGACGCGGTGCATCGGCGGGCACGTTGACCGCGATGGTCCGACAGCCGGCATTCAGGCCGGAAAGCAGACCGGCAGGGGCATCCTCCACGACGGCGCAATCCGCCGGGGCCAGGCCCAACAGTTCGGCCCCCAGCAGATAGGCATCCGGAGCGGGTTTCCCGTGCTTTACGCGCTCGGCAGTGACGAACACCTCAGCTTCAGGCAGACCTGCGGCACGGTGACGAGCGTGGGCCACGGGTATCGAACCCGACGTCACAATCGCCCAGGGGATCCCGGCTTCATCCAGGGTTTTGAGCAACGCAACCGCACCCGGCAGCGCCGTAACGCCATCGGTATCCGTCGCTTCTACCGTTTCCAGCAGGGTGAATTCAGCCTGAATCTCTTCTTCGCTGCGGCCGGGGAGAAAGTGACGCAACGAGGTGATTGCCTGCTTGCCATGAATGAAGTTCAGCACCTCATCATGAGGGATACTGAATCGATCCGCCCATTTGCACCACGAACGCTCCACCACCGGCAACGAATCGACTAATGTCCCGTCAAGATCAAACAGGAAACCTTTACACTGCACGGGGACCTCCATCAGGCGTTGATAATTTGATTAATTTCGTTACTGCTCAGATGATACTGACGCGGGCAGGCGTGCCAGGTACTCAGCATACGCTGGTATTTTTCCCACATCGGGGTCTGGGAGTTAAAGCCGTGAGTCCCGGCGTCAAAGTGGCTGTAGCGTCCCTCAACGTTGACCATAAAGCGAACGTAGCCGAGATAGCGAGCTTCGGTGGCAACGTCAAAACCGAGGAATGTGACCCGACGCTCGTCGATTCCGCTGGCGTCCTTCAGGTTGGTCCAGGAGACATGCAGCGCATGATACATCTCCATGATATCAATGATGGTACGACACGTTTCCTCGGTAAGCTGGCCAAACTCGCGGTCCAGCTCGCGCATCTGCAGCCCGTATCCACGCTCAATGATGGTCTGTAGACGGCGATAGCGTTCGGCGTTGTCCGGGTCGAGCATCGTCATCATCTTGTACTGATTCGACAGAATCAGACGTTGCGCATTGGTCATTTCCATTTTTGACTCCTGTTGCACTTTTTACGGCGTGAAAAAAGAAGGCGCATGAATTATGCGCCTTCTTTTATATGCGTTTTCCTGATGCAATTACAAATCATCCAGGAAAGTTTTATCCAGTTGTTTGAAGGCGCGCTTAAGCGTGTCAGCTAAAGCCTGATAATCAGGCTTACCGTCGACCGGCGTTAATGCTTGTCCGGCCTCCTGCAATTTACCGCGCACTTCATAAAACCAGTTTAAAATCGACGGCGGCAGCGGCGTCACCGAGCGCTTGCCCAACCACCATAATCCCTGCATCGGCAGGCTCAGCGCAAACAGCGCGGTAGCCACGGCCGGGCCAAGCTGGCCGCCAAGGGCGATTTGCCAGCACAGCGTGAAAATCGCTACGGGCGGCATGATACGAATCGCATAGCGCGTGGCGCGAATAATACGGTTTTCGATAAACACCGGGGCAAGGCGCTTATCCAGAGGCCAGGTCTTTGCATAATGCTGCCCGTGGCGAAACAAGCCGAAGAAACTTACAGGGCGATTCTCTGGACCAGACATGGCTTACCTCAACTTTACATATAAAACTTAAAAAATTTGTGCAAAACACCAACTGTGTATGACAACGTTCAAAAGATTTTGGCAATGGCGGCCTCAATCAGGTATTCTGTGCGCACCTGAGGGGCGGTTAGACCCTTTTACCAGGTTAGTCAAATTATCGCATATTCTGCCACTGGCTGAAAATTATGCAAAATGACATAAAATCAAATGTACTTCTCCCATCGTGCCGAAAACAGTGCAAGGCATGATGTTAATCATAAATGTCGATGTCATCCTGCGCTACGCTTTGTGACACACTGACGTTTTTTTAGCCACGTATCATAAAAGGTACTTCCATGTCGAGTAAGTTAGTACTGGTTCTGAACTGCGGTAGCTCCTCTCTGAAATTCGCTATCCTTGATGCCGTCAACGGTGACGAATACCTGTCCGGTTTAGCAGAATGTTTCCATCTTCCAGAAGCCCGTATCAAATGGAAAATGGATGGCAGCAAACAAGAAGCCGAGCTAGGCGCTGGCGCTGCTCACAGTGAAGCGCTGAACTTTATCGTTAACACTATTCTGGCACAAAAACCAGAACTGTCTGCTCAGCTGACCGCAATCGGCCATCGTATCGTTCACGGCGGTGAGAAATACACCAGCTCCGTTGTTATCGATGACTCGGTCATTCAGGGCATTAAAGATTCCGCATCTTTCGCTCCGCTGCACAACCCTGCGCACCTGATCGGTATCGCTGAAGCACTGAAATCCTTCCCGCATCTGAAAGATAAGAACGTTGCCGTGTTCGACACCGCGTTCCACCAGACCATGCCGGAAGAATCTTACCTCTATGCCCTGCCGTACAGCCTGTACAAAGAACACGGCGTACGTCGCTACGGCGCGCACGGTACCAGCCACTTCTATGTGACTCAGGAAGCTGCGAAAGTTCTGAACAAACCGGTTGAAGAGCTGAACATCATCACCTGCCATCTGGGCAACGGTGGTTCCGTTTCCGCTATCCGTAACGGTAAATGCGTTGACACCTCTATGGGTCTGACTCCGCTGGAAGGCCTGGTTATGGGTACGCGTTCTGGCGATATCGACCCGGCAATCATTTTCCATCTGCACGATGCCCTGGGCATGAGCGTAGACGCCATCAACAAAATGCTGACCAAAGAGTCCGGTCTGCTCGGCCTGACCGAAGTGACCAGCGACTGCCGCTATGTTGAAGACAACTACCAGGACAAAGCGGATGCTAAACGCGCTATGGACGTTTACTGCCACCGCCTGGCAAAATATATCGGTTCCTACACCGCGCTGATGGATGGCCGTCTGGACGCGGTTATTTTCACCGGCGGTATCGGTGAGAACGCGGCGATGGTTCGCGAACTGTCTCTGGGCAAACTGGGCGTACTGGGCTTTGAAGTTGATCACGAGCGCAACCTGGCTGCCCGTTTCGGCAAGTCTGGCTTCATCAACAAAGAAGGCACTCGCCCGGCTATCGTCATTCCGACCAACGAAGAGCTGGTCATCGCGCAAGACGCCAACCGTCTGACCGCCTGATTCCACACCGCCAGCCATAACCCTAAATAATTCGAGTTGCAGGAAGGCGGCGACGCAGCGAATCCCCAGGAGCGTATGAGGAGTACGTGACTGGGGTGAGCAAGTAAAGCCAACGCACATGCAACTTGAAGTATGACGGGAAGCTGGTGGTGCAGTTTTGTATCCCGCCTGATACTGGCGGTAACGAAAGAGGATATATCGTGTCCCGTACAATTATGCTGATCCCTACCGGAACCAGCGTAGGCCTGACCAGCGTCAGCCTCGGTGTTGTCCGTGCTATGGAACGTAAAGGCGTGCGCCTGAGCGTCTTTAAACCAATCGCTCAACCGCGCGCCGGTGGCGATGCGCCAGACCAGACGACGACCATCATTCGCGCGAACTCCGACCTTCCGGCCGCAGAACCGTTGAAGATGAGCCACGTTGAGTCGCTGCTCTCCAGCAACCAGAAAGACGTGCTGATGGAAGAGATCATCGCCAACTACCACGCCAACGCTCAGGATGCTGAAGTGGTGCTGGTTGAAGGTCTGGTCCCGACCCGCAAACATCAGTTTGCCCAGTCGCTGAACTACGAAATCGCCAAAACGCTGAACGCTGAAATCGTCTTCGTCATGTCCCAGGGTACCGATACTCCGGAACAGCTGAAAGAACGCGTTGAGCTGACTCGCAGCAGCTTCGGCGGCGCGAGAAACACCAGCATTACCGGCGTAATCGTCAACAAGCTGAATGCGCCAGTTGACGAACAGGGCCGTACTCGCCCTGACCTGTCAGAAATCTTCGACGACTCTTCCAAAGCGAAAGTCGTGAAGATCGATCCGGCTCAGCTGCAGAACGGTAGCCCATTACCGGTTCTGGGCGCGGTGCCGTGGAGCTTCGATCTGATCGCCACCCGCGCGATCGATATGGCGCGTCACCTGAACGCCACCATCATCAACGAAGGCGACATTAATACCCGCCGCGTGAAGTCCGTGACCTTCTGCGCACGCAGCATTCCACACATGCTGGAGCACTTCCGCGCAGGATCGCTGCTGGTCACTTCCGCAGACCGTCCCGACGTTCTGGTCGCCGCCTGCCTGGCCGCGATGAACGGCGTGGAAATCGGTGCCATCCTGCTGACCGGCGGCTACGAAATGGACGAGCGCATCAGCAAGCTGTGCGAACGCGCATTCGCGACCGGCCTGCCGGTATTTATGGTCAACACCAATACCTGGCAGACCTCCCTGAGCCTGCAGAGCTTCAACCTGGAAGTTCCGGTTGACGATCACGAGCGCATCGAGAAAGTTCAGGAATACGTGGCTAACTACATTAACGCTGACTGGATCGAGTCGCTCACCGCGACTTCCGAGCGTAGCCGTCGCCTCTCTCCGCCAGCCTTCCGCTATCAGCTCACCGAGCTGGCGCGTAAAGCAGGCAAGCGCGTTGTTCTGCCGGAAGGTAACGAACCGCGTACCGTTAAAGCCGCCGCTATCTGCGCCGAGCGCGGTATCGCCACCTGCGTCCTGCTGGGCAACCCCGAAGAAATCACCCGCGTTGCCGCGTCTCAGGGCGTAGAGCTGGGCGCCGGGATTGAAATCGTCGATCCGGAAGTGGTTCGCGAAAGCTACGTAGCTCGCCTGGTCGAGCTGCGTAAGAGCAAGGGTATGACCGAAGCGGTTGCTCGCGAGCAGCTGGAAGACAACGTGGTTCTTGGCACCCTGATGCTGGAGCAAGACGAAGTTGACGGTCTGGTCTCCGGCGCGGTTCACACCACCGCCAACACCATCCGTCCGCCACTGCAGCTGATCAAAACGGCCCCTGGTAGCTCTCTGGTCTCCTCCGTATTCTTCATGCTGCTGCCGGAACAGGTTTACGTTTACGGCGACTGCGCGATCAACCCGGATCCGACCGCTGAGCAGCTGGCCGAAATCGCCATTCAGTCTGCTGAATCCGCAATTGCCTTTGGCATCGAGCCGCGCGTGGCCATGCTCTCCTACTCCACCGGCACTTCAGGCGCAGGCAGCGATGTAGAGAAAGTTCGCGAAGCAACTCGTCTGGCGCAGGAAAAACGTCCTGACCTGATGATCGACGGCCCGCTGCAGTATGATGCTGCGGTAATGGCTGACGTTGCGAAATCCAAAGCGCCGAACTCCCCGGTTGCCGGACGCGCTACCGTGTTCATCTTCCCGGATCTGAACACCGGTAACACCACTTACAAAGCCGTACAGCGTTCCGCCGACCTGATCTCCATCGGGCCGATGCTGCAAGGCATGCGTAAGCCGGTGAACGACCTGTCCCGCGGCGCGCTGGTTGACGATATCGTCTATACCATCGCCCTGACCGCTATTCAGTCGTCCCAGCAGCAAGCATAATCTGCCCGCTGCATGAAAAAAGGCGACCGGATGGTCGCCTTTTTTATTTACAGCAGCTCGCGCGCCGCTGAGACAATATCATGCGCCGTCAGGCCATACTCCTTCTGCAAGAACTCCTGCGTTCCCACCTGACCGTAGCGCTCTTTCACTCCTACGCGCCGCATCGGTACCGGACAGGTTTCCACCAGCACCTCCGCCACCGCCGATCCCAGTCCATTGTGAATACTGTGGTTTTCGCAGGTCACGATGCGCCCGGTTTTTTCGGCGTAATTTTTCACCAGCATGCGGTCAATGGGCTTCAGGGTAAACATATCAATCACCGCCGCGCTAACGCCTTCCTGCTCAAGCTGGCGCGCCGCCTCCAGCGCTTCCGCCACCATAATCCCATTGGCAATCAGCGTGATATCTTCACCTTCGCGCAGCACATTCCCTTTGCCAATGGTGAACGTTGAACCCGGCGCGTACACGCTCGGCGCCTGTTTGCGAATGGTGCGAACCCAGTAGAAGCCGTCGAGATCGATAAGCTGACGCAGAATCTCATCGAACATCACCGCATCGGTCACTTCCAGCACGACCGAATGCGCCAGGCCGCGCACAATCCCCATATCTTCAAACGACATATGGGTTCCGCCGTTATGGCAGGCGGTCACCCCCGCATCGGAAGCAATCACTTTGACGTTATTCCGCTGATAATCGAGCGACATAAACAGCTGGTCGAAACAGCGGCGGCTGGCAAAAGCGGTAAAGGTGTGCACAAACGGCTTGCGTCCGGTCAACGATAGCCCGGCGGCAGTGCCTATCACGTTGGCTTCCATGATGCCGCAGTTGATGACGTGCTGCGGATGCTCCCGCGCGACGCCGTCCATCGCCATGGAACTCATCAAATCCGCTTCCAGCGCGATAATTGAGCTCTTGTCTGCAATCTGCTCTGCGACGAACCCGGCATAAACCTTACGCATCTCTACGGCATCTTTTTGCCCTGCTGGTGCAAGCTTAATCATGTTCGGCCTCCAGTTGGCGAATCGCCTCGTTTAGCGTCTCTTTCATTTCGCCCGTCAGGCGCAAATGGTGGTTGTTGCTGAGATTTTCGAGATACGGCACGCCCTGGCCTTTCACGCTATCGAGAATGACTACCCGCGGTCGCGCATCGAGGGGCGGAACGGGCTGTACCGCAGCCAGCAGTCCGGGAACGTTATCGCCTTTAACGGTCACGACATCAAAACCAAAGGCGCGGAATTTATCTTCCAGATTAAAAGCGCGAATGATCTCATCCAGCCTGCCGTCAAGCTGTAGCTTGTTCCAGTCAACAAACACGGTCAGGTTATTCAGGCGATGATGGGCGATAAACTGGAATGCTTCCCAGCACTGGCCTTCATTCAGTTCCCCGTCGCCAACGATACAGAACACACGATTCGTCCGTCCCGCCAGCTTATGCGACAGCGCCATCCCGCCAGCGATGGAAATCCCCTGCCCCAGCGACCCCGTTGTGGCGTCTACGCCGCGCGTTTTTAGCCGATCCGGATGGCTTGGCAGCCGCGTACCGTTCTGGTTCAGCGTGCTTAGTTCCTCCATCGGGAAATATCCCTTTATCGCCAGCGTACTGTACAGCGCCGGGCCGGCATGGCCCTTCGATAACACAAAGTAGTCGCGCTCGGGCCAGTCCGGATCGGCGGGATCAATTTTCATCACCGCGCCGTACAGTACCGCCAGCGTTTCCACGACCGACATACTGCCGCCATAGTGGCCGAAACCGAGATCCGTCAGCGATTTAAGGGTTGCGACGCGAATGTCTCGCGCCAGTTTAGTCACTTCTTGCACATTCATGATTTCGCTCCGCTGTTCTCCTGCGCGCCGCGGCCCACAGATTTCTTTTTCGCAAAAACGTTGTACGCCACCAGCAGTACGAACAACGCCACAACCAGGCCAGTTATCGCAAACGGCGACAGATAGCGGGCCAGATTACCCAGCACGATGCCGACGACGCCGAAATCAGCATCCGAGAAAGTGGTATTGGCAAAACCAATCGCCCCCAGTACAGGCAGGAGCAGCACCGGCAGGAAGGTGATCAGCAGACCGTTGGCAAACGCGCCGATCATTGCCCCGCGCCGCCCGCCGGTCGCGTTGCCAAACACGCCAGCGGTCGCGCCGGTAAAGAAATGCGGCACCACGCCGGGCAGAATCAACACCCACTTAAATTGCCCGCAGAGGAACAGCCCGACCAGCCCGCCGAGGAAGCTAAACAGGAAGCCAATCAGTACCGCATTGGGCGCATAGGGATAAACAACCGGACAGTCCAGCGCCGGACGGGCATTCGGCACCAGCTTTTCCGAAAACCCGGTAAAAGCCGGTACGATTTCCGCCAGAATCAGGCGTACCCCTTGCAGGATGATGAACACCCCGGCAGCGAAGGTGATCGCCATAATGATGGCGTAGACCAGGTAGTTCTGGCCGCCGCTGAAGGTGCTTTCAACGTATTCACGCCCTGCGCTCACCGCCATAATCAGATAGATGATCATCATGGTCAGCGAAATAGAGATGGAGCTGTCGCGCAGGAAGCTCAGGTTTTTCGGCAGGTTCATCTCTTCTGTTGAACGCGAGCCTTTACCGCAAACGCTACCGATCCACCCCGACAGTACGTAGCCCAGAGTGCCGAAGTGGCCGAAAGCAATGTCATCGGTTCCGGTAATACGCTTCATATAGCGCTGGGCCAACGCCGGGAAGAATGCCATGACCAGGCCAAGGATCAGCGAACCGGTAAATACCAGCCCGACCCCCTCAAAACCCGCCACGGTGAGAATCACGCCAATCATGCAGGCCATATAGAAGGTGTGGTGCCCGGTGAGAAAAATGTACTTCAGGCGCGTAAACCGGGCGACCACAATATTTGCCACCATCCCAAACGCCATAATCAGCGCGGTTGAAGCACCATATTTTTCCAGCGCAATAGAAACTATCGCCTCATTATTAGGGATAATTCCCTGAATATTAAATGCGTGTTCAAACATCCCCCCCAGTGGATTCAGCGAGCCGACTAATACCGTCGCGCCACCGCCGAGAACGATAAAGCCCAGAATAGTTTTAATTGTTCCCTTCACAACGTCGGAGAAAGATTTTTTTTGCGCCACCAGACCAATTAACGCAATTAAACCGACCAGTACTGAAGGGACTTTAAGAATATCAACAACAAAATTCAGCGTTTCAAGGATAAACATATCCACCTCGCTATAAATAGTTATTGTCTGGCGAACCACGCGCGCAGCTGCGCTTCGAGTTCATTAATATCGATGATGTTAGTAATCACCACCAGCTGGCTTTCCGGTACGCTGGCGCTGGCAGCAATATCTTTAGCCATCACAAACAGATCCGCCGCGCCAGGAGTTGCCGACGACAGATCGGAGTGCTCTACCTCGGCCTCGATTTCGAGCTTTTTAAGCACTTTTTTAATATTCATTTCAACCATAAAACTGCTGCCCAGGCCAGAACCGCAAATTGCCATAATTTTCATTGTTATCACCTTTTTTGGGTAGAGTAGGTCCGCATCACGCAGGCGCGTAATGTCCGATAAGTCGGATGTTTAAATTAACTCAGAAGCGTGCGATGATTTTTTTAATCTCCTCAAGGCCGGTCGCCTGATGTAATTGATGCATATCTTCATCGCTGGAAAATAATTCCGCCAGAGCCGCGATCATTTCGAGATGGCTATGTTTATCCGGTGCCGCAAGCATAATGATAATATCAACCGGGTCGAACTCCTCAGAGCCAAACGATACGCCCTGTTCCAGTTTCAACAGCGATAGTCCTAAGCCCTTTGCCCCCTCCTCTGGCCGCGCATGCGGCATCGCCAGTCCCGGCGCCAGCACGTAATACGGCCCCAGCCTACGATGCTGCTCCACGATCGCCTTCACGTAAGCAGGTTCGATAACGCCGGCCTCGAGCAGCGGCCGGGCGCAGATATCCAGCGCCTGGGGCCAGCTGTCTACATTCTGCCGCAGCGCAATGGTGGCATCAGAGAGCCATGTGTTGAGCATTTTATCCCCCGTCTTTTAGCAAAAGATGGGCAAACTTTATGCAAGCAGGGAAGAGTTATCTGCGAGAACGATCACAAAGATAGCGCTACCAAAAAGGAACATTCAGATTTGTGATAGCGCTATCAATTCACAATCATCCTGTGAAAACGCAGCAAAAAGCCCCGGTTAAGGCGTATACTCCCTGACACGTGAAGTAATGGATGAAAATAAAAAACGTCTGTTTAGCAGGAATATGTATGTCTCTAACCCGAAAACGGCGTAGTACCGGTAAAGTGACGATCGCCGATGTTGCTCAGCTGGCAGGTGTGGGAACCATGACCGTATCCCGCGCGCTTCGCACGCCGGAACAAGTTTCCGATAAACTCCGTGAAAAAATCGAAGCGGCGGTGCAAGAACTCGGGTATATGCCTAACCTCGCCGCCAGCGCCCTGGCATCAGCCTCTTCAAGAACTATCGCGATGGTGGTCCCCAATCTGGCGGAGGCGGGCTGCTCAGCGATGTTTGCCGGGCTTCAGCAGGTACTACAGCCGGCGGGTTATCAAATCATGCTCGCGGAATCGCAGCACCGTCTTGAGCAGGAAGAAAAGTTGCTGGAAACGCTGCTGGCTTCGAATATCGCCGCCGCCATTCTGCTTAGCGTTGAACATAGCGATACCGTACGCCACTGGCTGCAAAACGCCTCGATTCCGGTGGTGGAAATGGGGGCGATGCGCGCCGATCCTATCGACATGAATATCGGCATTGATAACGTAGCGGCGATGTTCGAGCTGACGGAGATGCTCATTCACCGCGGCTATCAGAATATCGGTCTACTGTGCGCCAATCAGGAACAGTGGATTTTTCAGCAGCATTTGCAGGGGTGGTACAAGGCCATGCTGCGCCATCATATGTCGCCTAACCGGGTGATTAACGCTGCGCTACCGGCCAACTTTTCCACCGGCGCTTCGCAGCTGCCGGAGTTTTTGCTGGCATGGCCAGAACTCGATGCGCTGGTCTGCGTTTCCGATGAGCTGGCATGCGGGGCGCTGTATGAGTGCCAGCGTCGGCGTATCAAGGTGCCTGATGATTTAGCCGTCGTCGGCTTTGGCGACAGTGACGTGAGTCGGGTGTGCCAGCCGCCGTTAACGACCATGGCAGTGCCGCACCACAAGATTGGTATAGAAGCCGGGCGAGCCCTTCTGGAGCGTTTTAATGAGGGAAACTGGAGCGACAGGAAACCCATCGCGTCCAGTTTATGCATGCGGGATAGCTGCTAAAGGCTATTCCGCCTCTTCCTGTTTTTCGGCTTTTGTTGGCTCATTGTTGGCATTGCGGGTCATCCACAGCGCCAGCGCTTTTAATGAATCCGGAGTGAACTCATCGCAGCGGGCGGTGATCTCTTCCGGCGTCAGCCAGCACACTTCGCTCACTTCTTCTTCTTGCAGCGCGAACGGTCCGTGCGATACGCAGCTAAACAGACCGCCCCAGACGCGGCAGTGCTTATCTTCGTAGTAGAACTGCCCGTGGTCAGCGAAGGGCACGCCGGCAATGCCGAGCTCTTCTTCCGCCTCGCGGCGCGCGGACTCCAGCATTTGCTCATCAGCCTGCACTACGCCACCGGCGGTGGCGTCCAGCATGCCCGGCTGGAAATCTTTCGTTTCGGTACGACGCTGCACCAGGATTTTGCCCATCCCATCATGAACAACAATGTAGGTCGCGCGATGACGCAGACACTCCGCGCGCATTTGTTCGCGGCTGGATTGTGCTATCACCTCGTTGTTTTCATTAACAATATCGACCCATTCTGTGCTTGCCAAATGATTCTGTTCCGCCATCAGGAAACCTTACTTTTTAAAGCGCTCTCGCGGCGCGTCTATACGATTGAGGGGTAAATTACGGGTAAATTGCGACCTCTGCAATAACCTGATGATCATCGAGTGCTAAAACCTGCAATCGCCCCTCGTTCAGCAGACCGTAGCTGGCGGTAAATCCCCCTTTAGGGATGCTGACCGAGCCGGGATTGAAGAGAAAAATCTCGCCGCGTTTCTCGGCTACCGGAATATGAGTATGGCCGTAAGCCAGCACATCGCCAGCGGCGAGTGGAGGCAAATTATCGGGGCTGTACAGATGTCCGTGAGTGAGAAACAGGCGGGTTCGCTCGCTCAAAACCTGCTGCCAGGGGGCGGTTATGGGGAAATGGAGCAGCATCTGATCGACTTCGCTGTCGCAGTTGCCGCGAACGGCAATCACCCGCTCCGCTACGCGGTTTAACGCCTCTGCGACCTGGGCCGGGGCATAACCTTCAGGAAGCGCGTTACGCGGTCCGTGATTCAGCACATCACCGAGAATAACCAGCCACTGCGCCCCGCTTCGCGCGAACAGCTCAAGCACGCGTTCGGCTGCAGGTAGAGAGCCATGGATATCCGAGGCAAACATCAGCTTCATACAATTCATCTCCACGCATTACGATGCCGCTATGATAACGGAACCGCTGACGCTTATCAGCCCGCTCGTTTGGCTGAGAGTGCGACGTAGCGCTGGACTGACGCTCGCTGCCACTGGAAGGTGGCATAATCAGCCAGCGCGGTCGGAACCTCATCGCCGTTCAGAACCAGACGATTGAGCATCAGCGCAAGATCGGTATCGGCTATAGACCATTCGCCAAATAAATTCTGCCCGCCATGGGATAGCAGAACGCCAGCCGTTTCAAACAGCTTGCCGGCGCTTTTTTTCCCGGCTTCGCTGAGCGGCGGTTTCTTTTCTCCGGCAAAAACCACGGCCGTCGAGCGTTCTTCACGAATCGGCATTAAATCGCTACGCAGCCAGGCCTGCACCTGACGCGCCCGCGCGCGCTTTTGCAGGTCATGCGGATACAGCCTCTCCCACTCCGGAGGCGCGAAGCGTTCATCGAGATATTCGGTAATCGCGGAGGATTCGCTCAGGAAGAACTCACCGACCTCCAGCAGCGGTACGCGCCGCGTCACGCTGTAACCTTTCCAGCCGCTTTGCAGATGCTCGCCGCTGTCGAGATCGACGGTTTTTAGAGTAAAAGGCAGGCTCTTTTCCTGCAGGGCAACGTACACGGACATCACATAGGGCGAGAAAAAATCGGCGTCGGACCACAGGGTAATCGCGGACTGGCTCATAGCATCCTCAATGGCTAATGTAATGGGGCGATAAGCCAACATAGCCTGTCTTTCAGAAGATGTCACTGACCGTCGCCTTGAGGATCTTACATACTTAATTGCGGTGAACTTGCCTGGCAAAAATCATCCCGGATTCGGTTAGCCTGCCGGATAACGTCAGTTCACCTATACTCGAAAAGTTTGCGACCCGTAACGGCGAGGGATTTTCATGATCGATCTTTACTACGCACCCACTCCCAATGGCCACAAAATCACGCTCTTCCTCGAAGAAGCTCAGTTGGCCTATCGTCTCATCCGGGTGGATATCGGCAAAGGGGAGCAGTTCCAACCCTCCTACCTTGCGATTTCGCCAAATAACAAGATCCCGGCGATCGTTGACCATGAACCCGCCGACGGCGGTGGCCCGTTAAACCTGTTTGAGTCCGGAGCAATCCTGCTCTACCTTGCAGAAAAAAGCGGCAAGTTACTGAGCGGTGAGCTCCGCGAGCGCCACGCTACGCTCCAGTGGTTATTCTGGCAGGTCGGCGGTTTAGGGCCGATGCTCGGGCAAAACCACCACTTTAACCACTGCGCCCCGCAGGCGGTACCCTATGCCATCGAGCGCTATCAGGTAGAAACTCAGCGGCTGTACGGCGTGCTCAACCGGCGCCTTGGCGAGAGCCCCTGGCTGGGCGGCAACCACTACAGTATCGCCGATATCGCCTGCTGGCCGTGGGTGAATGCCCATCAGCGCCAGCGCATCGACCTCGCCAGTTTTCCGGCGGTTCACAACTGGTTTGAACGCATTCGTCATCGCCCGGCGACCGTTGAGGCGCTTCTGAAAACAGAAGCCTGGTAACCCCCTGCTCGGCCGGGAAGCTTTGATGTATGATGGCGGAAATTACTACCCGGAGGAAGCCTGCAATGTCTCAACCAGACGCCATTATTCGAATTAAGAACCTGCGCCTGCGTACTTTTATCGGAATTAAAGAGGAAGAGATCGCCAACCGCCAGGATGTGGTGGTCAACGTCGCTATCCACTATCCGGCGGAGAAATCACGCAACAGCGAAGATATTAACGATGCGCTGAACTACCGCACCATTACTAAGCGCATTATTAGTCATATCGAAAACAACCGCTTTTCTCTACTGGAAAAATTAACTCAGGATGTGCTCGACATCGCACGCGAACATCACTGGGTCACATATGCTGAAGTAGAGATCGACAAACTGCATGCCCTGCGCTACGCCGATTCCGTCTCCATGACGATGAGCTGGCGGCGCTAGATGCATCTTCGGGAGGCGCTATGAACGTTCTGCTTACTGGCGGTACCGGCCTGATTGGCCGGCATCTGATACCCCGGCTGCTGGAGCTGGGGCATCGCGTAACGGTTTCAACCCGCAGCCCTGAAAAGGCGAAAAACCGCCTCGATTCTCGCGTCACTCTGTGGCGCGCTTTTGAGCATCAGGTGAATCTTAACGGTTTTGATGCCGTCATCAATCTGGCAGGCGAACCCATCGCCGATAAACGCTGGACGGCGGAGCAGAAGCAGCGCCTCTGCCACAGCCGTTGGGATATCACCCAAAAGCTGGTCACCCTAATCAACGCCAGCGACGCGCCGCCCGCGGTGCTGATTAGCGGTTCAGCCGCCGGCTATTATGGCGATCTCGGCGAAGTTGTCGTCACCGAAGAAGAGCCGCCGCATAATGAGTTTACCCACAAGCTTTGCGCCCGCTGGGAGCAGATTGCCTGCGAAGCGCAGAGCGATCGCACCCGCGTATGCCTGCTGCGTACCGGGGTGGTGCTGGCGCCGCGAGGCGGCATTCTGGCCAAAATGGCGCCCGCCTTTAAGCTTGGCCTCGGCGGCCCTATCGGCAGCGGCAGACAGTATCTGGCCTGGATCCACATCGACGATATGGTCAACGGTATACTGTGGCTGCTTGATAACGACCTGCGCGGGCCGTTTAATATGGTTTCCCCTTACCCGGTTCGTAACGAGCAGTTCGCTCATGCGCTGGGCCATGCGCTAAACCGTCCGGCGATTTTCCGCGTCCCGGCGGCGGCTATTCGTCTGCTGATGGGAGAATCTTCCGTTCTGGTACTCGGCGGCCAGCGCGCGCTGCCTAAACGCCTGGAAGCGGCCGGATTTGGCTTTCGTTGGTACGATCTGGAAGAGGCGCTGGCCGACGTGCTGCGGTAGTCCAGGTCTCTCAGGGAGAGTATCGCTCTCCCTGATTAATTAATTTGTTGAACCCGCCTCGCAGCGCGCAAAAATCACCATTCCTCTGTCGCCTTAACTGTGAATCTTATTCCAGTGATATGCCTTTCACTCTGCCATAACCCCTGTGTGTAATTTAACACCACCACACCGTTGACATTCGTCAACAACTTATTCAATATTACCAGGATGAATTGATGAAGGAACATCCGGATAAACATATCAGAGCAGCTATTGACTACGCGCTGGTACGGGGCTGGATTTTTATCACTGGCGGCAAAAGCGTTCACTGTTTTGGCAGGTTGATGTGTGGGACGGCCCGGCACCGGGAACATATGATGAGCATCTGGTCAACGCCTGCGGTACCCATTAACCACGCCAGGCAAATTATCAGAATGGTCGACCGCTGCCAGCCGCCTGCCTCGGGTCAGATCAACCACAAGAAGGATTAAACAATGGCGCTGTATAATTTTACGCTCACCCTTTCCGGCGTAACTTCTCGTACCGTGGGTCTGGAAGATGCACTGCATGCCGCAGGCTGCGCTGACGCCCTGGTCTGTTTTTACGGAACGGCGGTCTATCTGGAGTTCGATCGCGAAAGAGACTCTCTTGAGCAGGCTATTCTGTCAGCCATTGCTGATATCGAATCCGCTCCGGCTCTGAATGCGCGAGTCGAATCCGTTGATTCCGCGCTGGTAGGATTAAGCGATATTGCCGAACTCACCGGCCTGACGCGACAGGCCGTCGCCTTATTGAAAGATGGCGCACGAGGCTCGGGCCAGTTTCCGGGACCGGTGCAGCGCGTTAAAGGCAATTCGCCGCTATGGCGCTGGAAAACTATCGTTGGCTGGCTGGTAACGGAGGGACGACTTGCTGAAGACTCAGCGCTGGTCGCCCACGCCGAGGTGCTGGACGATCTCAATCTGGCGCTGCAGCTGAGGGCTACGCGGGAGAGCAAAACCGTGTTGCACTATCTTAGCGGGCTGGAAAGTCAGCGCCAGGCTTCACCGACGGTTGCTTAAAGGCATAAACATTCCGCGGCTTTATGGTGTTAAGGTGGCGGAGGAATCCACTTGTATGGACTGCTTTATGATAACACTCACCACTCCGCGCCTGCGTCTCTCTGGGTTTAACGCATCCGACTGGCCTTTTTTTCTGCGCTTACGGCGAGATACCGAAGTGATGCGCTATATGGGAGAGCTTCTTGAGGAGCCGGCGCTGCGGACGCTGTTTGAGTCCCGCTGCGCAGACCCTGGCGTATTCGTTTTACGTGATGCCAGCGGCGCGGCAATTGGCGATGTCGGGCTGCGCATCAGCAGTAAAAACCCGCACGAAGCGGATGTCGGATACGCACTCCTGCCCGAAGCTCAGGGGAAAGGGTACGCCAGCGAAGCGCTAAAAGCGATTTGCGACTACGGTTTTCAGCAGCTCGGCGTTCACGCCATCAATGCCTGGGTGCTGGGCAGTAACGCTGGTTCCTCTCGTCTGCTGGAAAAACACGGTTTTATCCGCATTCAGGTGCTCGAAAAAGCCTATCGCCTGAACGGAATTGATTACGACGACTGGGTATATCGGCTGGAGCGTTAGCCGCCCCGACGGAGAGTATTCCGCCGGGAGCAGGACAGGGATTACTTTAAAGAGCCTTTCAGGAACTGCTGCAGGCGCTGGCTTTTCGGATTACCGAAGACTTCGTCAGGGTGCCCCTCTTCTTCTATCTTGCCCTGATGCAGGAAGATTACGTGAGAGGAGACGTGGCGCGCAAAACCCATCTCATGGGTGACCACGACCATGGTTTTCCCCTCTTCCGCCAGCTGCTGCATAATGCGCAACACTTCGCCCACCAGTTCAGGATCAAGCGCCGACGTCGGTTCATCAAACAGCAGCACATCGGGTTCCATCGCCAGCGCGCGGGCGATGGACACGCGCTGCTGCTGGCCGCCGGAGAGATGCACCGGATATTTAATCTGCTGGCGTTCGTCAATCCCCACCTTCGCCAGATATTTCACCGCCCGCTCGCGCGCTTCCTGTTTGCTCAGGCCCAGAACCTGAATCGGCGCTTCCATCACGTTTTCCAGCACCGTCATATGGCTCCAGAGATTGAAATGCTGGAACACCATCGTCAGGCGAGTCCGCAGCAGACGCAGTTGGTTCTTATCCGACACTTTAAGCTGACCGTCTTTATCACGAACCAGACCAATGTTCTGCCCGTTAACCACAATCGTCCCTTCGCTGGGCTTTTCAAGAAAGTTAATGCAGCGCAGAAAGGTGCTTTTACCGGAACCGGATGAGCCAATAATACTGATCACGTCCCCGGCTTTCGCCCGCAGCGAAACGCCTTTCAGCACCTCGTGTTCGCCGTAACGTTTATGCAGATCGATTACATTTAATTTATTGTCGGACATGGCGTTCTCAATGCGTCGAAGAAGGTTTGATATGCTGCAGCCAGCGCTTTTCCGCCCTGCGGAATAAGCTAATCAGCACATAGGAGATAATTAAATACAGAACTGCGGCAATGCCAAAAGCGGTAAACGGCTGGTAGGTTGCCGAGTTGATATCACGGGCAATTTTCAGCAGATCCGGCACCGTGGCGGTAAAGGCCAGCGCGGTGGAATGCAGCATCAGGATCACTTCGTTGCTGTAGGCAGGCAGAGCAATACGCAGCGCGGAAGGCAAAATAATGCAGCGATACATTTTGACCGCAGAAAAACCGTACGCGCGGGCGGCTTCGATCTCTCCCGCCGGCACTGAACGAATCGCTCCGGCAAAAATCTCCGTGGTATAAGCGCAGGTATTCAGCGTCAACGCCAGCACCGTACAGTTCAGACCGCTACGAAAGAAGGCGTTCAGCAGTTCTGTACCTTTGACGATCTCCAGCGTGTACATACCGGAATAGAACACCAGCAGCTGCACATACAGCGGGGTACCGCGAAAGATATAGGTGAAAAGCCAGATTGGGAACTGGATAAATTTGTTGCTCGATACCCGGCCTATGGCAAGAAAAACCGCGAGTATGCCGCCCATCACGACTGAAGAGATCAGCAGCCAGAGCGTAATCGCTACGCCGGTGAAGCGATAGCCGTCGGTCCACAGCAGAGATTTCCAGTACTCCTGAATAATATCAATCACAGGTCAGCCCTCTTCACGCCAACAGAATAACGGCGTTCGAGCATCAGCAGCACACCATTGGAAACCGTGGTAAACACCAGATAAATCAGGCCGCAGACGATAGCGAAGTAGAAAGGCTCCCAGGTGCTTTTACCCGCCAGCTGAGTTGCCTTAACCACATCTTCCAGCCCCAGCAATGAGACCAGTGCAGTCGCTTTGAGGATCACCTGCCAGTTATTGCCAATTCCGGGCAGCGCATAGCGCATCATTGCCGGAAACAGAATGCGGCGAAAGGTCTGCCCGCCGCTGAAGCCGAAGGCCGTTGCCGCTTCAATATGTCCCTTCGGTACCGCCAGGAAGGCGCCGCGAAAGGTTTCGGTGAAGTAAGCGCCGTAAATAAAGCCCAGAGTGATAATCCCCGCGACCATGGGGTCGATATCAAACTGCGCGAGGCCAAGCGCATCGGTCAGCGCGTTGAGCGCGATCTGCAACCCGTAGAAAATCAGCAGCATCAGCACCAGATCGGGTACGCCGCGAATTAAGGTGGTATAGCCTTCAAAAATCAGCGCCAGCGGACGATTACTGGAAAGTTTCGCCCCCGCGCCTGCCAGGCCGATAAGCACTGCCAGAACGACCGAGCTTAACGCCAGCTCAAGGGTGACCAGCGCGCCCTGAAAAATAACCTGAGAAAAACCGTACAGCATGCTGTCTGCCCTGTCTGTCATCAACCATCGCGCGCTAAGTCACGCGCGATGGGGTACGCGGGATGGTTAGTCGCCGTACACGTTAAAATCGAAATATTTCTTCGCCAGCTTGTCGTAGGTGCCGTCCTGGCGCATCTCGGCAAAGGCTTTATTTAATGCTTCACGCAGCTCATTATCCTCTTTGCGCAGCCCCATTCCGGTGCCGACGCCAAACAGCTTCTCGTCTTTAATCGACGGGCCGCCGAACTGATAATCTTTGCCGATAGGCTGTTTGAGGAAGCCTTCGCTGGCGGCAACTTCATCCTGGAACGCCGCGTCAATACGTCCGGCGGTCAAATCGGAATAGATATTGTCCTGACCCTGATAGGAAACGATTTCAATACCTTTCGGCGCCCAGTGTTCATTGCCATAGGTTTCTTGTGTGGTGCCCTGCAGAACGCCAATGCGCTTACCTTTCAGCTTCGCAAGGTCTGGCGTGATATCGCTGCCTTTTTTGACGACCAGGCGAGAATCAGCCGCGTAAAGTTTGTCGGTGAAGGCAATTTCCTGCTGGCGTTTTTCGGTGATCGAAAGCGAAGACATAATGGCGTCGATCTTCTTCGCTTTTAAAGAAGGGATCAGCGCGTCCAGCGGGTTCTCAATGAAGGTACATTGCGTATTGATGCGCTTACACAGCTCTTTTGCCAGATCGATGTCAAAACCAACCAATTCACCCTGTGCATTCTTTGATTCGAACGGGGCATAAGTAGGATCGGTGCCAATGCGGACTTTTTGCGGAATTGCTGCGAATACGGTGGAAACGCTGGAAAGGGCCAGCGCTAAGGAGAGAGACAACGCCAGTTTTTTCATAACTATCCTCAACAGACTGTCATTCTAATGGATTTATTAGAAGTACTTACGGCAGTTATCGTGCCATTATTCGCCCCGGTAAGGCAAAGCATTCTGCGCCGGAAAGCAAATTTTTTCGCATCGGAAACGCTTAACTATGCACTTTTTAACATAGAGTGCGCAATTTCCTGCACCAAATTGATCCGCTTAAAGCACCGTTGCACCAATATCAGACAGAAATAGATACTCGTGGCCCGGAATCCGGGCCAGCGGGCGACTTAATCACCGTAAACGTTGAAGTCGAAGTATTTCTTCGCCATTTTGTCGTAGGTGCCGTCTTTGCGAAGCTCAGCCAGGGCTTTATCAAAAGCGGCCTTCAGTTCGCTATCGTCCTTACGCAGGCCAATACCGGTGCCATCTCCGAAGAATTTTTTGTCTTTAACAGAAGGTCCGGCAAAGGCAAAATCTTTACCGGCTGGTTGCTTGAGGAAGCCTTCGCTGGCGGCGACCTCATCCTGCAAGGCGGCATCCAGGCGGCCCGCAGCGAGGTCTGAGTAGATTAAGTCCTGATTCTGATAAGCCACGACGTCTACCCCGTGGCTACGCCAGCGTTCATTGCCGTAGGCCTCCTGGGTGGAGCCCTGCAGAACGCCGACGTGCTTGCCTTTCAGAGATTCCAGCGTCGGTTGAATCGGTGAGCCTTTGGCGGCAATCAGGCGAGAGTCCGCCGCGTAGAGCTTGTCAGAGAACGTGATTTCCTGCTGGCGTTTTTCGGTGATCGATAACGAAGAGATGATGGCGTCGATTTTCTTCGCCTTCAGCGATGGGATCAGGGAGTCGAAATCGCTGCCAACCCAGGTACATTTTACTTTGATGCGCGAACAGAGCTCATTACCCAAATCAATGTCAAAACCCACGAAATCCCCTTTCGCATCCTTAGAAGAAAAAGGCGCGTAGGTGGCATCGGTGCCAATGCGAATACTCTGCGGCAGCGCGGCGAAGGCGCTGGAAGCGCTGCAAATGCCCATCATTAAAGAGAAAGCCAGGACCGTCTTCTTCATAGGTTACCCTTAAGTGTCGTGATGTTGTTATGTCATGCGTTGTCTTGTTATTGGTGCTGCCGACAAATCTTGCACGTTTTATGCCATTCTCTCAGTGCGTGCTGGAAACGGCGTTAAATTTGTTAAATAAAGGTTGCAAGTTTGTCTTGAAAGGGAAGATACCAGCAATAATGGATAAACCGCAGCGCCGTAGCGCAAAAAAACAAATTAAATGTTGAGGATTTGATCGAGGCGACAAAATTGCACTGCAGGAGCGCAGAGGTGAAGAAAGCGCACTATGTTAGTGCGCCCTACGCGCCCTGCCAGCGGGTAAAGAGGTCTGCAGGAAGAGAGATATCAAACTGATCGATAACGCGATTGACCGTTTGATTGATCACATCGTCAAGGCTTTCAGGACGATGATAGAACGCCGGAACCGGCGGCATAATCACTGCGCCCATTTCCGCCGCCTGGACCAGCAGACGCAGATGGCCGAGGTGGAACGGCGTTTCCCGAACGCACAGCACCAGCGGGCGACGCTCTTTAAGCACCACGTCCGCCGCTCTGGTCAGCAGCCCATCGGTATAGCTATGAACAATGCCGGAAAGCGTTTTCATTGAACATGGCAAAATCACCATCCCGGCGGTTTTAAAAGAGCCGGAAGAGATACTGGCGGCGATATCACGGGCATCGTGCACTACGTCGGCCAACGCCTGCACCTCGCGCAGGGAGAAGTCCGTCTCCAGCGCCAGCGTCTGACGGGCGGCCTGGCTTAAAATAAGATGGGTTTCGACATCAGGCACCTCGCGCAAAACCTGGAGCAGGCGTACGCCGTAAATTGCGCCGCTGGCGCCAGAGATACCGATAATGAGTCGCTTCACGATGATTGCCCCTTTCACACGATGGCGCAGACTTTGCCGGATTATGCCTGCGGACGCAACCGCAATGAACTCTCACGAACCACTAACCGCACCGGCAACAACAGGTTTCTGTCACCCTCATCGCTGAGTAAAAGACGGAACGCATCGCGGCCAAGCTCACGCTTATCAATGGCCACCGTGGTTAACGGCGGCCAGGCCCATGCAGCAGCTTCAATATCATCGAAACCGACGATCGCAATCTCATCCGGCACCTTGATGCCCTTCCGCGCGCAAACTCTCATCGCCACCAGCGCCGCCATATCGTTATAAGCAAAGATAGCATCCGGCGGCTGCGGTAGCGCCAGCAGTTTCTCCATGCCTTCTACCAGCGGTTTTTCTATCTCCTTGACCGGGGGGACTTCGACTCGATACTCCTCGGCCAGAGAAATTCCGGCATCAAACAGCGCCTGCAGATAGCCTTCTGTACGCTGACGGATGCTGTAATGGTGCTGCGAATGGCCGAGTAAGGCAATACGCTTTCTTCCCTGTTCAAGCAGGTGGCGGGTGGCGATAAATCCGCCGTGATAGTTGTCAGGATTGGCACAGGGAAAATCCGCCGCCCACAAATCAACCAGGGCAACGGGGAGCGCCGTTTTTTTCAATTCCGCCAGTATCTCTGCTTCAAGATAACCCGCGCAGATCAACGCGTCAGGCTGATGGAGATTAATCAACTCGCCAACTGAATCTCCCGGACCAATGGGCTGGAAGCTCATGGCAATTTCATTTTCTCTACAAGCGTCAGCAACGCCAAGCATGACGGTCGAATAGAACGGCAGAGCGCTGGCAATATTGTGTTCCCTGTGCATTAAAAACAGCAGCCGCTTGATGCGACCGTTGCGCAAGCGGCTAAAATCATAGCCTTCGGCTTCCGCTATCGACAGGATCCGCTGACGAGTCTCCTCGCTAAGCCCCGGCTGCCCTTTTAGCGCTCTTGATACTGCGGCAATCGACACGCCGCAGGCCGCCGCAATATCTTTAATTCTGGTCTTTTTTACCATTCCGTTCGTTTTCACCTGTTTTACGGGGTTTACGCTGATTATCCCTGCAGCGCCTGCTCTCCAGCCCATGCAGCGCCGCGTACGCCGCTGCTGTCGCCATGCTTTGCCGGCAGAACCGGCGTCACGCAGCGTCCACCGAATATGTACTTTGCCATTTCAGCCGATAAATCGCTATACAGCTCATCGACGCCCGACAGCCCCCCACCTATCACTATCACATCCGGATCGAGCATATTCACGACGTTTGCGAAGGCGCGCGCCAGCTGATTACGGAATTGCCGCCACAGCGCCAGCGCTTGAGGGTGTCCTTCACGCATCTTCAACACCAGTTCTTCAGCGGTTCCGCGTCCTTCATTATGTAAGCGAAACTGTCGGGCCAGCCCGCTGCCAGAGATAAACGATTCTACGCAGTTATGCTGACCGCAATAGCACAAGTGCGAAGGCCCATCGTGTTCCGGGGAATAGTGCGGCAAAGGATTATGCCCCCATTCACCGCTGCAGGCATTCGGCCCGGTCAGCAAACGCTGATGCACCACCACACCGCCGCCGCATCCGGTACCAAGGATCGCCCCAAACACCACTTCATGACCGGCGCCGCAGCCATCTATCGCTTCCGACAGCGCGAAACAGTTAGCATCGTTTGCGACAGCCACCGGCTGGGAAAAATAGTCGCTAAGGATATCATGCAGCGGATGCCCATTGACCACCTGAATATTTGAATTTTTTACTAAACAAGTAGCGGTGTCAATCGCGCCGGGCAAACCGAATCCCAGGCTTAGCTTTTCGCCTGCCCAATCCTGCGCGGCATGGACTTCTCCAATGATACCCTGTAAGAACTGCTCAATACTGGCTTTCGGTGTCGCAATGCGCTGCTGCCAGACCAGTTTTCCCTTGTCATCCAGCACGACAGTCTCAACTTTGGTCCCACCGATATCCATTCCTAAATGCATTTAATTCGACCTTTTCTCGTAAAAATGATGCTCAGCTTAGCGAATAACGCAAAAAATCCCGGCATCCTTCACGGATAAATGTGATCAAGATCGGCATTAAAAATAATTTATAGTAAAAATAAAGATCAAAATCACAAGCACAAAAGTCAAAAATGTACGAAAAGAGAAGATTAGATCTATGCTCGGCAGCGTATGAAGTTTACTAAAAACATAAAAACAGATCGTAATGACCTGTGTACCCTCACACTCTGCTTAGCAAATAAGGATTGGTTATGGCTACAGTCGATAATCTGGACACGAATGTGCAGATGGTTGATGCGGGCGAAACGCTCTCCACCCGCGAAAAAATAGGCTATGGGCTGGGAGATGCCGGTGGACACTGCATCTCTGACTTAATCAGCGGCTTCCTGCTTTTTTTCTACACCGATGTGTTCGGCCTCAGCCCGGCCATCGTCGGGGCAATGTTCTTTACCCTGAGAATTTTTGATGCGATATCAGACCCGGTTATGGGCGTTATTGCTGACAGAACCCGCAGCCGCTGGGGCCGCTTTCGCCCGTGGCAGCTCTGGACTGCCGTGCCGCTTGCGGTTATCGGCATCCTGACGTTTACCGTGCCAGACATGAGCCCAAACATGAAAATTGCCTGGGCGTTCGGGACCTATTTTTTGCTCTCTATTGGCTATACCGCCAATAACGTCCCCTACTGCGCCCTGATAAACGCCATGACCAACCGTCACGATCAGGTAATGTCCTGCCAGTCCTGGCGCTTTGTCTTAAGCGGTATCGCCGGCTTCCTGGTCTCCGTCGGGCTGCCATGGATGGTCGAGCTTTTTGGCCAGGGCAATCTGGCTAAAGGCTACCAGTACGGCGTGGCCGTGCTGTGCGCCGTTGGTATGATCATGTTTTTACTTTGCTTTTTCTGGGTCAAAGAGCGGGTTCCGCTGTCGCTGGCCGGAAAATTCACGCTGCGCCAGCATCTGCAAGGGCTGCGTAAGAACGACCAATTACTGCTGATGCTGGTGATGTCCTTCCTGCTGGTGAATATTCTGTGCATTCGCGGCGGCGGCTACATGTACTTTATCTCCTACGCGCTGCAGGGCAGCGCCGGCTTTATGTCGCTGTTTTTTGCCATCGTCACCGTGGCTGCGATTATTGGCGCGGTGATCGTCAACCCGCTTTCACGCCGCGTCGACATGGTTACGCTGTACTTCCGCACTAACCTGGTGCTGGTTATTTTCGGCGTGGCGATGTGGTTCCTGCCCACCGGCCCGCAGCATCAGACACTATGGCTGGTCTGTATCCTGATCAACAACGTTGTGCTTGGTTTCACCCTGCCGCTGCACTTCTCGATTATGGCCTTCGCCGATGATTACGGTGAATGGAAGAATGGCGTGCGTTCCTCCGGTATGAACTTCGCCTTTAACCTCTTTTTTATCAAGCTCTCCTGGGCCTCATCCGGCGGCATTATCAGCCTGTTGCTGATTCTGGTCGCGTACCGTCCAGGCCTGGAAAATCAAACTGCCGCGTCTATTCAGGGCATCACCCTGCTGCAAACCGTAATACCGGCAATTTTCCATCTGGTGCTGGCCCTGTGTCTGCTGAAGTGCCGGCTGGACGGCCCAATGATGAAACGTATCTCCACCGATCTTAACCAAAGACATAGCCAAATTTCCTGAGGTAAACATGATGCAGTCCGATGTAATTGAAGCCGACCTGAACAGAATTACCGTTACCGATCCTTTCCTGGGAGAGTATCAGCGTTTGATTCGTGATGTCGTCATTCCTTATCAGTGGCAAGCGCTGAACGACAATATTCCCGATGCGGAGCCCAGCCACGCGCTGGCCAACTATCGCATTGCCGCGGGACAAGAGGATGGCCAATTTTACGGAATGGTTTTTCAGGATAGCGACGTCACCAAATGGCTTGAGGCGGTCGCCTGGTCGTTAAGCCAAAAACCTGACGCGACGCTCGAACAAACCGCTGACGAAGTGATCGAACTGCTGGCGCAAGCGCAGTGTGAAGACGGCTATCTCAATACCTGGTATACCGTAAAAGAACCGGGTCAGCGCTGGACTAACCTGGCAGAGTGTCATGAACTGTACTGTGCCGGGCATCTTTTTGAAGCAGCTGTCGCTTTTTATCGCGCCACCGGTAAACGTCGTCTGTTGGAAATCTCCTGCCGCTTTGCCGACCACATTGATACCGTCTTCGGGCCTAACCCCGGACAGCTTCGCGGCTATCCGGGACATCCGGAAATCGAACTGGCGCTGATGCGCCTGTATGAAGTCACCCGGGAACCTCGCTATCAGGCGTTGGCCTGCTTCTTCGTCGAAGAACGTGGGAAGCAGCCCTACTATTACGATATCGAGTTCGAAAAACGCGGCGGTACCCGGCACTGGATCGGTTGGGGCGACGCCTGGCCAGGAATGATCAAAGACAAAACTTACACCCATGCGCACAAACTGCTCGCTGAACAGAACGAAGCGGTCGGCCACGCCGTACGTTCGGTCTATCTGATGACCGGCCTGGCGCATATCGCCCGTATGACAAATGACGAAGAGAAACGTCAGACCTGCCTGCGGATCTGGAACAACATGGTGCAGCGTCGGATGTATATCACCGGAGGAATCGGCTCTCAGGGGATCGGCGAAGCTTTTACCAGCGACTACGATCTGCCCAACGATACCGCCTACGGTGAAAGCTGCGCTTCAATTGGCCTGATGATGTTCGCCCGTCGGATGCTGGAAATGGAAGGCGATGCGCACTATGCCGACGTGATGGAACGCGCTTTTTACAATACGGTACTCGGCGGGATGGCGCTGGACGGTAAACACTTCTTTTATGTTAACCCGCTGGAAACCTATCCGAAAAGCATTCCGCATAACCATATTTACGACCATATCAAACCGGTTCGCCAGCGCTGGTTTGGCTGCGCCTGCTGCCCGCCAAATATCGCCCGCACGTTGGTGGCTATCGGGCACTACCTGTTCACGCCGCGCCGGGATGCGCTGTTTATCAATTTCTACGCCGGAAGCGAAGCGCAGTTCACCATTAATGACCAGCCGCTGGCGCTAAAAATCAGCGGTAACTATCCATGGGATGAGGAGGTCAACATCACTTTCAGCCACCCGCAGGCCGTTCAGCATACGCTGGCGCTGCGCCTGCCGGAATGGTGTGAAGCGCCGCAGGTGCTCATCAACGGCGAAGCCGCGCAGGGCGAACAACTGAAAGGCTATCTGCATATTACGCGCCAATGGCAGCAGGGGGATATCATTACGCTGCGCCTGCCGATGACCCTCCGCCGGGTCTACGCCAACCCACTGGTTCGCCATAACGCCGGTAAAGTCGCCATTCAGCGCGGACCGCTGGTTTACTGCCTGGAAGAGGTTGATAACGGCGCCGAACTGCACAACCTGTCGCTGCCCAAAGCGAGTCAGATACGCGAGATTCCAGGGACCGGGGTGCTAAAAGGAAAAATCGTGCTGCAGGCGGAGGGGCTTCGGGTACTGACCGCCCAGGAGGATAAGCCGCTCTACAGCTTCGACCATCGCCAGACGGCGGTAGAGAAACAGACCTTAACCTTTATTCCATGGTTTAGCTGGGCCAATCGTGGCGAAGGCGAGATGCGAATTTGGATCAACGAGGCCTGACCTCTAAAAACAAAAAGCCCGCAGTCTTCGGACCGCGGGCTTCCAGCGAATCAAGGCATTACCCTTCGTTGTGCATCTCCAGGTTTTCCACTTCGTTCTGCAGCTGAACCGCTTTTGCGTCGTCGTTGCGCAGAGAGTCAAGGAAATCCAGATAGGTCTGATCAACATCTTTAGTGACGTAGATACCGTTGAAGACCGAACATTCAAACTGCTGGATATCCGGATTCTCAGCGCGCACCGCGTCAATCAGATCGTCCAGATCCTGGAAAATCAGGCCATCCGCACCGATGATCTGGCGAATCTCATCCACTTCACGCCCGTGAGCAATCAGCTCATTGGCGGTCGGCATATCGATGCCATACACGTTCGGGAAACGAATTTCCGGCGCAGCGGAAGCCAGGTAGACTTTCTTCGCCCCGGCTTCGCGCGCCATCTCAATAATCTGCTCAGAGGTAGTGCCGCGCACGATGGAATCATCCACCAACAGCACGTTCTTATCGCGGAACTCGGCGCGGTTGGCGTTAAGCTTACGCCGCACCGATTTCCGGCGCAGCTGCTGGCCCGGCATGATGAAGGTTCGGCCTACGTAGCGGTTTTTAACAAACCCCTGACGGTACGGCTTGTCGAGGATGCGGGCGATTTCCAGCGCGATATCGCAGGAGGTTTCCGGAATGGGAATGACCACATCGATATCCAGATCTTCCCACTCGCGGGCAATTTTCTCGCCCAGCTTCGTGCCCATATTGACGCGGGCGCTGTAAACGGAAATTTTGTCGATGAAGGAGTCCGGACGCGCAAAGTACACGTACTCGAACAGGCACGGGTTGCTGACCGGGTTTTCCGCGCACTGGCGAGTAAACAGCTGGCCTTTTTCGGTGATATACACCGCTTCGCCAGGCGCCACGTCGCGCAGGAACTCAAAGCCCAGCGTATCGAGCGCCACGCTTTCCGAAGCGACCATATACTCGGTACGGCCATCGCCAATATCGCGCTTGCCCAGCACCAGCGGACGGATGCCGTTCGGGTCGCGGAAGGCCACCATGCCGTGACCGATAATCATCGCCACGCAGGCGTAAGCGCCGCGAATCTGGCGGTTGGTGGCGGCAATCGCCGCAAAAATATTGTCGGCTTCCAGCGGGTAGTGGCGGAAGTTGTCCAGCTCGCTGGCAAAGATATTGAGCAGGATTTCGGAATCGGAGGTGGTGTTGATGTGGCGGCGTTTTTCTTCAAACAGCTTTTTACGCAGCTCGTGAGCGTTGGTCAGGTTACCGTTGTGCGCCAACGTAATACCATACGGTGAGTTGACGTAGAAAGGCTGAGCCTCAGAGGCGCTGGAGCTGCCAGCCGTCGGGTAACGAACGTGACCAATCCCCATATTGCCCTGCATACGCTGCATATGGCGAGCTTCAAAAACATCGCTCACCAGTCCGTTCGCCTTACGCAAACGAAAACAGTTGTTCGCATCAATGGTGATGATGCCTGCGGCATCCTGGCCACGATGCTGAAGCACCGTTAACGCGTCATAAATCGACTGGTTTACCGGCATGACACCGGCGATACCGACAATACCGCACATACGTCTTTTCCTCGTTAAGCTACATCCCAACGCTTATGCTTTGGGCAAGAAACTTGACGAGCTCTGCAGATAGTCAAAGAACCATCTGATAACGAAACTGAACTGCGGGATAAGCTCAGACTTTTGCCAGTCTTCGCTTTTCGCCATACCGGTAAAGCTATCGAGAAAGAACAGAATCGCTGAGACGATTAGCACACCGCGCAGGGCGCCAAAGCAGATCCCTAAGACCCTGTCGGTACCCGACAGGCCGGTTTTCTCCACCAGCTGACCTATCACAAAGTTTACGATAGCGCCGACGATAAGCGTTGCGATAAACAGTATCGCGATAGCAATCCCATTTCGGACCAGTTCGTCTTCAAAGCCCGTGAACCAGACAGCCAGGTAAGTGTAGTAATGACTGGCAACAAAGAAAGCACATCCCCAGGTTACCAGCGATAAAGCTTCACGAACAAAGCCGCGGATCAGGCTAACCAGTGAGGAAAAACCAATCACCGCAATTATGGCGTAATCAATCCAGACCATATACGTCCCACGATTTTACGCCCTGTCGTCCGGTTCGGGGCGCATTCTAACAGAAAAAGAAAACGTTTGCGTAGGGATTTCCGTGCCCTACATAAATAAAAATGGCGCTGAAAAAACATTCAACGCCATACTGCCTTTCGCCTCTTCAGGGCACGTCAGACAGGGGTTTCAGCTCGCTACTTTTTAAAAAAGAGAGAGTTAGTTCGGGCTGTAGCCCATGACCACGCCGCTGAGTCCTGAAAGCTGCTTCAGTTCTCCAAGCTGGCCTTTAAGCTTATCCTTTGAGGTATCCGGCCCCACAAGAATACGGGTAATTTTACCCTGCACCGGTGTCGAAGGCGATGTGTAAACCTTAAAACCGGAAGCGCGCAGCTTGCCCACAATTTCGTTGACCTTATCGGCGTTCTTTAACGCGCCCAGCTGCACTACGTATGCTTTACCGGTCGGCGCCGGGATTTCAGCCTGCTGCTGTGGCTTAGGCGGCGGCGTCTGCGCCGCAACCTGCTGCTGCTGTGGTTTCTCTACCGGCTTCGGCTGAGGTTTCGGCTGCGCCTGCGGTTTTGGCGCGACAACCGGCTCCTGAACCACATCAAAACTGTTGTTGTTCACCGGTATGCGCGACGGATCCAACGATGGCGCCGCGGCGTCACCGGCTCTCACCTCTTCCGCCGCCCCTTCCGGAGGCTGCGAAGGCAGCGCCTGAGTCGCCGCTGGCAGCATATCCGGCTCATCGCGGTCCCCTGGTTTGGGCACCAGAGGAATGGCGGCAAACTCATCCTGATAATGTTTTTTCTGACCATCCAGTAGCCCTGGCAGGATAATCACCCCCAGCGCTACCAGCACAATCGTCCCGACTAAACGGTTCTGAAACTTACTTGCCACCGGTTCTCCCCGCGTCTATTTCTTCCATTACATGCGCCACCGTGTGGAATGAACCACAGACCAGCACCGTATCTTCAGGTCTGGCATCCGCCATCGCCGCATGCCACGCTTGCGCAACGCTGGTATAGACTTTACCTGCGCGTAAATGTTCCAGCAGCTGCTCCGCCGTGGCTCCGCGCGGCCCTTCCAGCGGCGCGCAGTACCAGTCGTCAACTTCCGCCTGCAAATTCGCCAGCGTACCTGCGATATCCTTATCATGCAGCATACCAACAACCGCCAGTACGCGCCCCGTTTTCGATAAGGTTTTGAGACGCCCGGCGAGATAGGCCGCCGCGTGCGGGTTATGAGCAACGTCAAGGATCGTCCGCGGCGCTTCGCTGATTATCTGGAAACGCCCAGGCAGCATCGCGTTTTGAATGCCGTCGCGCATCGCCTGCTCCTTCACCTTAAGCCCGCTGGCGCGCAGGGCCGCGAGCGCGGTTGCCGCATTCGGCAGCGGTACCTGCGGCAGCGGCAGATCGTTTAACGTCCCCTGCCGATCGCGGAAGGACCAGCCTTGTTCACTGGCGTCGTACTGCCAGTCAACGCCACGGCGCAGGAGCTGCGCCCCTTTTTCGCTCGCCACCTCTGCGATGGTCAACGGCATATCGGGTTCGCCGACGATGGCCGGTTTGCCTGAGCGGAAAATCCCCGCCTTTTCACGACCGATACTTTCGCGATCGGGCCCCAGCCAGTCAGTATGATCGAGGGCAATACTGGTGACCACCGCCACGTCAGCATCGACGATATTGGTAGCATCAAGGCGGCCGCCCAGGCCCACCTCAAGAATCACCACATCCAGTCGCGCCTGCTGAAACAACCACAGCGCAGAGAGAGTACCGAACTCGAAATAGCTCAGGGAAATCTCGCCGCGCGCGGCTTCAATTTCGGCAAAAGAGGTCGTATGCGCGAGTTCCGGCAGCTCTTCGCCCTGCACGCGCACCCGCTCGGTGTAGCGCACCAGATGCGGCGAACTGTATACGCCAACCTTGTAGCCCGCCGCCATCAGCACCGATTCCAGGGTACGGCAGGTGGTGCCTTTGCCGTTGGTCCCTGCGACCGTAAAGACAAACGGCGCAGGTTTTATTACCGCCATCCGCTGCGCGACCTCGCTGACGCGCGCCAGCCCAAGATCGATAGTTTTGCTGTGCAGATGTTCCAGATAAGAAAGCCACGTAGCCAGGGGCGACGTGGCCTGAGGAATAGGTTGTTTTTCCATGATGTCCGGCAAGAGTTAGGATAACTACGCGTATAAAAAAGGGCAGCGCCGTCAGGCCTGCCCTCTGCATTATCAGGCCTCTGGTTCCTGATCCGGCACCGGTGGCACCACCTCACCTTCGTGAGCGGGTTCCGGATTTGGCGCCGGAAGATTCATTAGCTTCGCCAGAATGCTGGCCAGCTTCAGACGCATTTCCGGGCGGCGTACGATCATGTCGATCGCCCCTTTCTCAATCAGGAACTCACTGCGCTGGAATCCTGCCGGCAGTTTCTCGCGAACGGTCTGCTCGATAACGCGGGGACCGGCAAAGCCGATCAGCGCTTTCGGCTCGGCGATATTCAGATCGCCCAGCATCGCAAAGCTCGCCGAGACACCGCCCATGGTGGGGTCAGTCAGCACGGAGATATACGGCAATCCGCGCTCCTGCATTTTCGCCAGCGCAGCGGAGGTTTTCGCCATCTGCATCAGCGACATCAGCGCTTCCTGCATACGCGCGCCGCCGGATGCGGAGAAGCAAATCAGCGGGCAGTTGTCTTCCAGAGCCTGCTCAACCGCGCGGACAAAGCGCGCGCCGACCACAGAGCCCATTGACCCGCCCATAAAGGAGAATTCGAAAGCTGCGGCAACAACCGGCATAGCATGCAGAGTGCCTTTCATGACCACCAGCGCGTCTTTTTCGCCAGTCTCTTTCTGGGCTGAGGCCAGACGGTCTTTATACTTTTTCGAATCGCGGAACTTCAGCACATCTTTCGGCTCGAGCTCGCTTCCCAGCTCCACGAGGGAACCTTCGTCCAGCAGGCTATGCAGGCGGTTGCGCGCCGACATACGCATGTGGTGATCGCACTTAGGGCAAACCTCCAGGTTGCGCTCCAGCTCTGCGCGGTACAATACCTGACCGCAGCTGTCGCACTTGGTCCATACACCTTCAGGGATACTTGCCTTACGGGTGGGGGTTATATTGCTTTTAATTCGTTCAATCCAGCTCATTGATAACCTTTCTACCTGAACCTGGTCGATGCCAGTTTTGTCGCAAGGGGCGCATAATGCCATTTTTGCCCCTCACAGACCATGAATGTTGCACATTAAATCATAACATCCCGTAACATGGGATAAAAAAGTGGTCGAACCGCTCACACTTCACTCTTCGGACGGCGGCATACCGTCCGAAGATCGTCGCCGCGTTATTTCGCCTGTTTCGCCGCCGCCCGCTTGTGGCGGATGACTTCAATGACGCCAGGCAGTACGGACAGAACAATAATCGCGACGATCAGCAGCTTAAGGTTTTCCTGTACGATCGGCAAATCGCCAAACAGATAACCCGCATAGGTAAATAACAGTACCCAAAGCAGCGCGCCAACGACGTTATACATCGCAAAATGACGATAGGACATATGCCCCATTCCCGCAACAAACGGCGCAAACGTTCTGACAATCGGCACGAAACGGGCCAGGATGATGGTTTTGCCGCCATGGCGTTCGTAGAAGCTATGGGTCTTATCCAGATAGCTGCGGCGGAATATTTTCGAATCGGGGTTGCTGAAAAGCTTTTCACCGAACAGCCGGCCAATCGTGTAGTTCAGCGCATCGCCAACAATCGCCGCAATGACCATCAGCAGCACCATTAAATGGACGTTGAGATCGTTAGTCGGCAGCGCGGAGAGCGCTCCTGCCACAAACAGCAGAGAATCCCCCGGCAGAAACGGCGTGACCACCAGGCCGGTTTCGCAGAACAGAATCAAAAACAAAATCGCGTATACCCAAATACCGTACTCCGCGACCAGCTCAGCCAGATGCACATCAATGTGCAGGATAAAATCGATTAAAAAGTGAATCAGATCCATAATTTGCGTTAGCCCTTAATGACCAGGTTAGTCCGCCAAAAACAGCGGGCCCATCGGCATGACAGGGAGGTCGTAGCGCGCCGGGTAATCCACCGCCACCAGATACAATCCTTCCGCCTTTGCCGTTGCGGCGGCAAGCGTCCTGTCTTTTGCCGCCAGAAGTTCTGCAATCCAGCTCTCTGGCTGGTTACCGGCACCTACTTCCATCAGACTGCCGACAATATTCCTTACCATATGATGTACAAAGGCATTCGCTTTGATGTCCACCACCACATATGCACCATAACGGGTGACGTTAATGTGCATCACGTTCCGCCACGGCGTGCGCGACTGGCACTGCACCGCACGAAACGAGGTGAAATCATTCTCTCCCAGCAGGCACTGAGCGGCGCGCTGCATCCGTTCTGCATCCAGCGGGTGATAATAATGGGTTACGCCGCGGCTCAATACCGCCGGCCGCAGACGATGATTATAGATAACATAACGATAGCGGCGCGCGGTGGCGCTGAAGCGGGCGTGAAAATCCTCTGGAACCCGCTTCACCCAGCGAACCGCGATATCGCCGGGTAAATTGGCATTGACGCCCAGGGTCCATGCGGCATCCTGACGCTGCGAGCGCGTTTCAAAATGCACGACCTGACCGGTTCCGTGCACGCCGGCATCCGTACGGCCCGCGCAAAAAACGTTAACAGGCTCGTTCGCTACCTGCGAGAGCGCCTTTTCCAGCTTCTCCTGCACGCTGCGGACTTCGTTCTGCCGCTGCCAGCCGTAGTACTTGCTGCCATCGTATTCGATGCCCAGCGCGATTTTGTAGACCGGCGGCTGCTCCATCTCAGACATCAGTACAAATACTCCTGAACCAGCTTCTCAGCGATTTTCACCGCCATCAGCGCGCCGCCAAAACGAACGTTATCGGCGACTGACCAGAACTGCACCTGTTCAGGCATACCATAGTCGTTATGCACGCAGCCGACGGAAAGGCGGGCGTTGCCGGAAGCATCCCCGACCTGCGTCGGGAATTCGCCCTCTTCGGACAGCTCGATATCTTCCCCGCGGCTAAAGGCATCGCGCGCCTCTTCGGCCGCCAGTGGACGCTGCGCTTCAAAGCTCACCATCTGCGCGTGGCCATAGAACACCGGCGACTGCACGACGTTAGCGGAGATCATCAGACCGTCATCCTGCAGTATCTTGCGGGCTTCATCGACGATACGTCGCTCTTCGCGCACGCTTCCTTCACGATCGGGCAGCAGCGGTAGCATATTGAACGCCAGCTGGCGGCCGAAGAAATCATCGTCATCGATTGGCATACCGTTGAGTAATTTAGCGCTCTGGCCCGCCAGCGCATCAACCGCTTTTTTACCGTGAGCGGAAGCAGAAAGCAGGCTGGTTACGCTTATACGCGACAGGCCGCCCTGATCGATCAACGGTTTTAACGCCGACAGCAGCTGGCTTGTCAGGCTATTCGCTACCGCGATAACGTTACGGTTGCGGTAATCCGCCAGTACGAACGGGTTAACATCCGGCACCACCAGCGGCACATCCGGCTCCAGGGCAAACAGACCGCTTAAGTCAATCACCAGGCAGCCCGCGTTCGTGGCCTCTTCGACATACGCTGCGGTCGCTTCTACACCCGCGGCAAAAAATGCCAGCTGGGCCTGGGTCCAGTCGAACTCCGCCGCATCCTGAACGAGAACCGACTTGCCCGCAAAACGCAGATGTTCACCGGCGCTGTCGCTACGCGCAAGGGCATAAATATCCCCCACCGGGAACTGACGATCGGCAAGAGTTTCGAGCAGGGCTTCGCCTACGGCGCCCGTTGCGCCCAGTATGGCAATATTCCAGCCTTCAGACATGGTGGTGTACTCCAGAAAAAAAGCGGCCCTGCCGGATTATCCAGCAGGAGCATTAAGATGATATTAACGAACAGGATGATGTACGGCGTTAAAGCCAAGCTGGCGCAGCAGCGTCGCCGCCTGGGCATCACTACACTGCACGTACAGCGAAGACCATTCGCGACGTTCCTGGTAATTCTTGCGCAGCCTATCGAACTCGCCCGCAACGCCCGCGACTTTTCGCAGCGGCGCATCATCGCGGCGCACATCATACACCAAATGCGCCAGCCGTTTTAGCGTTGCCTGATCGAGCGGCCCGTGCTGCGTAATGCGACCAAACTCCGGCGCCGGTAGCAGCGTGTCCAGCGCCACCTGCTGCGGGTGGCCAATAAACGCGCTGTAGGCCTCAAAAACCTGGGTCGTACCGCGCGCTTTTCCTTCAAGGGTGTAGCCGGCAATATGCGGCGTACCAATATCCACCCGCTTGAGCAGCTCGATATTCAGGTCCGGCTCCGGCTCCCAGACATCCAGCACCACGCTTAACGGCTGATTTTCCTGTAGTCGTTTAAGCAGCGCAGCGTTATCCACCACTGCCCCACGGCAGGCGTTGATTAATATCGTCCCCGGCTTCAGGCGGCGAATCAGCGCCTCATCCGCCAGGTGCAGCGTTTTGTACTGCCCTTCCTTATAGAGCGGCGTATGGAAAGTCAGAATATCGGCTTCCTGCACCAGCTCGTCAAGAGGACGGAAGTCGCCCTCATCGCCGCGATCGGCGCGCGGGGGATCGCAAAGCAGCGTTTTAATTCCCAGCGCCTCGAGACGTTTGTGCAGGCGCCCGCCCACGTTGCCGACGCCCACGATCCCGACGGTACGGTCGCGCAGCGCAAAGCCATCGCGTTCAGCCAGCATGAGCAGCGCTGAAAAGACATATTCCACCACCGCGATAGCGTTACAGCCCGGCGCCGCGGAAAAACCGATTCCCGCCCGCTGCAGCCACGCCTGATCGACATGGTCGGTGCCTGCCGTTGCGGTGCCAACAAATTTGATAGCCTTGCCGGAGAGCAGCGCTTCGTTAACTTTGGTGACGGATCGCACCATCAGCGCATCAGCGTCATTGAGCGCTTCGACCGGAACGGGACGACCCGCAACGGCCTTCACTTCCCCCAGGCGGCTAAAAAGCTCACGCGCATAGGGCATATTTTCATCAACGAGGATTTTCACGGTTCAGTACCTGTCTGAGAGCGAGAGTAAACCGGGGAAGTGTGCCATAATCTGCCCGCCAGGAACATCACCACCCGGCCCTGAGTACAGTAATTTAGTACAGCACTACGCAAAGGATTAATCATGACGCATCCCGTTTCAGGTATGTCCGATCGCCCTCCGGGGACAGGCGAACCTCCGCTCACTACCCAGCAGCGCACCGCGCTTGAGCGGCTCATTACGCGCCTGGTGGCGTTAACATCGCAGCAAAGTGCGGAAGTGTGGGCCTGCGTAAAGCACGATCTGAGCCTGAAAAACGACGCCCCGCTGTTGGCAAGCCATTTTGCGGCCGCCGAACACAGCCTGAACCAGCGCTTAATCCTTGCCCAACAGAATCACCACCGCCGGCAAATCCTGGCGCAGCTGAGCGAACTGCTGAACCAGGGTAATAATCGTCAGGCGGTCAGCGATTATATTCGTCAGCATGACGGTCAAACCGCGCTGCATGCGCTCACCCAGCCGCAGCTGGAGAACGTTTTGCAACTGCTGCAAAGCGGCCAGCTCTCGATTCCTCAGCCGCAGCAGCGCCCGCCAACTCATCGTCCACTGCTGCCAGCGGAGCACAATACGCTCAATCAACAGGTGACCAAACTGGCAGCAGCTACCGGGGAGTCCAGCAAGCTCATCTGGCAGTCGATGCTGGAGCTAAGCGGCGTCAAAAGCGGGGAACTGATCCCGGCGACCCACTTCACTCCCCTCTCTTACTGGCTCCATGCGCGGCAAACGCTCAGCACGCAGGCTACGCCGACGCTGATGTCATTGCAGGCCGCCTTGAAGCAGCCGCTTGAAGCCGCGGAGTGGCAAAGAGTGATGGATTTTGCGCAAACCAGCTGGCACGCAACGGCGCAAACGCCGCTAAGCGCAGCCCAGCTGCTGACGCTGCTGAACAAAATTTTCGTGCTCAGGGTCGCCAGAGCGCAAGAGACGCTGGCGATCCCACCGGTTCAGGCGCCGCCTTCATCGCCGTGGCTGGCGTTTAAAAAGCCGTGGGCTATCGCGTTGACGCTGCTCGCGGGGCTTATTTTGCTGTGGTTAGTGATTTAACCGCCTGTTCGGCCCGTATACCGGGCCGAACAAAAGGCCTATTTACGCAGCGATACCAGCGTAATGAGGATCCCCAGCACGGCGCATATTGCCGCCGCCAGGAAGACGGAAGAATAGCCTAAAGAAGTCGCAAGCAATCCGGTAAGCGGGCCGGTGACGCCGTAGGAGATATCCTGAAACGCAGCGTAGCCGCCAAGCGCCGTTCCTCGAACCTGCGGCGGTACCCGCTTCACAACCTCTACGCCCAGCGCCGGGAAGATAAGCGAGCAACCGCAGCCGGTTAGCGCCGCGCCCGCCAGCGCGACCCAGGCATTGGGCGCCTGCCAGAGCAGCGCCAGGCCTACCGCCTCAATCAACAGCGAAACGATGGCCACTTTCACCCCACCGAAGCGGTCCGGCATCCAACCAAACAGCACGCGCATCAGCACAAATGCTCCACCAAACGCGGTTAAGGTAAAACCGGCCATCGCCCAGCCGTTGCTGGCGAAATAGAGGGAGACGAACGTGCCTATCACCGCGAAACCGACGCCCTGCAGTCCAAGACCAATACCGGGCCGCCAGATCATTCCCACCACGCTCCACAGCGACGGACGCTCGCCGCCGAGGGCGGGAATTTTACGCACCGTGCCGTTAATCGCCCACGCCACCAGCGGCAGCACCATGGTGACGCCGGCCAGCGCTGCAACGCCGTAATGGCTGTAGATCAGCAGCCCCAGCGGAGCTCCGGCCGCCAGCGAGCCGTAAATCGCCATACCGTTCCACGACATCACTTTACCTGAGCGCATCGGGCCCACCAGCCCCATTCCCCAGCTTAAATTGCCGGTGAGCAGCTGGCTTTCACCAAACCCCAGGATCAGACGGCCCAGCACCAGCAGGCCAAACTTCGCCATTACGGGGACCGGCAGCAGCGCGGCGCATAGCCAGGCACCTCCAGCCAGCGCACAGGCCAGCATCCCCTGTAGCACAGAGCGTTTCGCGCCGTACTGGTCCGCCAGGCGACCTGCATAGCCGCGGGTTAATACGGTCGCCAGAAACTGGATACCAACAGCGATACCAACCATGGTGTTGCCGAAGCCCAGTTCCTGATGAACGAACAAGGGGATAACCGGCAGCGGCAGGCCAACGGTCATATAGGTAAGAAAAACGGCGAAAGTGATCCGCAACAGCGAACCATTCGCTGAAGGCATTTTTTTTGTTTCAGTGACTGCGGACATGCTTTACTCCAGTTCGCAGAGTAAGGCGAGGTGATGGCCACGCCCTCTCCACCTGATTATCAGGTTTAAGGCGCGTTGGATGACGTTAAACGCTTACGCATTATCTGAGAGAATAATGTTGTGGCAGGAGTTTGCCTTTACACCCAGGGGTCTGTCAAGAATACAAAAAAGGGGAGCCGGCAGGCTCCCCTTGCAAAGCATGCTCGTTATGCGCTGTATTTACGCATCACCAGCGTGGCGTTAGTACCGCCAAAGCCGAAGCTGTTAGACATTACGGTAGTCAGCGCACGCTCGGTCGGCTCGGTCACAATGTTCAGACCAGCTGCCTGTTCGTCCATCTCTTCAATGTTGATGCTCGGGGCAATAAAGCCGTGTTCCAGCATCAGCAGAGAGTAGATAGCCTCCTGTACGCCAGCGGCGCCCAGGGAGTGACCGGTCATCGCTTTGGTCGCGGAGATAGCCGGGCTGTTATCGCCGAAGACTTCGCGAATCGCCCCCAGCTCTTTCACGTCGCCTACCGGCGTAGAGGTACCGTGGGAGTTCAGATAGTCAATCGGCGTATCTACGCCTTCCATCGCCATCTTCATGCAGCGAACCGCACCTTCACCGGACGGGGCAACCATATCTGCGCCATCGGAAGTTGCGCCGTAGCCAACGATTTCAGCATAGATGTGCGCGCCGCGCGCCAGAGCATGTTCCAGCTCTTCAACCACAACCATACCGCCGCCGCCAGCGATAACGAAACCATCACGGTGGGTATCATAAGTACGGGAAGCTTTATCCGGCGTTTCGTTATATTTGGTGGACAGCGCGCCCATCGCGTCGAACTCACACGCCATCTCCCAGCACAGCTCTTCGCCGCCACCGGCAAACACGATATCCTGTTTGCCCAGCTGGATTTGTTCCACAGCATTACCGATGCAGTGCGCAGACGTTGCGCAGGCGGAGCTGATGGAGTAGTTCACACCGTAAATTTTGAAAGGTGTTGCAAGGCAAGCGGAGACCGCGGATGCCATCGCCTTGGTCACCACATAAGGACCTACAGCTTTCAGACCGCGTGGGCTGCGCATGGCATCAGCGCCAAAAACCTGAGACTTAGAAGAACCGCCAGAACCGGCAATCAGGCCCACGCGCGGGTTTTGCTGATAGACCTCATCTTTCAGGCCTGCATCTTCAATCGCCTGCTGCATGGAGAGATAGGAATAGATAGAGGCATCGTTCATGAAACGAACCACTTTACGGTCGATCAAACCGGTTGTATCCAGTTTAACGTTGCCCCATACGTGGCTGCGCATTCCCGAATCTTTAAACTCTTCAGAGAAAGTGATCCCGGAGCGTCCTTCACGCAGAGATGCCAGGACTTCCTGCTGGTTATTACCAATACTGGAAACGATGCCCAGGCCAGTAATCACTGCACGTTTCATTCAATACCTCTGTAAGTCGCACTATATTAAGTTTCGAGTCGCACAATAGCGTACACTTGTACGCCGAACAAGTCCGATCAGCCAATTTGTGTATAAATTTGCGCCCTCAGGCACACATCGTTAAGATCGTTCTACGCCTTGTGATTCGAGTAACTTACGTGAAACAAAACGCCATACAACCTGCCAACCTGGAATTCAACGCTGAGGGTACACCTGTTTCCCGAGATTTCGACGATGTCTACTTTTCCAATGACAACGGTCTGGAAGAGACGCGCTACGTTTTCCTCGACGGCAACCGGCTCAACGAACGTTTTTCAACACACTCACGTCCGTTATTTGTGGTTGCCGAAAGCGGGTTCGGTACCGGCCTTAACTTTCTGACGCTGTGGCAGGCGTTTGACGTTTTTCGCCGCGATAACCCTCAGGCTACCCTGCAAAGATTACACTTCATCAGTTTCGAAAAATTCCCGCTGCGCGCGGACGATCTGCGCCTCGCTCACCAGCACTGGCCGGAGCTTGCGCCCTGGGCCGAGCAGCTGCAGGCCCGTTGGCCGCTGCCGTTTGCCGGCTGTCATCGACTGCTGCTGGACGAGGGCCGCGTCACGCTGGATTTATGGTTTGGCGATATTAACCAACTGACCAACGAGCTGGACGACTCGCTCAATCAGCAGGTAGACGCCTGGTTTCTGGATGGCTTTGCGCCCGCCAAAAACCCGGACATGTGGACGGCGGAACTCTTTGCGGCAATGGCTCGCCTGGCGAGACCCGGCGGCACTCTGGCCACCTTTACCTCCGCAGGTTTTGTGCGCCGCGGGCTGGAGGAAGCCGGTTTCAGCATGCAGAAACGCAAGGGCTTTGGCCGCAAGCGAGAAATGCTCATCGGGGAAATGAATCAACGACTCAACTTTCCCGCGCGTGCGCCGTGGTTTGCCCGCAGCGGCACCGAACAGCGCGATGCAGCGATTGTTGGCGGAGGGATCGCCAGCGCCCTGCTCGCTCTGGCGCTGCTGCGGCGCGGGTGGCAGGTGACACTATACTGCGCCGATGACGCTCCGGCACAAGGCGCATCCGGCAATCGCCAGGGAGCACTCTATCCGCTGCTCAGCCAGCACGACCCCGCCCTGGCCCGCTTTTTCCCCGCTGCATTTACTTTCGCTCGCCGCCTCTACGACGATCTGCCGGTCATGTTCGATCATGACTGGTGCGGGGTGACGCAGCTGGGCTGGGATGAAAAAAGCGCGCATAAAATTGCCCAGATGGTTGAGCTTAATCTGCCGCCGGAAATCGCCCTCCCCGTTAATGCGCAGAGCGCTGCGGAACAAACAGGAGTGGAAACCGGCTGCGGAGGAATAACCTATCCTGCCGGAGGCTGGCTGTGCCCCCAGCAGTTAACCGCAGAACTGTTGGCGCTCGCCGCCACTCGCGGATTACGGGTTCACTACCGCTACCCCGTAGAGACTATCTGCGCGGACAATACCGGCTGGCAATTAAACGATCGTCAGTTTCATGAAGTCGTGGTGCTGGCCAATGGCCATCAGGTAACCCGCTTCAGCCAGACGGAGCATCTTCCGATGTATCCCGTCGCCGGCCAGGTCAGCCATATACCAACAACGCCAGGGCTATCGTCTTTACGCCAGGTGCTGTGCTACAACGGCTACCTGACGCCGCAAAACCCGCACAACCAGCAGCACTGCATCGGCGCCAGCTATCATCGTGGACAGACGGATACCGCGTTTAGCGCCGACGATCAGCAGCAGAATCGACAGCGTCTGATAGACTGTTTCCCGCAGGCGCAATGGACGCGGAAGGTTGACGTAAGCGCGAATGAGTCCCGCAGCGGCGTGCGCTGTGCGACGCGCGATCATTTGCCGATGGTCGGCAGCGTGCCTGATTATGACGCGACCTTAAGTGAATATGCCTCGCTGGCTGAACATCAGGATAAGGCCGAAGCAGCGCCGGTTTACCGCAATCTTTATATGCTGGGAGCGCTGGGTTCGCGCGGCCTCTGCTCCGCCCCGCTCGCGGCAGAGATCCTCGCGGCGCAAATGAGCAATGAGCCATTACCGATGGATCAAGAGACGCTAGCTGCGCTGAATCCGAACCGGCTATGGGTAAGAAAACTGCTGAAAGGGAGAGCGGTGAAATAATAGCGGAGGAACCGTGCCCGGCGGGATGAACGCCGGGCGTCGGCTTAAGGAAGCGCTACAGAACTACGCCTGCATCGCCTTCTGATACAAACTGTCCCACATTCCCTGCACCAGTATCTGATCCGGCGGCGACAGTTCGCCCGCGCTGATGGCTTTTTCCAGGCTTTGGGTCACTTTATCATGCACCGCCTGCGCAGTATGCTCCCCTTCTCCTTCCAGCTCGGCCACCGCCAGCGTCAGGTGGCCGCGCAGATAACCGCCGGCAAACAGTTCATCATCACTGGCGTGGTCTACCATATTGTCAATTAACGCCAGAATGCGTGATTCAAACTCCGCGATCATCTTCTTTCCTCATATTATGTAAAGCGTGGCCTTAGTGCAGGTCTTCCGGCCACGGGAACTGTTCTGCCGTCAAAGGCGGCGTTTGGTAATATTCTTGCAGCGCCTTGATAAAACGCGCGGGACGCTCAGGGATCCCTTGCTCCAGATAGATCATGACCTGGGCATGTACCCGCCGCTGAAAAGCGATCCGATCGGGTTCAAAATCCCCTTCCAGATTGTCGCAGCTGACGTTAAACGGATATCCCGCCGCCACGCAAAACAGCCAGTCGAACGCCTGAGGCTTCACCTCGACGTCTTCAAATTTTGACTGGGTCATCGCGTCGCGCCCGTCCGGGCAGTACCAGTAACCGAAATCAACCAGCTCGCGGCGCGCCTTTCCGGCAATGCACCAGTGCGAAATCTCGTGCAGCGCGCTGGCATAAAAGCCGTGGGCAAAGACGATGCGGTTGTAGGGCACCTCGTCATCTGCTGGAAGATAGATCGGTTCGTCATCGCCTTTAATCAGACGGGTATTAAAATCAACGGCAAAACAGCCGTCGAAGATTTCGATCAGCTGTTCGTATTTATGCGTACTGTTCATTAGTTCATCCCCAACCAGCGGAGGATCTCCTGTCCATGGCTATCATAAAGAAGTTTCGCGCTCATCACCGCCGACACCACAACGATCATTGGCCGAATCAGTGACTGTCCTTTGCTCAGCACCAGTCGCGATCCCGCGCGAGCGCCGATAAACTGCCCGGCCATCATCACAAAGCCGGTCGCCCAAATCACCTTGCCGCCAATAATAAACAGCAGCAGGCCGCCAACGTTGGACGTCGCGTTAAGCAATTTTGCATGCGCGGTCGATTTCGCCAGATTGAACCCCGCCAGGGTGACGAAAGCCAGTGCGTAAAAGGATCCGGCGCCCGGGCCAAAGAAACCATCGTAAAAACCGACGCAGCCGCCAGCCACCAGGGCAAACGGCAGACCGTACAGACGTCGCTGCCGGTCCTCTTCGCCGAGTTTCGGCATCAGCAGAAAATAGAGGCCAATGCCGATAACCAGGATTGGCAGTATCTGTTTGAGAACATTAGACTGGACGTGCTGGACCAGCAGCGCGCCGCCGGTCGAGCCGAGAAAGGTCATCAGAATATTGAGCTTCTGGTCGGCCAGATTCACTACCTTGCGGCGGATGAAATAAAGCGAAGCGGACAGCGACCCGCCGCAGGCCTGCAGCTTATTCGTTGCCAGCGCCTGCGCTGGAGGAAGACCCGCCGCCATCAGGGCCGGGACGGTTAATAGCCCGCCGCCGCCCGCCAGGGAATCAATAAATCCCGCCAGAATGGCCACGAAAAACAGCACCACCATTACCGTCGGCGACACCATAAAAAGATCGATAAAACTATCCATTAAAGAACATGCTCATCCAGTAGCGCCTGGCAGGAAGGGGGCAGCGGAGGCGGCGTCTTCTTCACAGGTGGGGTTGATCCTGGTTTAGGGGGTTCAAACCAGCTTTGTAATTCCGCACCGCAGCCATCGCCGGCCGGTGGCGGAGCCTGATCTTCGCACTCAAGGCTGCCTGCCGGACAGCGCAGGCGCACGTGCATATGCGCCCTGTGCTGGAACCATGGGCGAACTTTTCGTAGCCAGTCGCGATCGTTACCGGCATCCAGGCACAGCTGCTGCTTAATTGCCGGGTTGACGAAAATACGCGTGACGTCGCTATCTTCCGCCGCCATCTTAATCAGCTGGCTAATTTGCGGGCTCCACAACGACGGCACGACGCGCTGACCATCGCGGGCCACCAGATCCAGCGCCTGCGGCTTCAGCAGCTGAGCTGAACTCCAGCGCGCCTGCGGAAGCTGCAGAAAAATATCGACGTCAAGCCCGGACTGATGGCTGGCATGACCGCCGTTGAAACGCCCCCCGGCCGGCATCCCCATATCGCCAATCAGTACCGTTCCCATACCTCTGTTATACGCCTGGTTGCTTAGACGCTGAATAAACTGCACGAGATCCGGATGGCCGAAGTAGCGGCGCTGATCGGTACGCATCACCTGATAGCCGGTGGCGTTTAACGGCAGCGCCTGCGCGCCAACGATGCAGCCATTGGCAAATGCACCGATCGACTGCGGGCTGCCGCTGATGGGCTGGGTGATTTTCTGCCACGGCGTTGCCGCCAGGCTGGTACCGCTGGCGAGAAGCGCCAGCAGTGCGATAACGGTTTTTTTCATCTATTACCAGCGTGGAATTGATGTCGTCACGTCGCCATTTTGCGCGCGCTGACGCATAAAGTGATCCATAAGCACGATCGCCAGCATCGCTTCGGCAATCGGTACCGCACGAATGCCAACGCAGGGATCGTGACGCCCTTTGGTGATCATCTCGACTTCTTCGCCAGAGCGATTAATCGTATGTCCCGGAACGGTAATACTGGAGGTAGGCTTCAGCGCAATGTTCGCCACGATCTGCTGACCGCTGCTGATACCACCGAGAATGCCGCCCGCGTGGTTGCTCTGGAAACCCGCTTTGGTAATTTCATCGCGGTTTTCGCTGCCGCGAAGCTTCACCACCTCAAAACCATCGCCAATTTCCACGCCCTTCACCGCATTAATGCTCATCAGCGCGTGCGCAATGTCCGCATCGAGGCGGTCAAATACCGGCTCACCGAGCCCCGGCGGAACGCCATCGGCCACCACGGTTACTTTCGCTCCGATGGAGTCGCCCTCTTTTTTCAGGCCGCGCATCAGTTCATCGAGCGCTTCAATTTTCTCCGGATCCGGACAGAAGAACGGGTTTTGTTCAACCTGTTCCCAATCTTTGATAGCCAGAGGAATATCCCCCATCTGGGTCAGGCAGCCGCGAATCACAATCCCGAATTTCGCGGCGAGGAATTTCTTGGCAATCGCTCCGGCAGCCACGCGCATAGCGGTTTCACGGGCAGAGGAACGACCGCCGCCGCGATAGTCGCGCAGGCCATATTTCTGTTCGTAGGTGTAGTCAGCGTGACCCGGGCGGAAAACGTCTTTAATCGCGCCGTAATCCTGAGAACGCTGATCGGTATTCTCAATCAGCAGACCAATGCTGGTCCCGGTAGTCACCCCCTCGAATACGCCGGAGAGGATTTTAACCTGGTCCGGTTCGCGGCGCTGGGTAGTATAGCGCGATGTTCCCGGACGTCGGCGATCGAGATCGTGCTGCAGATCGGCTTCGGTTAGCGGAATGCCGGGCGGTACGCCGTCGACGATACAGCCCAGCGCCAGGCCGTGCGATTCGCCAAACGTCGTGACGCGAAAGAGTTGTCCAATTGTGTTTCCTGCCATCACGGCTCCGTTCTTGTCGTTATGTTTGCGTGTTGTTTTAGTCTTTATAGATGCCGAAATGCGCGCGGGCGGCAATCAGCTGCGGTTTAGTCAGCATAAAGACGCCATCGCCGCCGTTTTCAAACTCCAGCCAGGTAAATGGAACGTCAGGATACTGTTCCATCAGATGTACCATGCTGTTGCCGACTTCACAAATCAGGATACCGTCATCGCTGAGATAATCCGGCGCGCAGGCCAGGATCCGCCGAGTTAGCTTCAGGCCATCGCTACCGGACGCCAGGCCGAGAACCGGTTCATGACGATATTCACCCGGCAGGTCGGACATATCTTCTTCATCGACGTACGGCGGATTAGTGACGATCAGATCGTATTGCACCTTCGGCAGGTCGCGGAACAGATCGGAGCGAATTGGCGTCACGTGGTGAATTAAGCCATGGTCTTCTACGTTCTGCTCGGTAACGGCCAGCGCATCAGGGGAAATATCGACCGCATCGACTTCCGCTTCCGGAAAAGCGTAAGCGCAGGCGATAGCGATACAGCCGCTGCCGGTGCACATATCGAGGATGTGCTGCGGATAGTGGTCAATCAGGCCGGAAAAATGGTTATTAATGAGTTCGCCAATCGGCGAGCGCGGCACCAGCACGCGCTCATCGACGTAAAACTCATGTCCGCAGAACCAGGCTTTGTTGGTCAGATAAGCGACCGGAATGCGTTCGTTAATGCGGCGAATCACGCGCTCAACGATGCGGTGTTTCTCACTGGAAGTCAGGCGCGCGGTGCGCATATCTTCCGGAATATCGAGCGGCAGATACAGCGACGGCATCACCAGCTGCACCGCTTCGTCCCACGGGTTGTCGGTACCGTGTCCGTACCAGATATTTGCAGCGCTGAAGCGACTAACCGCCCAACGCAGCATGTCCTGAATGGTATGAAGCTCATTAACGGCTTCATCAACAAAAATTTTATCCACGCTATCCCCCAGGGCACGCTCTGCTATAAATTCGGCGGCTAGTTTGCCACGAAGACGGGGATAAATCAGCATTCTTACGTCACGCTGAGGGGGAAAAAGAGGTTTTCCTTGCCTGGATGCGTGGCGAGTCGGGTAAACTACCGGCAAAGAAAAAATGAGACCAGGTAATGAAAAAGAAAACAACGCTAAGCGAGGAGGATCAGGCATTGTTCCGGCAGCTAATGACCGGCACTCGTCAGATTAAGCAGGACACCATTGTTCACCGTCCGCAGCGCAAAAAAATCGCTGAAGTACCGCCCAAGCGGCTGCTCCAGGAGCAGGCCGATAACAGCCACTACTTTTCCGATGAGTTTCAGCCGTTGCTGAATACCGAAGGATCGGTGAAGTATGTGCGTGCTGACGTCAGCCACTTTGAGCTGAAAAAACTGCGTCGGGGTGATTATTCGCCGGAGCTGTTTCTCGATCTGCACGGTTTGACCCAGCAGCAGGCCAAGCAGGAGCTGGGGGCGTTGATTGCCGCCTGCCGTCGCGAGCACGTATTTTGCGCCTGCGTAATGCACGGGCATGGGAAGCATATTCTCAAACAGCAAACGCCGCTATGGCTGGCTCAGCACCCGCATATCATGGCGTTTCATCAGGCACCAAAAGAGTACGGCGGTGACGCCGCACTGCTGGTACTGATTGAAGTTGAAGAGTGGCAACCGCCGGAGCTTCCGTAAAACGTCGGCTCCGGAGGAAATCAGATAGCTTTCGCCATCTTCAAATTGCAGGGGCTCATTTGCCAGTTGAACTCGCCTTTGCCGCTGGCATCAAGCGTAACGCAGGCAATCGCCGAAGTGGTGAACATCGGGGGAGTTTCCCCCGGGCACAGCTCTGAGACGAGGTACCCCACCAGAGGGAGGTGGGACACGACCAGCGCCGTCGCCACACCTTCATTCGCCAACGCCTGGAGATAAGCGCTGACCATGCCAACATCGCCGCACGGCGTGAGTTCCGGCATCACGTCGACATCTTTTGGCAGATTCATGCACTCCCCAACGATTTCCAGCGTCTGTTCTGCACGCAGGTAGGGACTGACAAGAACTCGCTCAATATCCACTTTTTGACCTTTCAGCCAGGTTGCCATCTGACGAGACTCATCGCAACCGCAGACGGTTAATGGACGAACCGAGTCACTGGCTGCATCGAGGGCAGCGTCGCCGTGACGCATGATAAAAACTTGCATATTGCACCGCTTTTGTTAACCAGAAGCACCGCGGTCTTACCCACGTAGACGATACGCAGGTGACCCGGTGGCCGGGCATTGTGCCTGATCCATTCAACGAATGAAACGCTGTTTTTTACCTCAATGGCGTAAGTATAGTCAACTATCGCTTACAAAATCGCCAAAGCACTGCGCCATTCACAAACGGATTTACCTTCTTTGACCACAACTTAGGTCGTACGTTCATCAGCGGACCAAAAGGTCGCCCCCTGCTCGGCCATGTGTAACAAAGTGTCACATGGTGTAAAACGCGGGCCGTATTGAGCAGCCAGACGCTGCAAAATCGCTGCGACTTCCCCCGCCCCCAATCTATCCATATAGCGGAACGGGCCGCCAAGGAACGGCGGAAAGCCAATGCCAAACACGGCGCCGATATCGCCATCGCGAGCGTTGCGAATAACCTGCTCATCGAAGCAGCGCGCCGCTTCGTTGAGCATCATCATGACGCAGCGTTCCGCCACCTGCTGCGCGGACAAGCGCGCCTGTGGAGAAGCGATACCCAGCAGGTTGTAAATCGCCGGGTCGGGCCGTTTTTTGCTTTTACGCCCTTTTGCCGCATAAAGATAGAAACCCCGGTTATTTTTTCTCCCTTTGCGATCGTCATTCAGAATTGCGCTAATGATGTTTGCAGGCGGGCTAAAACGCTCTCCCCATGCCGCCTCCAGAACGGGAATAATTTTAGTGCCGGTATCGATCCCCACTTCATCAAGAAGCTGAATTGGCCCTACCGGAAAGCCAAATTGAACCAACGACTTATCAATGTGATCGATCGGCTCCCCTTCTATTAACAGGCGCATGGCTTCATTAATATAGGGCGCGAGAATTCGGTTAACATAAAATCCGGCTTTATCCGCGACGACAATCGGCGTTTTCCCCTGCAGCTTCGCCAGCTTTACCACCGTGGCAATAGTCTGCCGATCGGTACCACGATGTGGAATCACTTCGACCAGCGGCATTTTTTCTACCGGGCTAAAAAAGTGCAGGCCGATAACCCGCTGAGGTCTGCTCGCTTGCGCCGCGATCTCTGCGATCGGTAAAGACGACGTATTAGAGGCAAAGATCGTCTCCGGGTGGCAGTGTTGTTCCACTTCGCTGACCATTTTCTGCTTGAGCGCCAGATCTTCAAATACCGCTTCGATCACCACATCGCGATGGGCAAAGCCCTGGTAATCCAGCGAACCGGTAATCAACCCCATCTGGCGATCGCGCTCGCTGGCGCGCAGATAGCGGCGGCGCACCTGTTTATCGAGCAGATCCCAACTGTATTTCAATGCATGATTTATCCCGCGCGGCTGAATGTCCTTAATGCGGACCGGCAATTCTCCTTTGCATGCGGTGACGTAGGCGATGCCGCCCCCCATCAGTCCTCCGCCAAGAATGCCTACGCTACGCAGCGCGACGGGCTGCGCATCCGCACCGCGATCTTTTTTAAGATCGGTGCTGGCGAAAAAAATCGATCGTAGCGCCTGCGATTGCGGCGTCATCGCCAGCTCGCCAAAAGCGCGGGCTTCTTCTGCGTATCCGCTGCTGCAGCCCTGCGCCAGTCCGGTCTCAATCACCTGCAGAATGCGCTCAGTTGCCGGGTAGTTGCCCTGGGTTTTGTGATGCGTCTTTTTCGCTACCAGACGAAACAGCAGGCTGCGGGCGAGAGGTCCTGCGAGAATACGTTCGCGCGCCGGGACGGTACGGCTTGCCGGACGACCTTTAAGAGCCCGTTCAACTGCGGTTTGTAGCAGGATGGTCTGTGGCACCACTTCATCGACCAGTCCCGCCTTCAGAGCCTGGCGCGGGCGAAGCTGTTTGCCGGTCAGGATCATCTCCAGCGCGCTGCTGACGCCAATTAATCGCGGTAAACGCTGGGTGCCGCCAGAACCTGGCAGCAGGCCCAACTGAACTTCCGGCAGGCCAAGCCGGGTTTTATTATCATCGCTGCATACCCGCCCGTGGCAGGCCAGCGCCAGTTCCAGGCCTCCGCCCAGGCATGCGCCGTGAATTGCGGCGATCACTGGAATGGGGAGCCCGTGGATCTCGGCCATGATTTGCTGCCCCTGACGGGCCAGCGCCTCCGCTTCCTGAGCGGAATGACAGCGGGCAATCATGTTGATATCGGCCCCGGCGATAAAGTTATCCGCTTTTGCGGAAATAAATACCGCGCCGCGCAGTTCTTTATTGTCGCGGAGCTGACGGATAATTCCCCGCACCTCGCTGGCGAACTCAGCTTTCAGGGTGTTCATTTTTTCACCTGGCGCGTCAATGGTGATGACAGCGATATTGTCCGGGCGAACCTCAAGCGTAAATGCCGACACGGTTTCCATCATTCGGCCTCCAGAACCATAGCTGAACCCAACCCACCCGCCGCGCAGGCGGTAACCAGCCCAAACCCTCCGCCGCGACGCCGCAGTTCATGCAGCGTTTGGGTAATCATTCGCGCGCCGGTGGCGGCAAAGGGATGGCCGTAGGCAATCGAACCGCCAAGCACGTTGAATTTGCTCTCATCGACTTCGCCGATAGCCTGAGAGCGGCCAAGCACCTCACGGGCAAATCGATCGCTGGCCATGCATTGCAAATTCGCCAGCGTTTGCGCAGCAAAGGCTTCATGCATATCAATCAGGGTTAAATCGGCCAGCGTCAGCCCGGCTCTTTCCAGCGCCAGCGGCGTCGACCACGCCGGACCCAGCAGCATATCCTGACGAACATCAATCGCGGTAAAAGCGTAGCTGCGCAGGTAGCCCAGCGGTATTAACCCAAGCGCTTTAGCCCGGGATTCGGTCATCAGGATCACCGCCGCCGCCCCATCGGTTAACGGCGTACTGTTAGCGGCGGTCACGCTACCGTGTTTGCGATCGAAGGCCGGACGTAACTTTTGGTAATCTGCCAGCGTTGAATTCTTACGGATGTTGTTATCCTGTTCCAGAGGTTCACGGAACGGCGGCGTGTAGGCAGTCATGACTTCTGTCGTTAATTTCCCTTCCTCCCAGGCCCTCGCCGCAAGCTGGTGCGAACGAAGCGCCAGCGCATCCTGCCGCTCACGCGTGATACCCCACGTTTTCGCCATCTGCTCAGCGGTATCGCCCATCCGCAGACCGGTGGAATATTCGGCAACAGCTGGTGGCACAGGGAGAAGATCGCGGAAACGCAGCCGGGAAAAGAGCTTGAGGCGCTGTCCCAAAGTGCGGGCTTTGTTGGCATCAACAAGCGTTCTGGCAAGTTTTTTGCTCACGCCAATGGGCAATACGGAAGAGGAGTCGGCCCCGCCGGCGATGCCTGCATGAATGGTTCCCGCCATCAGGCTCTCCGCGACGTTGGCCACCGCCTGAAAGCTGGTCGCACAGGCGCGACTGACGCTATAGGCATCAGTATGTACGCTCATACCGGTACCCAGCACAATTTCCCGCGCGATGTTCGGTGCTTCCGGCATCTGTACCACCTGACCAAATACCAGCAGGTCTATTATATCCGCGGGGATATTGCTGCGAGCCAGCATTTCGCCGACCACCAGCTTACCTAAATCAACGGCTGGAACGCCGTGGAAAGCCGTCGCCTGCCGGGCAAACGGCGTACGTAAACCGCTGACGATGGCGATACGATCGCCCTGACGGGTAACTAGCGGTAATGCCTGACTCATAACGCTCCCCTGTTAACCAATAAAACAAAGTGGTCTGACCTGATAACAGTTTTAACTAATATTTTACATTAAGCCAATCGGGGAACAGAAAAAGTGCGAGCCAAAACACATTGATTAGAAAAGATAACGCCCCTGCGAGGAGGAGCGTTTGGGAAGGGATTAACGCAGGCCGAGCTGGAAAATCAGGGTTTCAGCTTCGCAGCTGAACACGAAATCGATATCCAGCTTCACGCCGCCATCAACTTCAGTAAAGGTCGGGGTGATTTTGCACGGCTCCGATTCAACATTACGCGCTCTTTCACTCAATGCGGCAAGCATTTCTTCCGCTTCGGCGCGGTTCGCAAACACGCGGCTATAAGATGCGGTGCAATCGGTGTTGTCCATGATGGTACCAACATCCATACAGCAGCAAACCGGGGTTTCATCAGCACTGCATTTACTCATCGTAGATTTCCTCTGTATATGCACTCAAGGTGCCAGACAAATAATGTGCTTATTTTACGCCCGGGGCATGCCTGCCTCCAGTCGTTAATGGCGACAAAGGAGATAAGTGACCGAAATCACACTTAAAAATGATCCAAAACAAAAAGTGCCTACTTTGGATTGCGGGTACCCCGGCAAATTTGCCAACTGGATCGCGTTTCTTAGATCACAATTGAAAAAACTTATAAACAAACTTGCAACATATCATCTGGTCAGACCTATACTCAGCGCACTGGTCTGATTTCTCTGTCGTAAAGCAGACCCTACACTTCGCGCTCCTGTTACAGCATGTAACATTGTTTAAATAAAAATAACTCTATGAGGTTATGGGCATGAGCCAGAAAACCCGCCTTACCCAATCTGCCCTTGCAGTGGCTGTAGCACTTGTTTCAAGCCAGGCCTGGTCGGCAGGCTTTCAGTTAAACGAATTCTCTTCATCGGGCCTTGGTCGCGCCTATTCAGGTGAAGGAGCTATTGCTGACGATGCTGGAAACGTCAGCCGTAACCCGGCATTGATTATGATGTTCGACCGTCCGACTTTCTCGGGCGGCGCTATTTTTGTCGATCCTGATGTCAACGTCACCGGCAGTTCAGTTATCGGTAATGACGCCAGCCAGGACAATATCGCGCCAACCGCATGGGTACCCAATCTGCACTTTGTGGCGCCGATTAACGACCAGTTTGGCTGGGGGGCTTCTCTGACGTCTAACTATGGTTTAGCCACCGAGTTCAACAATGATTTTGCCGCGGGCTCAATGGGCGGTACAACCGACCTCGAAACCCTCAACCTCAATCTGAGCGGCGCCTATCGTCTCAACGATCACTGGAGCTTTGGTTTAGGCTTTGACGCCGTCTATGCCAGAGCTAAACTAGAGCGCTACGCGGGCGATTTACCGGATATTATCGGCGCGCAGCTACCGGGAATGGTGAAAGCCGGCAAACTCTCTCCGGCCCAGGCCGCGGCAATTGGTCAACAGGCTGGCGGTATCAGCCGCGATACGCAAATCGCTCGTCTGAAGGGTGATGAGTGGGGCTTCGGCTGGAATGCGGGCATTTTATATGAAGTCGATAAAAACAACCGCTACGGCTTAACCTACCGCTCTGAGGTCAAAGTTGATTTTGACGGAGATTATAAGAGCAGTCTGCCGTCATCCCTCAACCCTATTAACTCTGCCCTCGGTCTGGGACTGCCTTACGGCACTGGTGGTTCGACAATCGGCGGTTCTCTGACGCTGAATCTGCCCGAAATGTGGGAAATATCAGGTTATAACCGCGTAGCGCCAAAATGGGCCGTTCACTACAGCCTGGCTTATACCAGCTGGAGCCAGTTCCAGGAGCTGAAAGCCACCAAAACCAGCGGCGGCGAAACGCTGTTCTATAAAGACGAAGGTTTTAAAGATTCCTATCGTATCGCTCTGGGTACCACCTATTACCATGACGATAACTGGACCTTCCGTACCGGTATCGCCTTTGATGATAGCCCGGTTCCGGCTTCCAATCGTTCCATCTCTATCCCGGATCAGGATCGTCTGTGGCTCAGCGCCGGTACGACTTACGCCTTTAATAAAGACGCTTCCGTCGACGTCGGTGTGTCCTATATGCACGGTCAGCACGTCGAATTTACAGAAGGGCCGTATACCTTTAAATCAGAAGGTAAAGCCTGGCTGTACGGCGCGAACTTTAACTACCGTTTCTAATCAACAGCAGCAACAAAAAAGGGTGAACATCATGTTCACCCTTTTTACTTTCATCCCGACGGTTACTGTGAATCGATATCTTTGAGATCGCCTTCAATCGCCTGAGCGTTGGGGTTCTCATTCGGAGAAAGTTTACCGCCGTTGGCGATAAAATCATGACGCTGGAAGTAAGCTTCACGCATCAGGATATACGGATCGGAGGACTGACGGAGCAAGCCATCGGAATCCAGCAGCTGCGCGCGGGTTTCGACTCCCTCTACCATCCATTTACCAATAGACATCGGCCATGTCAGCCAGGAAAGAACCGGATACAAGTCATCAGCCATATCACCGCCCTCATCACGCAGCGTAAAGCTACCGTAGAAAGGCAACTGCACATAGGGGCCGTATCCCACGCCATAGTGACCCAGGGTGCTACCGAAGCGGGCAGGCTCAACGCGCTGCAGTTTTGGATTCGCCATTCCCGCTACATCAACCAGCCCACCCATCCCGAGGAGAGTGTTCAGGAAGAAACGCGTAAAGTGCACCATACCTTTATAAGGATCGCCTTTCAGGAAGGAGTTCACCATTACCGCAGGTTCTTCAAGGTTGCTGGTAAAATTGCTCAGACCATTACGCGCCGGCTGCGGAACATAATCTCGCCACGCTACGGCAACAGGCCGAAGAACATAAGGATCGACAACATTGTAGTTGAAGTTGAACATGGTTCGGTTAAAACCTTCAAGCGGATCTGAACGCCCCTGCGGTAGATCGCCAGAACCAGAACTGGCGCACCCCACCAGCAATGTGGCGCCAAGCGCAAGCGCCGACAGGCGAAAATTCATAGGTATCTCCCTGTTAATTTTAGCTATCGCTGGGGGTTATCCGAGGACAGCCGCCTCCATTAAGATATCGCCCGTAAGCATGTGCCTGCTTTCAGCATAGCCTTTTTTGGCATCGTTGTTGATGCCCCCGATTCTATACACATTTTGCAATTTCCGTATTGCTAATCTTGTCATTACAAAGAATTTAGGAGCTTATCCACTCCAAATAACCGAAACCGCTCTACGATTATAATAAAGACCAGCCGTTGAGGAAAAGTTATGAAGCCGCAAACTCACCATGATAGTGAAGATGTTGAGGTTGAAAGTGAAGAAAAACAGAATGGTGAAGAAATTGAGGTGGATGAAGAACGCCTGCCTTCACAGGCGATGGCTACGCATGAAGTGATTCGCCAGGAAGGAGAGAAAGAGCTTGAGCGCGATGCCATGGCGCTCCTCTGGTCAGCGATTGCAGCAGGACTCTCAATGGGGGCTTCGCTGGTTGCCAAAGGCATATTCCATGTCCATCTCAGCGAGCTGCCCGGCGGTTTTTTGCTGGAAAATCTCGGCTACACCTTTGGCTTTGTTATCGTCATTCTCGCTCGGCAACAGCTGTTCACCGAAAATACCGTCACCGCCGTCCTGCCGATTATGCATAAACCCACGCTCAGCAATATCGGCCTGCTGTTACGTTTATGGGGTGTTGTACTGGCGGGTAACTTAATTGGAACCGCTATCGCAGCATGGGCGTTCGATGTCATGCCCGTGTTCGATGAACCGACTCGCGAAGCCTTTCTTAAAATCAGCCTGAAGGTGATGCAAAACCCTCCGCTGGAGATGTTTGCCAATGCGATTATCTCCGGTTGGCTGGTCGCAACCATGGTGTGGATGTTTCCCGCCGCAGGCTCCGCGAAAATTATCGTCATCATCCTGATGACCTGGCTTATCGCCCTGGCTGACACTACGCATATTGTGGTGGGCAGCGTCGAGATTTTCTACCTGGTGTTCAACGGCACGCTGCCGTGGCAGGAATTCATCTGGCCGTTCGCGCTCCCGACCCTTGCCGGAAACATTTGCGGTGGGACCTTTATTTTCGCGTTATTAAGCCATGCTCAGATCCGTAATGATATGAGCCACGAGAAGAAAGCCCGTGCGGCTGAAGAGAGAAAAAAGCGCTAAATGGCTATAGATTAAGCAGTTGGGCCGCGCAAGCTTAACGTGCGCCGAAAATAACGCTATAATCCCGGCGCCATGTCCCCTTAGTTAAATGGATATAACGAGCCCCTCCTAAGGGCTAGTTGCAGGTTCGATTCCTGCAGGGGACATTCTGCCTTGTTACATCGGGAAATTCCTGCCTGACACCCCGCCACCTTTAGAGATATTTTCGTGTTGCAGACCTGATGCAGGCGATGGCAGCCCGCTGTTCAACCTTCCAGCTACGCTCGTTAACCGCGTTTATCGAACAGTTTACGTCCTGAGAATTCCCTCCTCCAGCTAAAGCACACGCTCCCGTATTGTCATTAACGTCATATACACCTCCGGATTCAATTCACCACATAAATAATTAAATGCAAATCATTCCCTGTAATAATAGCTATCAATTATAATTTTCTATTAGCGATATATTTAATTACTGCAGAAAAAGTGATAGACTGCACGACAGATAACGGTCTGACCCGATTCACCAATTGATATACAACATCATCTCTGATAAATTATTTAGCATGAATTAAACATCATACAATCATCAATACGTAGACAAAATTCAGCTTAAGAAACTCAAAAGCCAACCTATTTTTCATAAGATAATAATGACCATGGAAAGAAAAGAACGGAACATATGGAAACTCAACAACCTTCCGCCACTGGAATATTGTTCAATCTCTCGCGCTCAAAAATTATTAAATTGTGAATTAGAAGATCTGCTTCATTGGCATGATATTGGTGCAATAAGCCTTTGTATCAAATTAGGCAGAACCAACGGAACGTTAAAGAGTGCTATCCGCCATCAGCAGGGCGGCAACAAACCCTATTTTTTTAACACATCAAATATTGATGAATTGAGCAGAAGCGAAAGATCGTGGTCCCCTCACTCCAAAATAAACAAAATTTTTAGATTCAATGAAAGTGAACCGAACCTGGATGCCCAATATGGAACGCCTGTTACCCAGTTAAAACTCCGGGTTTCCGTATCTGGCCTGTGGTACAGCCACACGAGGAATTTAACGGAAGTACTAGAAAACCCCGATAGCATCATTACTGAACAGCGGATCAGCATCATTTCACCGGCAAGAAACGTCCTCTTCTGTCACTTCATCCCCGATGAGGATGAGAAGCCAACCATCACGATGAATAAGCTTTACATCACTAATCAGGCGATTGAGAAAATTTATGAGCATACCATCAGCAGCCGCCCTCTGGAATTTGCAGAAAAACCGCTAAATATAATTGAGGATAAAGAGGTGCATAATCCCTCAATTATTCTTCAAAATAAACTGCTCATTGAATTCATCAATCACATCATTCAAGCCAACCCACACTTTGGTGATAATATTCTAAACGCAACGGAAAACAATAAAAATAAAATATTCAATATCGCAATGGATAGACTAAGGGCAGAAGGCGTGGTCTCCAGCTACGGCAGCATTAATCTCCCGGCATCAGAATACACGCTCAAATGACTAACCGTGAATTTAAACATTAGAATAAAAACCCTTTCTGGCGCCATGAAGCGGTGGCGCATACCTCAGTTTTAAACGTCAAATGGCCTTCAATATAATTTCAGATATGAACCTGACTTCATAATAAGACCATACTTTATGAATTACCAGTCTGCTAATAAGTCATTTCATATAAACATAAATCAACATAACAACAAAGCTCGCTTATTCAGTATCTGTAAGACCTTCACTGATCTTCATCGCAGCCCGATGCGCCATCAGTATAAATTCGCGGGCCGCGGCGCTTTGCCAGGCGCCCTTTCGCTGTAGCAGACATGCGGTTCTCGCGAGTAACGGTGGGGTGAGTTCAATGGCAGTGAGATCGTCACGCGCCAGAATAATGGACGCCGGAAGCAGGGTTGCCAGCGATGTGCGTTCTACCACGGCCAGGAGAGCGCTAATCGAGTTAGCCTCCATCTGAACTTTCGGTGGAATATTACGCTGCCGGCAGTAACGTTCGATTTGCTGGCGAGTCGCGAAAGCGCGACTGAGCAGAATCAGAGATTCCTGACTGAGCGCAGCCAGCTTGACGCGATCGGCCGTCGCCAGAGGGTGACGCCGGCCTACCACCAGCGCCAGGGTTTCCGAAAGCAGCGGCTGATAAACAATATCTCGCGCATCGTTGCCTTCAAAAGCAATGCCGATATCGAGCTCATCATTGAGCAACATGGCCTCCATTCGCTCCTGGGTCATCTCTTGCAAATCCAGCGTAATATTTGGGTAACGTTGATAGAACGAAGCCACCAGCGGCCCCACAAAGTAAGTCGTAAAGGTAGGCATCATCGCAATACGTAGCGAACCGCGCTGCAGGTCCTCCACATCATGAAGCGCACGCTGCCCCTCAGCGAGCTCCTGCCGCGCCCTGTGCGCGTACGTCAACCACACCTTCCCGGCATCCGTCAGACAAGTATGACGCCCGCTGCGATCAAAAAGCCGTACGCCCAGAGACTCCTCCAGCTGGCGAATCTGTTGCGATAAAGCCGGCTGCGAAATATGCAGTATCGCTGCGGCCCGCGTAAAACTACCTTGTTCAGCAACGGCAATGAAGTAATTGAGATGTCGCAGCAACATGAATTCACTCATAAGCAATTCAAATGAACTCAATCATAAATAAGTATTTTAACTTATCAAACAACAGGCGTACTCTCCCTGCGCCTTTTGACTGATAGCCCCAGGAGATCGCAATGAATTCCCCCCATCCTTACTTCAGCGCTCAACACGCCACGGTCACCCGGCAATGAATCAGACGCAACGTAACGGCGCCATGCTGCTGGTGTTGGTGCTTATCGGAATGAATATGCGTCCGCTGCTGACATCGCCAGGCCCGCTCCTTCCCCAGATACAGCAGGCAAGTGGTATGAGCTTCACGCTTGCCTCCCTGCTCACTGCGCTCCCGGTGATCGCGATGGGTCTGCTGGCGCTTGCCGGCGGCTGGATTAACAGCCGATTCAGCGAACGTCAAAGTATCGCCTTCAGTCTGTTAATCATCGCCGCCGGAGCTTTACTTCGCGAACTGGCGCCGCAGAGCGCGCTATTACTCAGCAGCGCGCTTCTTGGCGGGATCGGCATTGGTATTATCCAGGCGCTCATTCCTGCGGTAATAAAACGCCGGTTTCATCGTCGGACGCCTCAGGTGATGGGACTCTGGTCAGCGGCGCTGATGGGCGGTGGCGGTCTGGGAGCCGCATTTACGCCGTGGCTGGCGCAGCACAGCGCTATCTGGTATCACGCGCTTGCGTGGTGGGCGCTACCCGCAGCGGCAGCGCTCCTTTGCTGGTGGCCGCTAAGCAGAACGTTACCTGTCCAGACGCCATCGACAATACAGCTCTCTGTTTTTCGCCATCGTCGAGCGTGGATACTTAGCCTCTATTTTGGTTTGATAAACGGCGGTTACGCCAGTTTGATCGCCTGGCTGCCCCCCTACTATATGCAGTCAGGCTATAGCGCGCAGTTTAGCGGTACCCTGTTGGCGTTAATGACCGTCGGCCAGACTGGCGGAGCGCTACTTCTGCCTGTTCTGGCCAGGCATGAAGATCGGCGAAAGCTTCTGATGCTGGCGCTGGCGCTGCAGCTCATCGGCTTCTGCGGCTTTATCTGGCTACCGCAGCAGCTACCGCTTGCCTGGGCTATCTGCTGCGGTATTGGACTTGGCGGCGCGTTTCCGCTCTGCCTGGTACTGGCGCTCGATCACGCGAAGCACCCCGCTATCGCGGGTCGCCTGGTGGCCTTTATGCAAGGAGTGGGCTTTATTATTGCAGGTATTTCCCCCTGGCTTTCAGGGCTGCTGCGGAGCTTAAACGGCAATTTCCTTCCGGGCTGGATGTTTCACGCCGCCTGCGTCCTGGCGTTAATGCTCCTCACATTGCGTTTTGCCCCGGCACGCTATCCGCAAGAGTGGCAACATCAGAACTCTGCCACTCGCTAAACCCGTCGAATCCTCTTACGGGATGGTTACCCCATCCCGTATTCAGACAGAAAAAAGCCCAAAATCAAGTAACTATATCCCTACAAAAACCATTGTTAACGACCGTCGCCAGAATGAAATTTAATACCGAATGAAATTAATGTGTCGCCGAATCACGACACTCGTAAGTAACTAAAAATTAATAAAAAAATGGCTCTTGTTTCCCTCATTTTTTAGGCGTACATTAGCGCCATCTGGAGCCGTTTACGCTCAGAATTTACAGCTACCGCCGGCTAAAAAAGTGTCGTTTTAGTTAGCGATAGCTGAGCAGGCAATGAAGAGCAAATTCATGTAAGGCGTCTCGCCGAGAGCGCGGAGTGATGAGTCGTGAAATATTTCTTAATGGGCATTTCTTTTATGGTCATCGTTTGGGCCGGTACTTTCGCCCTGATGATCTAGCTTTAACGGTGTTAAAAAAAGGAGCCTCTCGGCTCCTTTTTTTATTCGTTGCTTTCGCTGGTTAACTTAGCCGCTGCCGGAAGCAGCCCGTCGGCGCGGAACATTGATTTAATACCGCGTACGGCCTGGCGGATACGATCGCGGTTTTCGATTAAAGCGAAGCGTACGTGAGTATCACCGTAATCACCAAAACCGATGCCGGGTGAAACGCAGACTTTAGCATCCTGCAGCAGCTTTTTAGCAAACTCCAGGGACCCCATGGCCGCGTACTGCTCAGGGATCTTAGCCCATACGTACATCGAGGCCTTCGGGCACTCCACCATCCAGCCCGCCTCATGTAACCCTTTCACCAGCACGTCCCGGCGGCGTTTGTACTGTTCGGCGATGTCGCGAACGCACTGCTGATCGCCTTCAAGCGCAGCAATAGCCGCAACCTGCAGAGGAGTGAAAGTGCCGTAATCGTGGTAGCTTTTAATGCGCGCCAGCGCATTAACCAACGTTTTGTTACCCACCATAAAGCCAATACGCCAGCCTGCCATATTGTAGCTTTTTGAGAGCGTAAAGAATTCGACGGCCACATCGCGCGCGCCGGGAACCTGCATAATAGAAGGCGCTTTCCAACCGTCATACACAATATCGGCGTAGGCCAAATCGTGCACGACCAGTACGTCATAACGCTTCGCCAGCGCGACGACTTTCTCGAAGAACTCCAGTTCAACGCACTGCGCTGTCGGATTGGATGGAAAACCGAGGATCATCATTTTCGGCTTCGGATAGCTCTCACGAATAGCGCGCTCAAGCTCGTTAAAAAAATCCACGCCTTCAACGAGGGGAACTGAACGAACCTGAGCTCCGGCAATCACCGCACCGTAAATATGAATTGGATAGCTGGGATTCGGCACCAGCACGGTGTCGCCATGGTCAAGCGTCGCCAGCATCAGATGCGCCAGCCCCTCCTTTGAACCGATGGTCACAATCGCTTCTGATTCCGGATCGATCTCTACGTCATAGCGATCCTGATACCAGCGAGAAATCGCCCGGCGCAGTCGCGGGATGCCGCGAGAGGTGGAATAACCGTGCGTATCGGGGCGCTGGGCAACGGTACATAGCTTTTCAACGATATGCGGCGGCGTCGCGCCATCGGGGTTACCCATGCTGAAGTCAATAATATCTTCGCCGCGGCGTCGCGCAGCCATTTTGAGTTCGGCAGTAATATTAAAAACGTACGGGGGGAGACGATCGATACGCGTAAAACGGCGTTCAGGACTGAATTCAGCCATAGATTCCTCGGATTAACGTTAGCGCCCGGACCGTCCGAGCGACGCGGCTGCAACCGCAGCACGTTTAGAAAATAACCCGAATATTTTCTTCCTGTCGAGAGGTGGATTAAAAAAAATTTTTCACGCTAAAAACGTGCATCATTTCAGCTAAATACGGCAGAAAGAAGCGACGTTGATATCACACTCCTCATTAAATTTAACATATTGATATCTTTAATTTTACGCAAAAATCATCGCCTGCGCAGACGCTATTGAAACTCAGCGCACCGTCATTAATCCCCTTTTATTTGTGTTACTTTTCCTCATTCCTCTCTTCGGCTGGTCTTCTGCGACGAGGTTTTCTATCATATTGCTTTCTCGCGATTAACACGGCGCACACATGCACGAAATTTTTACTATGCTGCTGGCGGTTTTTGACCGCGCGGCATTAATGCTGATTTGTCTCTTTTTCCTCATTCGCCTGCGCCTGTTTCGTGAACTTCTGCATAAATCCGCGCACACGCCAAAAGAGCTGCTGGCCGTTACCGCCATTTTCTCCCTCTTTGCCCTTTTCAGTACCTGGTCCGGCGTACCGGTCGAAGGTTCACTGGTCAACGTGCGTATTATCGCAGTCATGTCCGGCGGGATCCTCTTCGGCCCCTGGGTAGGCGCGATAGTGGGCGCCATTGCCGGCGTACATCGCTATCTAATCGATATTGATGGCGTCACCGCCATCCCCTGCTTTATCACCAGCATTGTCGCCGGTCTACTCTCCGGGTTAATCAGTCGTAAAGTCCCTAAAGCGCAGCGCTGGAAAGCGGGGATCCTCGCCGGGATGCTGTGCGAAACCTTAACCATGATACTCGTGGTGGCGTGGGCTCCATCGTTCTCGCTGGGGATAGATATCGTGTCAAAAATCGGTATTCCGATGATCCTTGGCAGCGTATGCATCGGTTTTATCGTTTTGCTGGTGCAGAGCGTTGAAGGGGAAAAGGAGGCCAGCGCCGCGCGTCAGGCGAAACTGGCGCTCGACATCGCTAACAAAACGCTCCCCTTGTTTCGCCACGTCAATAGCGAGTCCCTGCGTCAGGTATGCGATATTATCCGCCGCGATATTAATGCCGATGCCGTCGCCATTACCAATACTCAACATGTGATGGCCTACGTCGGCGTCGGGGAAATCAACTACCGGGATAACGACGACTTTATCAGCCCGACAACGCAACAGGCGATTCGCTATGGAAAAATCATCATTAAAAACAATGACGAAGCTCATCGGACGCCGGAAATACACTCTATGCTGGTCATTCCGCTATGGGAAAAAGGCATCGTCACCGGTACGTTAAAAATCTATTATTGCCACGCTCACCGCATAACCTCATCGCTACAGGAAATGGCGATTGGCCTGTCGCAAATCATCTCTACTCAGCTAGAGGTCTCCCGCGCAGAGCAGCTTCGTGAAATGGCTAATAAAGCCGAACTGCGCGCGCTGCAAAGCAAAATTAACCCCCACTTTTTATTCAATGCCCTGAACGCGATTTCGTCGTCGATTCGCATGAATCCGGACACCGCGCGCCAGTTGATTTTTAATCTGTCGCGCTATCTCCGCTACAACATTGAATTAAAAGATGATGAACAGATAGACATCAAAAGGGAGCTGTATCAAATCAAGGATTACATCGCCATTGAACAGGCTCGCTTCGGCGACAAGCTGACGGTGATTTATGATATTGATGATGAAGTCAGCTTTATGATCCCCAGCCTGCTTATTCAGCCGCTGGTGGAGAATGCGATTGTCCACGGAATTCAGCCCTGCAAAGGTAAAGGGGTGGTGACCATCGGCATTAATGAGTGCGGAAATCGGGTACGAATTAGCGTTCGCGATACGGGGAACGGTATTGACCCTGCGGTAGTGGCGAGAGTCGAGGCTGACGAAATACCGGGAAATAAAATTGGCCTGCTCAATGTTCATCATCGGGTCAAGCTGTTGTACGGCGAAGGCCTGCATATCCGACGCCTGACGCCAGGGACCGAAATCGCCTTCTATGTGCCTCACCAGCACGCGCCCCAGGCGGCCAGGGAGTCGCTGCTGTCATGAGCGGAGATAAAATGAAAGTCATCATTGTTGAAGATGAGTTCCTTGCGCAGCAAGAGCTCACCTGGTTGATTAACACCCATAGCGAGATGGAGATTGTCGGCACCTTTGACGACGGGCTGGACGTACTGAAGTTTTTACAACACAACAAAGTCGACGCCATTTTTCTCGACATCAATATTCCTTCGCTGGATGGCGTACTACTGGCGCAAAATATCAGCCAGTTCGCGCATAAGCCCTTTATCGTATTTATTACCGCGTGGAAAGAGCATGCGGTGGAAGCCTTTGAGCTGGAAGCCTTTGATTACATCCTGAAGCCCTATCAGGAATCGCGCATCATTAATATGTTGCAAAAGCTGACCAGCGCCTGGCAGCAACAGCAGCAGCCGAGCGCCGGTGCGATGCCTAATCCGGCCAGGGAAAATGACATCATTAATCTGATTAAAGATGAGCGGATTATCGTCACCAGCATTCACGATATTTACTATGCGGAAGCGCATGAAAAGATGACTTTTGTTTATACCCGAAGAGAGTCATTTGTGATGCCGATGAATATTACGGAGTTCTGCAACAAGCTACCGACGGCGCACTTTTTCCGCTGTCACCGCTCGTACTGCGTCAACCTGAACAAAATTCGCGAAATCGAACCCTGGTTTAACAACACCTATATTCTGCGGCTTCGCGATCTGGAGTTCCAGGTTCCGGTCAGCCGCAGCAAGGTCAAAGAGTTTCGCCAGCTCATGCATCTGTAGGAAAGTTACCCGGATAAGCGATTTATCCGGGTTAACGTCAGGATTAAAGAACCTGTCCCAGAGTCTGACGCAGGTGGGCCCCGGATCCCAGTAGCCCCGGATTGTCGTGGACGATCAGATAGACCGGGATATCCTGCACGAAGGCTTTAAACCGACCTTTATCTTCAAAACCGCCGCGAAAACCTGAAGCTTTAAAGAAATCGAGGAAGCGCGGCACAATGCCGCCAGCGATATACACGCCGCCAAAAGTACCGAGCGTCAGCGCCAGGTTACCGCCAAAGCGGCCCATAATGACGCAAAATAGCGATAGCGCGCGACGGCAATCGATGCAGGTATCGGCCAGCGCACGTTCAGTCACATCCTTAGGCTGCAGATTTTCGGGCAGACGTCCGTCAGATTTAACGATCGCATGATAAAGGTTCACCAGTCCGGGCCCTGAAAGTACGCGCTCGGCGGAGACGTGACCCAGCTCGGTACGCAGCTCTTCCAGAATAATGCCTTCCTCTTCGCTGTTAGGCGCAAAATCCACGTGCCCGCCCTCTCCCGGCAGGCTCACCCAGCGTTTATCGACATGAACCAGATGAGCAACGCCCAACCCGGTACCTGCGCCATAGACGGCTATCGGCTTGCCTTCAATCGGCTTCGCGCCGCCAAACTGAATCAGATGTTCGGCTTTCAACATCGGGATCGCCATCGACACCGCCGTGAAATCATTAATGATTTCCAGATGCGAGAACCCCAGATTTTTTTTCATCTCGGCGATAGAAAATGCCCAGGTGTGGTTGGTCATCGCCACCCAATCGCCGGTAATGGGACAGGCGATGGCTATACAGCCGTCCTCAACCTTGACGTTATGCTCTTCCAGATAGACCTGAACAACAGCTTCAAGACTGGGATAATCGAGCCCGGAATAGGTCTTTGCACGGGAGATCTCCCCGCTTGCCAGATCGCACAACGCCAGACGAGCATTCGTTCCGCCTACGTCCCCTACTAAAGCAAATTTTGTCATTCCGTTACGGCTCCGCTAAAGTCAAAATAATTCTTTTGGCACACTCTAAATTCATGAAGCGCTAACAACAACGACCAACGCATAAGCGCCCCTGGTTTAGCGATCTGCGTCACAATTGAACTGAAATTCATGAAAAATTGAGCATCCTGGCGCTTACAATTTTCAGGTTGCATCATTACTTTATCGTTTCAGCACCATTTGCGTCGACGCTCTTTACGAGTCCATGCAAATTAGTGCCAAGGATACTCAGAAGGATATTTTCATGCTGCACCCGCGCGCCAGAACCATGCTCCTATTATCGATACCCGCAGTCATCATTGGTATTGCTTGCAGTCTGGTTTTAATCGTGGCGATGAAAATAGCCGCCGTTTTGCAAAATATCCTGTGGACCAGCCTGCCTGCGAGCGTAGGCATCAATGCCGATGGCCCTTTGTGGACGATGGCTATTCTCACCGGAACCGGCATCGCCGTTGGGCTGATCGTGCGCTTTAGTCCCGGGCACGCGGGACCGGACCCGGCAACAGAGTCGCTGATAGGCGCACCGGTCAGCACCAGCGCGCTGCCGGGTCTGCTTGCGGCGCTGATAGTGGGCCTGGCGGGCGGCGTTAGCCTGGGGCCGGAACATCCTATTATGGTCGTAAATATCGCCCTGGCGGCTGCGGCGGGCAGTCGCCTGTTTCCACGCATTACCCCTCTGGACTGGACGATTCTCGCCGCCTCCGGCACCATCGGCGCGCTATTTGGCACTCCGGTCGCGGCGGCGTTGATATTTTCGCAAACGCTGAACGGCAGCAACGATGTTCCCCTGTGGGACAAGCTATTCGCTCCGCTGCTTGCGGCGGCAGCGGGTTCCCTGACCACCAGCCTGTTTTTTCACCCCCATTTTTCGCTACCGCTGCCTTATCTGTCGGAGCTGCGCTTCGTCGACATTATTAGCGGCGCCATCGTGACGCTTATCGCGATTGCCGTTGGCATGGTCGCCGTCTGGTGCCTGCCGCGTCTACACACGCTGATGCATCGTCTGAAAAATCCTGTGCTTACGCTGGGCGTCGGCGGGTTTTTATTAGGGATTCTGGGCGTCATCGGCGGGCATATCACGCTATTTAAAGGCCTTGATGAGATGCAGCAGTTGCCGGTAAGCCTGACGCTTGGCGCCAATGATTACCTGCTTATTGCCGTGATCAAGCTTGCGGCGCTGATACTTGCCGCCGCCTGCGGTTTTCGCGGCGGGCGTATTTTTCCTGCCGTGTTCGTCGGCGTCGCGCTCGGTCTGATGCTGCATGCACACGTTCCCGCCGTGCCGGCAGCCATCACGGTTTCCTGCGCTATCCTCGGCCTGACGCTGGTAGTGACGCGTGATGGCTGGCTGAGCCTGTTTATGGCGGCAGTGGTCGTGTCGGATACCACGCTACTGCCGCTACTGTGCATCGTTATGCTTCCGGCCTGGTTGCTGCTGGCCGGAAAGCCGTTGATGATTGCCAGAAAGCATAGCGATTAAACGCGACTGTTCCTCTCTTCCAGCGCCTGAGTGACCGTGCGCAGAAAGTCGGGGATATCCATTTTGGGCAGCATCACCTCCACCAGCGTCAGTCTGTCTGAGGCGACGCTGCTGTTCATTGCTTCTCTCAGCTCATGCGTGCGAGTCACGCGCCAGCATCGGGACGGGACATCGGGAGCAAAAGCATCAGGCAGACGATTCCAGTCCCAGAGCGCAATATCGTTATACCGCTGCTCGGGGCCATGAATCGCGCGCTCCACCGTATAGCCTTCGTTATTGAGCAACAGAATCAGCGGACGTTGCTTATCCCTGAGCATCGATCCCAGTTCCTGAATAGTTAACTGCGCTGCGCCATCGCCGACAATCAGCACGACCCTTCTGTCCGCCGCTGCTATTTGCGCCCCGTAGGCTGCCGGAAGGGTGAAACCTATCGATCCCCATAGCGGCTGGACAATCAGCGTTGCGTCAGTGGGCAGCTTAAGCGCGGCGGCGCCAAAAGCCGCGGTTCCCTGATCGGCAAGAATAATGTCTCCCGGACGGAGCTGTTCCTGCACCGTACTCCAGAAGTTTTTCTGCGTCAGGCTTCCTTCAGGCGCGCCGCTCACCCCGGGCGCCTGAATATTCGGCGGCACCCATTCCCCCGCCAGACTTGCGGAGAGCTCGATGACTATTTCGAGCGCCTTATCCATCGGAACCCGGCTGAACCAGTGGTCGCCTACCCGAACGGCAAACGGCTGAATTTCAATCGTTTTTTCCTGCGGCAGATGCTGGGTAAAGCCCGCGGTAATGGTGTCGGTAAAACGGGTGCCGATACAAATAATGGTGTCAGCGTTTTCAATGGCCTCGCGGGTTTCCTCTGCGCTCGCAATCCCGCTGTAAGTGCCAACAAAACCGCTTTGTTGCTCATCAAAAAGCCCTTTGCCCATTAGCATCGTGGCGCAGGAGACGGGCACGCTGGCGACCCATTTTCGGAGAACATTTTGTAGCCCATAGCGCTGAGCAAGAAAATCAGCCAGCAGCGATACGCGACGACGACTTCTGAGCATCCGCTCCGCGTGCTCGCGGAATCCCGCCAGCTGGTTCTCATCGGCAGGCAGACTCGGAATAAGCAAAGGATGTGCAGGGGGTGTCGCTTTTGCCTTCGCCACATCGGCAGGCAGCATCAAATAACCGGGGCGATGATGGGTGAGCATCTCGCTGAGTACGCGGTCGATTTCATGGCAGGCATTTCCCGCCGCCAGTACCGCCTGAGAGCAGGTAATCTGCTCGCTCATGCGCGAGAAGTGGCTGAAATCACCGTCGCCCAGCGTATGGTGCAGCAGCTCGCCGCGCTGCTGCGCGCCGGTTGAGGGTGCGCCGACAATATGCAGAACCGGAACATGTTCGGCGTAGCTGCCGGCAATACCGTTAAGCGCGCTCAGTTCGCCGACGCCGTAGGTGGTCAACAGCGCGCCTGCGCCTTTGATACGCGCATAGCCATCAGCGGCGTAGGCCGCGTTTAGCTCGTTAGCGCAACCTACCCACCCTAAATTCTGCTGCGCAATAACGCTATCGAGAAACTGTAAATTGTAATCACCAGGTACGCCAAACAAGCGGTCTATGCCGCAATCTACGAGACGCTCCAGCAGATAATCGCCAATGGTATAAGTCGGTTGCATATCCTTACTCTCCTCTCGTGCAGGTAAGTTGAGTATTGAATAAGCAGTTGCGCTGTCCAGATTGCACTCAACAAAGACGGTGGAAAGCAAAATTTACGCGTTCCGGGAGTATACTCGCCGGCAAACATTCTTTAGTGTAAACGTATACACAACCCTGTTTAAGTGCGGAGGAAGTATGGTTTACCAGGCAAACACCACGCGATATCAAACGATGGAATACCGCCGTTGCGGTCATAGCGGGCTAAAGCTACCGGCAATTTCTCTTGGGCTTTGGCATAATTTCGGCGACGAAACGCGGGTGGAAACCAGCCGTCAGCTTCTGCGTCACGCATTCGATCTCGGCATCACCCATTTCGACCTGGCCAACAACTACGGGCCACCGCCGGGTTCCGCGGAGAGCAATTTTGGTCGCATCCTGAAAGAGGACTTTTTGCACTATCGCGATGAACTGATTATCTCCAGTAAAGCCGGTTACACCATGTGGGACGGCCCCTATGGCGACTGGGGCTCACGCAAATATCTGATTGCCAGCCTCGACCAAAGCCTTAAACGAATGGGCCTCGACTATGTCGATATTTTCTACCACCACCGTCCCGATCCTGAAACGCCGCTGCAGGAAACCATGCGCGCGCTGGACCATCTCGTCCGCCAGGGGAAGGCCCTGTACGTTGGATTATCGAATTATCCTCTCGAACAGGCCCGTGAAGCCGTCAATATTCTTAACGAGCTGGGCACACCGTGTCTGATTCATCAGCCTAAATATTCCATGTTCGAACGCTGGGTCGAGGGGGGGTTACTCGATTTCCTGCAGAGCGCAGGAGTGGGAAGTATAGCGTTTTCACCGCTTGCCGGCGGCCAGTTAACTAACCGTTATCTGCACGGCATTCCGGCGGATTCCCGCGCCGCCAGCGGCAGTCAATTCCTGCAACCGGATCAGCTTACCGAAAGCAAACTGGAAAAGATTCGTCAACTTGACGCACTGGCCGAAGCCCGCGGGCAGAAGCTCTCGCAGATGGCCCTGGCCTGGGTGCTGCGCGACGAGAAAGTGACTTCGGTATTGATTGGCGCCAGCAAAACCACGCAGCTCGACGATGCGATTGGCATGCTGGAAAACCGCCGTTTCACCGCCGAAGAACAGGCAACGATTGACGCAATCCTTGCGGTGTAAATTCATTTTTACTTTAGCAAAAAGTGCTCTCACTGGCGATTTAGGAGTTCCTCCGATGCGACGGGGCTTTACTGCCCCGTAATATCGGGTTAACAGGCCGACAACGGCCCCGATCGTGAAGGAGAAGAGTATGTTCAGGTCACTGATTTTGGCTGCAGTGCTTCTGGCTTCAGCGCCATTGGTCGCTAACGCTGGTGAAATCACCCTGTTGCCATCAATAAAATTACAAATTGGCGATCGCGACAATTATGGTAACTACTGGGACGGTGGCGGCTGGCGCGACCGTGATTACTGGCGTAAACACTATGAATGGCGCGATAACCGCTGGCGTCGTCACGATAACGGCTGGCATCGCGGCTGGGATAAAGGTAAAGCCTACGAACGCGGCTATCGCGAAGGCTGGAAAGATCGCGACGACCGACGCGGCGGCTGGGGACGAGGCCATGGCGGCCGCGGCCATGGTCACGGGCATCATTAATCGCAAAAGGGAGCCATCCGGCTCCCTTTTTAATTACCTGCTTAACCGACCAGCGTTCCAACAATCAGCCAGCCGTTGAGCACCACAACCACCGCGACAATCGCCCACCCCAGCACTTTCACCCACCGGGAATTAACCAGATCCCCCATCAGCCGCGCATTGCTGGTAAAGATGAGCAGCGGCACCAGCGCCAGGGCGATACCGAAGCTCAGCAAGACCTGGCTCATCACCAGAATACGCGTCGGATCAAGCCCCATCAAAATCACAATGAATGAAGGCAGCATGGTAATGGCCCGACGAAACCACAGCGGGATATGAAAGCGAATAAAACCCTGCATTACGACCTGCCCCGCCAGGGTGCCTACAACCGTGGAGGATAAACCGGCGGCGACCAGGCTCAGCCCAAAGATGGTGGCTGCCGCGTGGCTCAACAACGGCTCCAGCGTCAGATAGGCCTGATCGAGATCGGCAACGCCGGTGTGACCATTGAAATGGAAGGCCGCGGCGGCGGTCGCCATCATGGCCAGGTTAACAAAACCTGCGATGGTCATAGCGATGGCAACATCCCAGCGCGTGGCGTTATAGCGCTCTTTGCGCGTCCCCCCGTGCAGGTGCTGAGTGAGCGACGAGTGTAAATAGATAACATGCGGCATGATGGTCGCCCCCAATACCCCGGCGGCAAGGAATACCGCTTCGCTGGTTGGCAGAGACGGTACGAGCATGCCTTTCGCCAGCGGCGCCAGCGCCGGCTGGGAGAAGATAAGTTCAACGACATAAGCCGCCGCAACAAACAGCAGCAGTCCGCCGATGACTTTTTCCAGCGGTTTTTGTCCGCGGCGCTGTAGCATCAGGATCAGGAACGTCGCGATCCCCGTCAATACCGCGCCCTGCAGCAATGACACGCCGAGCACCAGCTTAAATCCAATGGCTGCGCCAATAAACTCTGCAAGGTCGGTCGCCATAGCGATAATTTCCGCCTGCACCCAGTAAAACCACACCACCGGACGCGGGTAGTGGTCGCGAATTTGCTCTGCCAGATTTTTACCGGTAGCGATACCCAGCTTCGCCGACATCACCTGAATCAGCATCGCCATCAGGTTTGCCCACACGACCACCCATAGCAGTTGGTAGCCAAAGCTGGCGCCGGCCTGGATGTTAGTGGCGAAATTACCCGGATCGATATAGCCAATGGCAGCAATGAACGCAGGCCCCATCAGGGCGAGCTTAATCTTGCGCGCTGCGCGACCGCTGCTATTCTCAACGCGACTGTTTGTCATTTTCTGCCTCTGGAAATATAGCCTTTGCTATGTTTTATGCTATCAAAATGCGAATGATTATCAAGTTCATTTGGAGCGATGATAATGATTGCTGTGATAGGGGGAACGATAGCAGGTCAGTAACTTAAAACCGGGGAACTGATAAATTCTCTTAATCAGTCATCAGAATAGTACAACAGCGCAACTTTTAAAACTTTTACGTAACATAACAAAAATGCATGGTTGATCACTATTTTTGCCATTAGTCACATATCCTTGCAATAGTGTGTGCTGGCTCTCGTTTTCTTTGCGCTTGTTACATAGAATGTGCACAGAAATTTAACCTGCCTCATATTTGGAGCAAATATGGACCGCGTCTTGCACTTTATTCTCGCGATCGTAGTGGTGGCTATTCTGGCCCTGTTGGTCAGCCACAACCGTAAGCAGATTCGTATTCGTTATGTCATTCAGCTGCTTGTCATTGAAGTGCTGCTGGCCTGGTTCTTCCTGAACTCTGACATTGGTCTGGGTTTTGTGAAGGGCTTCTCCGAGATGTTCGAAAAACTCCTCGGCTTTGCCAATGAAGGGACAAACTTTGTCTTCGGCAACATGAACGACAAAGGCCTGGCTTTCTTCTTCCTGAAAGTTCTGTGCCCTATCGTCTTCATTTCCGCGCTGATTGGTATTTTGCAGCATATTCGTATTCTGCCTATCGTCATTCGCGCGATCGGTACCGTACTGTCCAAAATCAACGGTATGGGCAAGCTGGAATCCTTTAACGCAGTCAGCTCGCTGATTCTGGGTCAGTCTGAAAACTTCATCGCGTATAAAGATATTCTTGGCAAAATGTCCCGCAACCGCATGTACACCATGGCTGCGACCGCGATGTCTACGGTATCCATGTCTATCGTAGGTGCGTACATGACCATGCTGCAGCCGAAATACGTTGTTGCGGCGCTGGTACTCAACATGTTCAGTACCTTTATCGTTCTGTCGCTGATTAACCCGTATCGCGTTGACGAAAGCGAAGAAAATCTGCAGATGTCTAATCTGCATGAAGGCCAAAGCTTCTTCGAAATGCTGGGTGAATATATCCTGGCGGGCTTTAAGGTGGCGATTATCGTGGCCGCCATGCTGATTGGCTTTATTGCCCTGATCTCCGCGCTGAACGCCCTGTTCGCCACCGTTACCGGCTGGTTTGGCTATAGCATCTCCTTCCAGGGGATCCTCGGCTATATCTTCTATCCGGTGGCGTGGGTCATGGGCGTACCGGCAGGCGAAGCGCTGCAGGTAGGTAGTATTATGGCAACCAAGCTGGTTTCTAACGAATTCGTCGCCATGATGGATCTGCAGAAAGTGGCCGCCACGCTCTCACCGCGTGCGGAAGGTATCATCTCTATCTTCCTGGTCTCCTTCGCTAACTTCTCGTCTATCGGCATTATCGCTGGCGCAATTAAAGGCCTGAACGAAGAGCAAGGCAACGTGGTTTCTCGCTTCGGCCTGAAGCTGGTTTACGGTTCTACTCTGGTGAGCGTGCTCTCTGCGTCTATCGCCGCGCTGGTACTGTAATCCCTCTTCGCTAGAGAGAAAGCCGGGCAAGTCCCGGCTTTTTTACGTCCGCAGCTCGCTCAGCGGCTGCGGTTTACCCACCAGATACCCCTGGAGGTAATCGACCCCTAGCTGAAGAAGTTTTTCCCGCTGCTCCGGCGTTTCAACGTATTCCGCCACCACCTTCATCTTTTTAACCTTAGCCATTTCGATAATCGATTTGACCATAATGGCGTCCAGCGGATCGGTTTCGATATCCCGCACGAAGCAACCGTCAATTTTTAAAATATCGGCCTGCAGGCTTTTCAGCCGCTCATAGTTAGCGTAGCCGGTGCCAAAATCATCGATAGCGATAGCGCAGCCGAATTCTCGCAGCTGCTGTATGTTATACATACTGGTTTCCACATCGGAAAACGCCTGCTCTTCGGTGACTTCAATCGTAATCGCCTCCGCCGACAGGTTATAGCGTTTAAAAAGCGAGATAATTTGCGTCGCGCTATCCTTTTGCATCAGCGTATAGGGCAGCAGATTCACGGAGAAGTGCTGCCCTTGATGGTGCCTGAGCGAGCTGAACAGCGTTTCCAGTACCTGCATATCAAAGCGCTGGCTCAGATTAAACTGCGCGATCGGCGGAATAAACTTATCGGGCGTAATGATGTTATTACCGCAGCGCATACGGCAAAGAACTTCATAGTATCCCTTTCCTGCGGCATCGCGGATGGGCTGGGCATACAGTACCAGACCGCGCTCGTTAAGCGCCTGCTTAATCTGCGCCAGCAGCCGGACCTGTTCGCTTGTTTGATCGGAAATCTGTTCCTGAGCGGCGTCAAGCGCTAACACGCGACGAGCCGCGCCGGCCTGCTCCGATAGCCAGCTAAGCTGACCAAGCATCGGGTGAATATCCGATTCGGTACCGCTATAGCCTCCCCACGATGCGCCAAACTCGAGATCCAACGTCTGGTTGTTCCAGCTAAACTTTTTATGGTTAAGCGTGGAAACGATATGATTTAAACGCGCCTCAGGTTCAGGGCCGTTTAGCACCAGCAATAGCTCGCTGCCGGGAAGCTGAAAAATCCGCTCGCCCTGAGACAATAGCGGCTGTAGCTTACAGGCGATTTGCCGTTTGCTCTCAACCCTCATCATCATGCCGTAATGGCGGCTAAGGAAATCCAGATTCTGTATTCGCAGGCTGCTTATAGCAACCGCGGGGTTACGCTGCAGATGACTCTCCAGCGCACGCAAATTGGGCAAACCGGTTAGCGGATCTTCTTCCGCCTGGTCTCGCCATCTGAACTTCATTCTTTCACTGCGCGCGTAGATATCCGCCATATAAAACAGACAGATAGTGAAACAAATTAGCACCGAAAGCACAAATGACAGGGAATATTCACTTTGTACCCCATGCAAAAAATTCTGGTTATAGGCCACGAGTAAAAATGCTGAAACGGACCACGAAATGCGAATCAGCGTATGCGCCAGACGACTAATACCAATAAAGTACAAAATGAAAATAAGAGGAACTAAATAACCAGCAATAAAAACAGAATCATAAGGCGTACATAGCACCAGTAATATTGCCGCCAGCGCTACAAACCAGTACAGCGTAAATACTCGCTGCTCGCGCACTTGCCATGAATGACAAAGATTGCGCCAGAATACTCGCGCATATCGCGGACTGATAATCATCCGCAACGGATAATAAAAGAAGGTCGTAAAAATTAACGCAGCGCTAATCAGGCTCTGTATATCGATAACGGTGTAGATAACCGACATATTGCCGAAATAGCTGGAAATCGCCAGCGGAAACGAAAAGAAGCGCCCCGCCAGATACATTGTGATCTTGAGCAGAATTGGCGCGAAGAAACCGCCCCAGAAAACCCTCACGCCCATATGTTTCGCCGTCAGCCCGGCGCGCCAGCGCCTTCCAAGCTGATAACGGACAATAGCGCAGGAGAGGAATACCGAGAAGAGCTGGCAAAAAAGCAGGATAACCGCCTGAGTGAAGGTCAGATCGATTATCCAGGCATTGGTAATCGCAAACGCGACTACCAATGGAGCAACGGCATAGCGGCCAAAAATAAAAAGCACAGCATACATTAAGCTCAACGGCAGCCATGCCAGATAAATTTGATTTCCGTCAATAATAGTTTGAGGAGAAATAAATCTGGACAGCGGAATGGCTATAAAGCAGACCAGAAGGGCCAGCAGAGTTTTTTTGATCTTAATGTTAAAATGATCAATCATTATTGTTAATTAAAACTCCTGCGGCAACAAATATATTTAGGCAGCAAATATTATGTTGCTTAATAAAGGCAGGCAAGATTTTAAATAGTGAAAAAATCTGAAATTACTTAACGCGGAGATTTACTGACTTATTCAGAAAGTACTTTACATTTCCCTGATAAAAACAAAAACCCCCGCCGCAGCGAGGGTTCGGAATTTGGTGGAGCTAAGCGGGATCGAACCGCTGACCTCTTGCATGCCATGCAAGCGCTCTCCCAGCTGAGCTATAGCCCCGTAACGTAAAGCGTGTCGTGTTGACGGGCGGCATAATATGAATTCCTTCGTCAGGTGTCAACGGCAAAATGAATCCCCGCAATTTGATCGCTGAAAAAGCAGGCAAACGGCTGACATTGCGAGCCTTATCGCAGCCAGAAGCTAAACATGTCACTCTTTCCTGTAAAAGGATGCTATAACATGTGCAACTAATTCCCACATATTTACTCAGGAAATAGTATGCTCAAGGAACGAATGACACCTGAAGAAATAGCGCATCTGACTGGCTTCAGTCGGCAAACCATAAACAAATGGGTACGTAAAGAGGGGTGGCAAACCTCCCCGCGCCCCGGCGTTCAGGGCGGTAAAGCGCGCCTCGTACATGTCAATGAGCAGGTTCGCGAATTCATACGCAGCGCGCAGCGCGTGGCCGAAAACCCGGTCCCCTACTCCGCAACGGATAACGAACTGGAATCTCTGCTTCTTACGCTGTGCAAAGAGATGACGCCGGGTGAGCAAAAGTTGCTGATGTCGCTGCTGTTGCGTGAAGGGATCACAGGATTACTCAACCGACTGGGTATCCGCGATCGGTGAAAGCATGATGAAACTTAAAGATAAAATGACGCCAGCGGAGCTCGCCGAGAGTCTTAACCTCGCCCGACAAACCATAAACCGCTGGGCCAGAGAACAAAAATGGCGGACGGAACCGATACCCGGAGTCAAAGGGGGGCGCGCTCGTCTTATCGTCATCGACAGGCCGGTTATCGATTTCCTCGCCAATATTCCGGCGCTACGGCATCTGGCGATAGATAATCAGCTGGCTGAACAGCCCGTCAAATACTTTGTGAATGATGCTGACGCCATATGGCGGCAGATTGTCGAAACCATGCACCTGATGACCCCGACTGAACAGTTACACCTGCGCGATCTTCTTGCGCGCGAGGGGATTAGCGGATTTCTCTCCCGGCTTGGTATTACTGATGCAAAGTAGCAGGCAAAAAAAACGGCGGGGTTAGCTATCCCCACCGTTTTGCAATGTCTGTTTCAAGTATCAGGATTGTTGGCTTTCGCGTTCAGCAATAAAGGCCAGCGCCTTATTGATACGTTCTACGCTACGGGATTTGCCAATTGCATGCACGGTCACATCAAGCGCCGGAGACTGGCCTGCGCCGGTTACGGCAACTCGCAGCGGCATCCCGACTTTGCCCATCCCGACTTCCAGTTCATCAGCCGTCGCCTGAATCGCGTAATGAACATTTTCCGCTGTCCAGTCACTGATAGCGGCTAATTTATCGCGTACCACTTCCAGCGGCTGACGAGCAACAGGACGCAGGTGCTTTTTCGCCGCATCGGCATCAAACTCGGCAAAATCTTCATAGAAATAACGGCAGCTCGCCGCCATCTCTTTCAGCGTTTTGCAGCGTTCGCCCAGCAGCTTAACCAGCTCAGCCAGCTGCGGGCCGTTACGGGTGTCGATATTTTCCTGCTCAATGTGCCACTGTAAATGCGTTGCCACATATTCCGGGGCCAGCGAGTTGATATAGTGATGGTTCAGCCACTGCAGTTTTTCGGTGTTGAACGCGCTCGCAGATTTGCTCACCGCTCCCAAGCTAAACAGCTTAATCATCTCTTCGCGAGAGAAAATTTCCTGGTCGCCGCTTGACCATCCCAGACGCACCAGATAGTTCAGCAGCGCTTCCGGCAGGTAGCCGTCGTCGCGATACTGCATAACGCTGACCGCGCCGTGACGCTTGGATAATTTTTTACCGTCATCGCCGTTAATCATCGAAACGTGGGCGTAAACCGGCACAGGCGCATTCAGCGCTTTCAGGATGTTAATCTGGCGCGGTGTATTGTTGATATGGTCTTCACCACGAATAACGTGGGTGATTTCCATATCCCAGTCGTCAACCACGACGCAGAAGTTATAGGTTGGAGAACCATCGGTACGGCGAATAATCAGATCGTCCAGCTCATGGTTGCTGAATTCGATCGGACCGCGGATCTGGTCGTCAAAAACAACGGACCCCTCTTCCGGGTTGGCAAAACGAACAACGCAAGGTTCATCATCAGCATGATGTTCGTGACCATGGCGGCAGCGACCGTCATAACGCGGCTTTTCGCCTTTTGCCATTTGTTCTTCACGCAGCGCTTCCAGACGCTCTTTAGAGCAATAGCATTTATAGGCCGTGCCCGCCTCCAGCATTTCATCAATGACGGCGTTATAGCGATCAAAACGCTTGGTCTGGAAGTACGGACCCTCATCCCATTCCAGGCTCAGCCAGTTCATACCATCCATGATGGCTTCAATGGCCTCCGGCGTGGAGCGCTCAAGATCGGTATCTTCAATACGCAGCACAAACTCACCGCCGTGGTTACGTGCAAAAAGCCAGGAATAGAGAGCAGTACGCGCGCCGCCAACGTGCAGATAGCCTGTCGGGCTGGGCGCGAAGCGAGTTTTGATTTTCATGAAGTGGCCTTACGTTTGATAAAGGTGCCGACATGCGGCAGTGTTCGTTGGATTTTATGGAGGAATATTCTAACACCGTGGGCTGATTCCTCAATGTTGTTACCGTTTCAACGTCAAGCTTTACCCTTTTTGTTTATAAATCATGCGCCATAGATGACATTGCGATCGTTTTGTTTAATTTTACGACGAACAAACAAATTATTTAGAAAAGGCGTTGACTCATTTTCAACTCTCCCTATAATGCGACTCCACACAGCGGGGGTGATTAGCTCAGCTGGGAGAGCACCTCCCTTACAAGGAGGGGGTCGGCGGTTCGA